>DASYFC010000045.1:0-6561 GCA_036498645.1 Acidimicrobiia bacterium | reverse complement strand
AGCAGCCGTCGGGCAGCCGTGCGCGGGTTGTGTCGGCAAGGCCGACAACAAGAACCCGCCGGGACAGTTCCCCAACGGCACTGATCCCAACGCGGGCTACGAGTGCGACAGCAACAACGGCATCGGGCAAACCAACCCGGCTCACACGGGGTGCGTGTCGAGCCCGCCGACCCCGGTAACGCCTCCCGTCCCGGTGTCGCCTCCGATCTCGGTGACGCCTGTCGGCGCGAGGACCCCGGGCGAGCTCGTCAGCCCGGTTTCGTTGCCGAGCGTGAGCCTTCCGAGCGTGAGCTTGCCTGCGGCCGCGGGCGGTGCGCTGCCCGTCACCGGCGGCAACGTGCTCGTGCTCGTGCTCGTTGCCCTCGGTGCGGTCAGTGTGGGTGGGGCTTTGACCGTCCTCGGGCGTCGCAGGCTGACGAGGGCATAAAGGCGGTCGCCGCCGATCGAGTTGGGGGAGGCCAGTTACCTCCGGGTCGCTCCTTCCCCCAACTCACGGCGCAGAGCGGTCTCGAACTCGGCCACGGCGGGGCCGGCATGCTGCTCTCGCAGTGCCGCCAGCTTCGGGTAGCCGGCGTCACGCTCGGCGTCCCACTCGTCGGCGAAACGACCCGAGGTAATGTCGTCGACCAATCGCCGCATCGTGCTGGCGAGGTCGAGGTGGTCGTACTCGCCCCGCCGGGTGAGCTGCCCGTACTGGCTCGTCGGCGAGTGGTAGCCGAACTGCGCGGCGTACCCCGACTCGCGCACGAGCCGCATCGTCCGCTCGACTTCGCCGGAGAGGATCAGCTCGGTGAGGACGGCTTCGAGCGGGATGCCCTGCTCCAGCATCACCTGCACGAACGTCGTGTGCACCGACGTGAGCGCGGGCGACAACGCCTGCTCGACCCCGAGGTCGAGGACGGCCTCCTGCCGGGGCGTGAGCTCGACGGCGCCCTGGCGCAGCCCGCCGACGGCCTTCGCCACCGCAAGCGTGCGCTCCCGCGCCGCGCCGGTGGCGTCGCGATGCACGCCGACAGCGGTGATGAACCCGATGCCCTCCTCGTAGCAGCGCCGCACCTCGGGACCGAGCATGCGGGGCGCGACCATGCCGACGTCGCCCGCCGGATCGAACCGGTCGAACGCGAGCGTGTAGCCGCTGGCGACGATGGTGAGACCGTCGTCGGGACGGCGCAGCGGCAGCGACGGGATCACGTCGTCGGGCACCAACACGCACACGACATCGGCCCCCGATGCGTCGCCGAGCTCGCCGGCCGTGAAGCCGTCGGCGACCGCCTGGTCACGTGACGCGTCGGCGCGCACGCACACCGACACGTCGAGGCCCGAGTCACGCAGGTTGAGGGCCCACGACCGGCCCTGGTTCCCGTACCCGACGACGGCGACGCTCGACCCCGCCAGAACCGCGAGGTCGGCGTCTTCGTCGTGGAAGATCGTCGTCACTGTGGGGACCGGTACGAGCTTCCGCTCGCCTTCTGCATCGCCTGTTGGCCCTCGGCCATCGTCATGAGCGGCGTGGTCTTGAACGCCTTCAACCCGCCCGCCGCTGCCGCCGAGATCGAGAACGCGGCCGCACTCACGTTGTCCGGGAACTCGACGATGGCCGTGACGTCGTACTCACCGAACGAGATGTAACCGGCGTCGATGCGGCCACCGAGCGCTTCGATGGCAGGTCGGACCGCCTCCACGCGGTCCTGCGGGCTCTTGATCATCGCCGCCCACGACTCGGACGTGTACCCGGTCTGGATCAGGTAATACGGCATGGCTCCCTCCTCGCCTCCACGCGATCCGATTCTTCACGCTCGCTCTCGTGCGATCCAGGCCTCCCGCAGCTTGGGCTTGCGCACTTTGCCGTTCGGGTCGCGCGGGAGCTCGTCGACGAACTCGACGACGCGCGGACGCTTGTAGTCGGCGAGGTTCTCTCGACACCAGATGACCACGCCCTCGGCGTCGAGCGACGACCCCGATCGCGGCTGCACGACGGCATACAGCACCTCGCCCCAGCGATCGTCGGGGACACCGAGGACGGCGCAGTCGACCACGTCGGGATGCTGGTGGAGGGAATCCTCGATCTCGCGCGGATAGATGTTCACGCCCCCCGAGATGACCATGTCGCTCTTGCGGTCGGTCAGGTAGAGGTAGCCGTCCTCGTCCAGGTAGCCCGCGTCACCGACGGTGAACCACCGGCCGCGATGGGAGGACGCCGTCTTCTCGGGATCGTTGTGGTACTCGAAGCTCGACGCGGCCGGCCTGGCGTAGATCGTGCCGACCTCCCCCGACGGTAACGGCCGACCGTCGTCGTCGAGGATCTCGAACTCGTTTCCGGGGAACGGCTTGCCGACGCTGCCGGGATGCTCGAGCCATTCCTGCGGGCTGATGACGGTGCCGCCACCCTCGGACGCGCCGAAGTACTCCCAGACCTTGTCGGGTCCGACGAAGTCCATGAACGCGCGCTTGAGTGGCACGGGGCACGGCGCGGCCGCGTGCACGACGATCTTGAGGGACGACAGGTCGTACTTGCCTCGCACGGCTTCCGGGAGCTCGAGGATGCGGGTGAAGTTGGCCGGGACCATGTGCGTGTTCGTCACCTGCCAACGCTCGATCAGCTCCAGTGCATCGCGCGGGTCCCACTTCGGCATGATCACCACCGACCCGCCGAACGCGAGGTGCATCTGCGCCCAGAACATCGGGCCCATGTGGTACGAGGGACCGACGAGCAGGTGCACGTCGTCGGTGCTGAAGCCCCACCGGTCCTTCGACGCCGCAACTCCTACCGCGCGGCGACGGAAGTCGTCCTCGCCGATGGCGACGCCCTTCGGGCGTCCGGTCGTGCCCGACGTGTACGCCATGACGGTGGGCCATCCGTCCCCCACGATCTCGGGCGGCTCGACTTCGCCCTGCTCGGGCGCTTCCGCGAGCGCAGCCTCGTAGTCGCCGCCCGGGCCGACGAAAAGCCGCGGTACATCGGGCACACCGGCGAGCGCCGCTTGGAGATCCTCGGCGACGACGACCGCCGACGCGCCCGAGTCCTCGACGATCCATCCCGCCTCGTCCGCCTTGAAGTGGATGTTCACCGGCACCACGACCGCGCCGAGGCGACCGCTGCCGTGCACCGCTTCGAAGAACTCGAACGAGTTGGGGACCATCACCGCGACCCGGTCGCCGCGCCGCACGCCCAGCCCCGCGAGCGCGTGCGCCACCCGGCGGGCGCGGTCGTCGAGCTCGGCGTAGGTCCGCATCTGTTCGCCCTGACGCAACGCCACGCGGTCGGGACGGGTCCGGGCGTGGGCGAGCAATCCCGCGTCCACGGCCGTGCTCTGGTTGCCGGTTGCTGACATGTCCGTCATCATGCCGCGTGGCCACCGAGGGGAGAGAAGGCATGGCGGACGAGAAGATCCCGCTGGGCGACATCGGGAGCAAGCTCCTGTTCGAGGACGACGAGATCCGCATCTGGGAGCTGCGCCTCGCGCCGGGTGAGGAGTCTTCCCCGCACCAACACACGTGCGACTACGTCATCGTCGACGTGGCCGGCGACAAGATCGCCGCCAAGTCGGTGCCGGGTTACTCCAGCGAATACGGCGACTACATCGAGGCGCCCGTCGAGCAGGGCCACACCATCTTCCTGAAGCAGGGCAGCGTCGAGGCCGCGGTGAACGTCGGAAACGAGCCGTACCGGAACGTCCTCGTGGAGTTCAAGGCCACCGCGCGCGCCTGATGGGGCTCCTCGTCGCCGACGTGCTGCGCCACGCGGCGCGGTACACGCCCCACCGGCTGGCGGCGACGCTGGGCGACGACGAGATCACCTTCGGCGCGCTCGACGACCAGACGAACCGGATCGCACACACGTTGGCCGGCATGGGCGTCGGCCACGGCGACCGCGTGGCGTGGTGGGGAGACACCTCGCTCGAGGCGCTGCCGATCTTCTTCGCGCTGGCGAAGCTCGGCGCCGTGTTCGCGCCGGTGAACGCGCGGCTCGGGCCGGACGAGGCAGCCGAGGTCGTCGGGTACGCGCGGCCCGGCCTCCTCGTCGTCGACGATGGGCACGCCGATCTCGTCCAGGAGATCGATGCACCGATGGCGACGCACGCGCACCTCGCCGACGCAGCCACCTTCGCCAGCAGCGCGGATGTCGACGCGCGCGGCCTGGATGAGCGCGATCCGCACGTCATCTTCTTCACCAGCGGGAGCACGGGGCGGTCGAAAGGCGTCGTGCTGTCAAACCGGGCCAGCTCTCTGCGCAGCTTCCCGCCCCTCGCCGCCGACACTGACGGCGGCACGGTCTGCATGTTCCCGCTCTTCCATATGGCCGGCTGGTCGCTGGCCCTTGGCTGTTGGCAGTCCCGCCGGGCGATCCACTTCGTGCCGGCGCCCGACGCCGAGACGCTTCTCCACACCGCCGAGCGCCGGGGCGCCACCCGGATCTACCTGATTCCGGCGGTGTGGTCCCGCGTGCTCGACCACGGCGTCAAGGGCTACGACCTGTCGTCGCTCGCCGAGGCGGACACCGGCACGTCGGCGACACCGCCCGAACTCATCGCGGGCGTCCGTGACGCGCTTCCCCATACGGTCACGCGCGTCTTCTACGGGTCGACGGAGGCCGGGCCGGGCACGGTGCTCGCGCACGTCGACCTCGCCCGGAAGCCCGGGAGCGTCGGTCTTCCGCAGCCGGGCGTCGACGTCCGCCTCGAGGACGGCGAGGTATGCATCAAGAGCGAGTTGCTCATGGACGGGTACTTCGACCAACCCGACGCCACCGCTGACGCGCTTCGCGACGGCTGGTACCACACAGGCGACCTCGGCTCGCTCGACGACGAGGGGTACCTCTCGATTGTGGGACGGGCGCGCGACGTGATCCGTACTGGCGGCGAGACCGTCGCTCCCGGCGAAGTCGAGGCCGCGCTCTCGACGCATCCGAGCGTCCGCGAGGTCGCGGTCGTCGGCCTCCCCGACGACACATGGGGCGAGATCGTGTGCGCGGTGGTCGTCCCCCAGCCGGGTGCGCAGGGAGGCGTCGATCTCGACGAGCTGCGCGCGCACACCGCCGGCGCGCTCGCGGGCTTCAAGCAACCGCGGCGCCTCCAGATCGTCGACGAGCTGCCGCGCACGACGGCGACCGGCCAGGTGCAGCGCCCCCTGCTCGTGGAGCGCATCGCCGGCGGCGGCTAGCCGGGCCCGTCCGTCCCGCGACGCAGCCGATCGCGCAGGGCGAACTTCTGGACCTTGCCGGACGGCGTGCGTGGGAACTCCTCGATCGCGCGCAACTCCTCGGGCCACTTCTGGCGGGCGAGGCCGGCGGCATCGAGATGGGCGCGGACCGCGTCGAGCGTGGGCAGCTCTCCCCCGGGCAGCGGGCGCACGAACGCGCAGGCGTGCTCCCCCAACCGCGCGTCCGGCGCGGCCACGACCGCGACCTCGGCGACCCCGGGCAAGCGCAGGACGAGCTCCTCGACCTCGAGCGCCGAGATGTTCTCGCCGCCCCGGATGATGATGTCCTTCTTGCGGTCGACGATCGAGAGGTAGCCGTCGTCGTCCAGCACACCGACGTCGCCGGTCGCGTACCACCCGTCGGCGTCGAAGCAGTCCTTCGTGAGCGCGGGATCCGTGTAGCCGGGGAAGCAGTCCGGCCCGCGGCTGTAGATCTCGCCCGGCACGCCGGCACCGACCTCCTTGCCGTCGTCGTCGAGGAGCCGGAGCTCGACGCCGGGCAGCGGGTGGCCGTCGGTGTACAGCCGCTTGTCGCGGGGTTCCTCGTGCCGGGCGCCGGTGATCGACGGGTGCTCGGTCGATCCGTACATGCGCACGATCGAGATGTCCATGGCATCGGCCCGGTCGGTCACCGCCGCCGGGACCGACGAGCCGCCCATCCCGACATGGCGCATCAGCGCTCGGTGCTCGTCCGTGAAGTCGGGATGGTCGAGCAGGCTGGTGAGGAAGAAGGTCGCGCCCGCGCCGCTGTACACGTGGTCTTCGAGCATGGCGGCGAGCACGGTGGGCGGGTCCCAGACGTCGATGAGATGGATGGGCTCGCGCCGGAAGACGGGGATCAGCAGCGCGGCGAGCATGCCGATGCCGTGGCCGACAGGCGCGCCGACGAGCGCCGGTATGCCGCCGCCGGACTGCATCGCGCCGAGCTGGCGGATCTCGAAGCCGATGGTGCGGTGCGCGTGCACGACGCCCTTCGGGTCGGCGGTCGTGCCGGAGGTGTACGCGACGAGCGCGGGCGCGGCCGGATCGACGCGCGCGGGCACGTCCACCGCGTCGCTCTCGGCGAGCGTCGTGAACGGGAGTAGACCGGTCGGGACGTCGCTGTCGGACACGACCGCGACGATCGCGAGGTCCGGAACATCGGGGCGGATCGTCTCGAGGTTCGCGAGGTAGTCGAGATGACCGAAGCGGTCGGCCGTCACGAGGACGCGCGCGCCGGACTGGCGGAGGATGAACCCGACTTCCTTCATGCCGTAGAAGTGCACGATCGGCACCGGGACCGCGCCGAGGAACGCCGTCGCCCAGAAGGTCGCCGCCGCCTCGACCCAGTTCGGCAGCTGGAACGCGACCAGGTCGCCCGCG
>DASYFC010000044.1:0-6302 GCA_036498645.1 Acidimicrobiia bacterium | reverse complement strand
GCTCGGCGCCGACCCGGGCGCGCAGCTTCGGGTGTTCGTCTGCGGCCCGACCGGCTTCGTCGAGCACGTGGCCGATCTGCTCGTGCAGCTCGGGCACGACCCGCACCGGATCAAGACCGAGCGCTTCGGACCGACAGGAGGATGATGATGGAGGCGACCGAACAGCACACCGACGGCAACGCGATCGCCGGGATCCTCCAAGAGATCTTCGTCGCCGAGTTCACGACGCTCGAGCGCACCTGCCAGTCGTGCGGCGATCGCAACCCCGCCGGCGCGCACCGCAGCTACCGCGGCGCCGGCATCGTCCTGCGGTGCCCGCATTGCGGGGACATCGCGCTGCGGCTCGCCGTCCTTCCCGACCAGTACGTCTTCGAGCTCCGCGGCGCCTGGAGCCTGCGTAGCGAGATCTGAGAGCCCGCGGGCGCCGGATGACTTACCCTTCCGGCGGGGCTCGAAGGATTTAGGGGTTGCGGTGGTCAGGCAGGAGACGACGGGCATTCGCCCGTTCGTCAATCGGCACCACGAGCGCGAGTGGCTCGAGGAGCGCCTCGACGACGCCCGGAGCGGCCAACCGCAGCTGATCCTGCTCTCCGGCGACCCCGGGATCGGGAAGTCTCGGCTCGTGCGCGAGGTCCAGCGCACGGCTTCCAGCATCGGCATGGAGGTGTGCGCCGGGCGGTGCCGCGAGCATCTCGATCTTCCGTACCTGCCGTTCGCCGCGTCGCTCCTCCCGCGGTTGCAGCTCCTCGCCCGCGAGGACCCGGCGCTCGCCCGGCACGCGCCCGTCATCGAGCGGTTGCTCGGTGAGGGTACGGAGAGCCCTCCGGCGGCCGGGTCGCGATCCGAAGAGCAGGAGCAGACGCGTGTGTTCGTTGCCGTTGCCGCGGCCACGATCCGGCTGGCCGCGCACACGCCACTGCTGGTCGTCGTCGACGATCTCCACTGGGCCGACCGCGCGTCGCTCGACCTGTTCACACACCTGGCCCTGGAGATCGCCGATACGGCGATGAGCGAACCTGTTCCCGTGCTGCTCGCGGCGACGTACCGCCACGCCCACGGCCCGCGGCTCTCGGACGAGCTCGAGCGACTCCAACGCGAGGAGATCTGCCACGAGATCGCACTCCAGCCCCTCCCTCCTGCAGAGACGGGAGAGATGGTGCGCTCACTGGGACTCCAGCAGTCGACGCGCCAGATCGAGAACACCGTCTACCGCGTCGCCGGTGGCAACCCTCTCTTCATCGAGAACATCGTCCATCAGCTCGGCCGGAACGAAGCGCAGCGGCGCGAGCCGGGTGCCGTCGCCGCGATCGAGACCGGCGGTCCGCGCGAGATCACCGACGCCGTCGCCGAACGGCTCGCCGAGCTTCCCGAATCGGCGCAGGACACACTCACCCTCGCCGCGGTCGTCGGCGACCGTTTCGACCCCGCTCGCGTCGCCGCCGCCGGCCGGCAACCCATCGACACGGTCATGGACCACCTCGAGAGCGCGACCGCACTCGGCATCCTGGAACGCGACGACGGCGAGTTCCGCTTCGCGCATCCGCTGTACGCCCGAGCTGCGTACACGCGCGTCACGCCTGCGCGCCGTCAGCAGCTCCACTTCGACGTCGCGGGCTCGCTTGAAACTGCTTCCGATGCCGAGCAACACGCCATCGAGATCGCCCGCCACCTCGCCGACGCCGGCGACCGCGCCGATCCCGCCGACGTCGTGCGCTGGTCGCAGACCGGCGGCGACCGGGCGTGGGCGCTCCTGGCCTGGGACGAGGCGGCGCGCTGCTTCGAGGCCGCCACCCACGCCGCCACGCGCGAGCACGCGCCGCCCGGTGAGATCGCCCAGCTCGCGTACCGGGCCGGCGTCGCGCATTACCGCAACAGCGATCCCGTTCCGAGCCGGACGTACCTCGAACGGGCCGAGATGGCGTACCGGGCGGCGTCCGACCCGAGCGGCGTCGCCCGTGCGCTCACCGACCGCACCCGAGCGGAGCTCACCGCGGGGCGTTTCGGCACCCGGGTGGCGCTCGAGCCGCTCGAGACCGCGCTGGCCGCGCTCTCCGATCCCGGCCTCCAAGCCCGTCTCCTGGCCCAGATGGCCGATGCGCTCTGGCTCCAAGGCGATGTCGAGCGCGGACGCGAGTTCGCCGAGCGCGCCGTCACGATCGGGGCCTCGGTCGGCGAGCACGAGGCGTGCACACGGGCACTCGACGCCCTCGCCGTCATCGACTGGCTCGGTCTGCACCTCACGGACGCGCTCGCGCATCTCGAAGCCGCCGTCGAGCACACGCACGCCGCCGACGATCTGTGGGTCAAAGCGATTCCACTCCCCCGCCTTGCGCTCACGCAGCTGTGGCTCGGCGACGTCGCCGGCGCGGCGCAAAACGCGGCTCGTGCCGACGAGCGCGCCCAGGCGAGCGGCGACATCGCCGAGCGGAGCCTCGGCCTCGCCGTCGAAGTGGCGCTGCACGTCGGGCACGGTGATTTCCGGGGCGCGGAGCGGGCCGCCGACGAGGCGTGGTTGGCGTCGCGAGTGTCCCGTTACGGCTACAGCGCGTCGTTGTTCCTTCCCGCGCTCGCGAGCGGGCGAATGCTGCGCGGGGCGTACGGGCTCGCCGAATCCGCGGTCGACAAGCTCGTCGAGAACGACGACGCCGAGATGTACGCCGAGGCGACGTGGCTGCTCCGCCAGCTGGTGCGGGCGCACGCCGGGCAACACGACGAGGTCCGCCAGGCGCTGCTCGCCCGCCCCGAGCGCGTGGCTGCCCACTGGCCGGTGGCGCTCGGCACCGTCGGCCGCTTCGCGGCGCTGGCCGAGATCGCCGACCTCGTCGACATCGACCTCTCGCTCGACCGCGTGGAGCCGGCGCTGGCGCGGGCGGCCGAGCGCGGGATGGTCCTGTCCGACGGACCCGTTCTCCTCCTCGACCGGGTCCGCGCGATCGTCGCCCGGCGTCTCGGGCACCTCGACGAGGCGGAGCAGTTGCTGCGATCGGCGATGTCACGGGCAGCCGGCCTGGGCCTGCGGCCGGAGCTCGGGCGCGCCTATCTCGATCTCGCGCGGTTGCTCACGGATGCTGAACACACCGCCGCCGCCACCGAGGCACTGGAGCTCACCACCCTGGCCCGCGCTCTCTTCGACGAGCTCGACATGCCCGCGTTCGAGCAACAGGCGGCTGGTCTCATGACACGCCTCACCGGCGAAACCTCGACGCCTGCACCGCCCGTCGGCGCCGAGACCGCGGTGATCCTGTTCACGGACATCGTCGACTCCACCGCGCTCACGGAGCGTCTCGGCGACGCCGCGTACGTGGCGAAGGCAGGCGAGTTCGAGCGCACGCTGCGACGCGCCGTGCGTGAGTGCAACGGCGAGGACATCGAGGGCGTCACGCTCGGTGACGGCGTGCTCGCAGTCTTCTCGTCCGGCACACGCGCCATCGAATGCGCGGCCCGTGCCCACGAGTGTGCGCGCGCCGCCGGTTTCCGTCTTCACGTCGGCATCCACGCGGGGGACGTGTTGCGGACCGGGTCCGCGGTGCACGGAGGTGCGGTGAACATCGCCGCCCGCGTGTGCGACGCGGCTCCGCCGGGCGAGACGCTCGTCTCGGATACGGTGCGGAGCCTTGCCCGCTCGTCAACGCCGGCGCAGTTCGTCGACCGAGGCCTGCACCAGTTCAAAGGGGTCAGCGATCCGCACCAGGTGTTCGCGATCCAAGTGAGCAAGAGCACAACCTGAGAGGAGCTACCCATGCCGTCGATGCCGGGATACTTCGTTGGGAAGGGCTATCAGTTCGGGATGCTCGACCAACAGTTCGGCGGGAACGAAGAGAATTTTCTGGCCGCGTACGAGGCGGCGCTGGGACGGATCGAGCAGCCGCTCACCGATCTGGCGGAGGAGCACACGAATCGTCGCTCGGGCCTACTCGACGAGCTCAAGCCCGGGGACGTGAGCCACTTCCGCAAGCACTGGCTCGGTGACTGGTGGCGCGGGAAGCGAGTCGAGGACGTGCTGCGCGCCGGGTACCGCGAGGCGATTCGACGGGCTCAGGACGCTCGCAAGCCCATCGAGTCGCTCTGGATCTGCGCCAACGAGAATCGCTTCCAGGTCTACATCTGCGAGGGTCCCCGCCAGATCACGGTGCTCGTGTTCACGCCGCCGCCTCGTGAGGGCGAGCACGAGCCGGTCGACACGCTGACCGAGGACGAGCCGATCCTGGTCGTCAAGGTGTATGACGAAGACGACCGGAAGGTCAACGCCGACGTCGAAGAGCTCGTGCCCGACGACAAGGCGCCGATCGTGGTCCACCGCCTGAAGTACCGGCCCAACCAGCCGAACGAGTGAACCGGCGCCGTCGCGCTGCTTTCAGCGCGCCGGCGCCCCGAAGAAACCTCGGTGGATGATGTGGGCAAGCGTGTCGAGCACGGCGTCGTCGTCGAGGATCAGACGCCGTGACGCGAGCGCGTAGTTGAAGCGCTCGAGCATCGCCATGAGCGCGCCGACGGCAGCCGTCTCGTTGTCGATGATGTCGACACCGACTTCGCGCATGCGCTGACCCAAGCGGGCCGCGATCGCCGTGAACGCCTTGACGCCAAGGCGGTCGATCTCGGGGTCCGCGACCTGATCCTCCATCCAGGCACGGATGACCGGGCCGTAGCGGCGGTACGTCGCCACGAACTCGGCGAGGAACGCGCGCAGCTCTCCGAACCCCTGCTCGTCGGTCGTGATCGGACCGATGCGATCGGCGAGCTTGGCGAGGTCGTCGGCGCAGTCGACTGCCAGCGCCCGCAGCAGGTCTTCCTTGTTGGCGAAGTAGAGATAGAAGGTCCCGTGCGACGTTCGAGCGGCGCGGACGATGTCGTCGACCCGGGCGGCGTGGTACCCACGTTCTGCGAAGACGCGCATGCCGGCGTCGAACAGCTTCCGCATGGTCCGGCGTCCCTGCGCGCGCAGGTCGCGTTGCTGCGCGGGGGTCCCGGACGGCCCCCGACGGGTGGACTTGGACCGACTCTGGTCCGTCGACTTGTACGATCTCGCCACGATGCTCCCCGCGATCGCACGCGAAGCTGCCCGACGATTTGCGGATGCTACCGCCTACGTCGCCCCGGACGGCTGGGCGCTGAGCTACCGCGATCTCGACCGCGTCTCCGATGAGCTCGCGGTCGGGCTGGCCCTACGAGGGCTCGCGGCCGGTGACGTCCTGGCGCTCGTCCTGCCTCCCTCGCCCGAGTACCCGGCCGCGTACCTCGCGGCGGCGAAGCTCGGGGCCATCACGGCGGGCGTGAACGACCGCCTCACGGCAGAGGAGAAGGCCGCGCTCCTCGAGACGGCTGCGCCGCGGCTCGTGCTCGCGAGTGCCGGCTCGGAGTTTGCGGGAGCGTCGAACGTCGAGACGGTGTCGCCCGCGCGGAGTCTCGACGCGATGCTCGGCGAGCTGCGCGCTGCAGGTGAGTCGCCGCCGGCGCTCGCCGACGACCCCGATCGCCCCGTTGCGATCGTGTTCACGTCGGGCACGACCGGTCTCCCGAAGGGCGCGCTGTACGGCAACCGGCAGCTCGGGTTCATCACCCGGACCGACGTCGGCGACGCGTGGGGAGGCGGCGGCCGGAGCGCGGTCGGCACGCCGATGGCGCACCTCGGTTTCATGACGAAGCTGCCCGGCAACCTGCGGCGCGGGGGCACGAGCTTCGTCATGCGACGTTGGCGCGCCTCGGACGCGCTCCGGCTCGCCGTCGAGCATCGAATGACGACCGTCGCCGGCGTCCCCACGCAGCTGGCCCTGATGCTCCGGGAGCCCGACTTCGACGCCTACGACCTCGACAGCGTGCGCTTCCTGGTGGTCGGAGGCGGTCCCATCACGCCGGGCCTGGCGCGAGAGGCCCGCGAGCGTTTCCAGGCGGCCCTGGCGACGCGCTACTCGTGCACCGAAGCGGGAATCGGCCTCGGCACCGCGTTCGACGACCCCGAGGAGGACGCCGTCGTCAGCGTCGGCCGGCCCCACCGGGCGATCGAGCTCGGCGTCCTCGACGACGACGACCGGCCGGTCCGGGTGGGTGAGATCGGCCAGGTGTGCCTCCGCTCCCCCGCCGTCATGACCGGCTACTGGCGGGACGCCGAGGCCACCGCGGCTGCGTTCACCGCCGATGGGTTCGTCCGCACCGGCGACCTCGGCTGGGTCGACGACCGCGGCCGGCTCCACCTCGTCGGTCGCACGAAGGAGATGTACGTGCGCGGCGGGTACAACGTGTTTCCGGTCGAGGTCGAGGCGGTGCTGTCGAGCCATCCCGCGGTGGCGGCGGTGGCCATCACCCCG
>DASYFC010000043.1:0-5795 GCA_036498645.1 Acidimicrobiia bacterium | reverse complement strand
CCGGCGCGGGTGAGATGCCCGGCGCGCGCGATCGCCTCGCCCACGAGCCGGCCCATGTCGTAGGCGGCGCAGCCGATCGGACCGCCCGCGGCGCGCTTCGACGTCTCCCGCAGGTGCGCGCGCATCTGGTTGTCGTCGGCGACGCCGTCGAGGTACTCCCAGCCGGCCCAGCCGTCGCGCCAGTCCGGGCGCGCGTATCCGAACATCAACGAGCTGTTCGCGACGACCGGCACGGACCAGTCAAGGTCCGCGAGCGCGACCGCCACCGCACGTGAAGCCACGCCGAGACCCAGGTACACGAGCGCGTCGGGACTGGTCTCGCGAAGCCGGGCCACCACGGATCGCAGATCTTCGGACAAGGGCGAGATCGCCGCCACGCCCGTCGTCTCGATGCCTTCGAGCGAGCGGGCGTCCTCGAAGTACCGCGCGTACCCGGCACCCACGGGCGAGTGGTCATGGATCACGGCCGCGCTGCGCAAGCCGCGTTCTGCCAGGCGGCGCGCCAGGATCGGCGGCTCCTCCTCGAGCGAACCGATCTGGTAGTGGAACATGAACTCGCTTCGGGTGCGCTCGCCGCCCGTGTAGTTGATGCACGGGATTCCGGCGGCGTCGGCGAGCGGTGCGGCGATCAGCCCGTTGTCGCTGATCGACGGGCCGATGATCACCACGACGCCGGCGTGGTCGAGCTCGCCGAACGCGGTGACCACGTCGTGCTCGGTGCCGAGCGGGAGACCGCGTGCGAGCCGTGTCTCGAACTCGACCGGCCGGTCCAGGCGCCCGGTGGCGGCGATCTCGTCGAGGCCGAGCCGGACGGCCTCTTCGAAGCTCTCGCCGCCGTCGGCCTGCGGGAAGTCGAACAGCAGCCCGACCAGGATGGGGGCGGCGGGCACCTGCATGGCGGGGGAGTGTTCTGGGTCGACTCGTCTCGCGTCAATACAGTGCGGACGTGCCCTTGCTCCCGGACGAGCTGCAAGCAGTCGCAGAACGGTTTCCGGAGCGGGTCGCGGTCGACGTCGTCGACGGCGACGCGATGACGTTCGCGGCGTGGGACGCGCGGTCGAATTCGCTCGCCCGCACACTCGTCGACCGGGGCGTGGGTGCCGGCGACCGGCTGATGCTCCTGCTGCCACCGGAACTCGCGGATCGGTTCGCGATCGCTTACATCGCCGCACACAAGGCGGGGGCGGTCGTCGTGCCCGTCAACCCGCGGTACGCGCCCCGCGAGCTCGACCACATCGCGGCGAGCGCCGATCCGGCTCTGATCGTCGCGGGCGGCGACCAGGAGCCGCGGGCGCGCGCCCTGTCGACGCCGCAGGTCATCGGAGACGGCGACTGGCCGGAAGCAACCGAGGGGGAGGCTGAGCGATTCCGTGTGCCGCGCGCCCAGTCGGATCTCGCCGAGATCCTCTACACCTCGGGCACGACCGGGCTCCCGAAGGGCGTGACCTCGACGCACGCGAGCGTCCTCGCCAACGAGGCCGCCCCGCTGGAGCCGTTGCTCACCCTCCTGCACTCGGCGCCGCTGCCGACCACGTTCGGGAGCCTCGGCGCGCTGATCATGCCGCTCCGCCTCGCCATGACGAGCATCGCGTTGCCGCGCTTCGACACGGAGCGGTTCGCGTCGCTGATCGAGGAGCGGCGACCGACGTGGCTTCTGATGGTGCCGGCGCAGATCCTGCTGCTCCTCGAGTCGGGCGCGCTCGCGGGGCGGGACACCGCATCGGTGCGCATGGTGATGTTCGGCAGCGCGCCGACGCCGCCGCACGCGTTGCCGGCCCTGGCCGAGGCCTTCTCGCGTGCGGCGCTCGTCAACGGCTACGGCCTGACCGAGGGAGGCGGGAGCACGTGCACGATGCCGCCGGGTGAGCTGCTGCGACGCCCGGGTTCGGTGGGAAAACCGGTGGCCGGCGCATCCGTGCGCGTCGTCGACGAAGGCGGCGACGAGCGGTCGCGCGGCGAGGTCGGGGAGGTCACCATCCGGCTGGCGGCGGGGGAGCGGTCGTACTGGAACGACCCCGAAGCCAGCGCGCGCACGTGGCGTGACGGCTGGGTGCACACCGGCGACCTCGGCTATTTCGACGAGGACGGCTATCTCTATCTGGTCGACCGCAAGAAGGACATGATCAACCGGGGTGGGTACAACGTGTACTCGATCGAGGTCGAGAGCGCTCTGTACGAGCATCCCGACGTGGTGGAAGCGGCGGTTGTCGGCGTGCCGCACCACGTGCTCGGCCAGGACGTGTGCGCGGTGGTGCGGGTGCGGGGCGGCGCGACGCCCCTCGAGCTCGACACGGTACGGGCGTTCCTCGCCGAACGACTCGCCGACTACAAGCTCCCGCGCCGCCTGGTCGTGCGCGACGCGCCGCTGCCGCGCTCCGGTATGCACAAGGTCGACAAGAAGGCGCTGCTGGCGGAAGTGGCGCCCGCCGGTCCAGCTACTTGAGCGTCCGCGTGTAGGCCACGACGTCCTGGATCTGGGTCGCGCTGAGATCGTTCTTGAACGACGGCATGCTCGCCCTGCCGTCTCGGACCACCGCGATCTCGTCCTTTGCGTTGGGGAAGTCCGCTGTGACCACACCGGCGAGCTTCGGGCCGACCTCGCCCTGGCCGTCCTGACCGTGGCAACGGGCGCAGTTGGCGAGGTAGACGTCGTAGCCGGGCCCGCTCTTCGCCGCGCCGCCGCTGTTACCTCCCGGCTCGTTGGCGAAGAGCTCGACGACGAACCCGACGGCGACCACGAGGACCACGATCTCGATCACGTTGACGAACCGCTTGAACGTCATCGTGCGTCCTCAGAAGCTCGGGAAGCCGAACTCGCGCCAGAACCACACGCTGCTCGTCGTCCAGATGAGCACGAGCGTCGTGAACACCGTGCCGCCGACCACCGGCAGCAGCCAGTTCGGCAGCCCGTGGGTGCGGACGGCGAGGACCTTGATGGTGAAGGCCCCGAAGAAGAAGCACCCGAGCAGTGAGTGCAGCAGGACTCTTCCGTCGGTCGACTGGAACCCCAGCGCCCAAAGGCACTGGTACGCGACGGGCAGCGTGAGCCCGAACGTCACGATGCCGGTGAGCCGGTGGGCGTCGCCCAACCACGACGGCGCCGTGCGCGGGACATGGATCTTGTCGTACAGCCGCAACGCGAGGAGGACTTGGATCGCGGCGAGGAACAGTGCGGCCGTCGCGAACCACACCTTGAGGTTGATCGTGTCGGAGAAGAACAGGGTGTACGGCTTCTCGCCGGTGGGATCGTGCACGTGCCCGTACACGCCGAGCGCGATCGAGACGGCCGCACCCGCGAGCACGATTGCCAGCAGCTTGACCGGCACCGAAGCCCGTGTGACGGGCCCAGCGGTGGATGCCGTCATGACTGCCCCTTCGAGATCAAGGTCCCCGATATCCTGACGTCCGCGTCAGCGGCAGACAAGGGGGACCGCGTGCGGCTCGACGACATGATCCTGGTGAGCGTGGACGACCATGCCGTTGAGCCGGCGCACATGTTCGACGGCCGCCTCCCGGCCGAATACGTCGACATCGCGCCCCGCGTCGTCAGGAAGGACGACGGCAGTGACGTCTGGGCGTACGAGGGCCGCGAGATCCCCAACATCGGGTTGAACGCGGTCGCGGGCCGTCCGCCGGAGGAGTACGGCATGGAGCCGACGTCCTTCGACGAGATCCGCGACGGCTGCTTCGACATCCACCAGCGCGTCCGCGACATGGACGCCAACGGCGTGCTCGGCTCGATGTGCTTCCCGTCGTTCCCCAACCTGTGCGGGCAGCTGTTCGCACGCACGAAGGACAAGGACGCCGCGCTCGCCGTGCTCCGTGCGTACAACGACTGGCACATCGACGAGTGGTGCGGCACGTATCCCGGCCGCTTCATCCCGCTCGCGCTCCCGCCGTTGTGGGATCCGCACCTCATGGCCGACGAGGTGCGCCGCGTCGCCGCCAAGGGCTGTCACGCCATCAGCTTCTCGGAGAATCCGGCCAAGCTGCGCATGCCGAGCTTCCACTCCGATCACTGGGACCCGTTCTGGTCGGCGTGCTGCGACGAGGATGCGATCGTGTGCATGCACATCGGCTCGTCGTCGACGTTGGTGGTCACGGCCGACGACGCGCCCATCGACGTGCTCATCAGCCTCCAGCCCGTCAACATCGTCCAGGCGGCGGCCGACCTCCTGTGGTCGCCCGTGCTGCGGAAGTTCCCCGATCTGCGCGTCGCACTCTCGGAGGGCGGGATCGGTTGGATCCCGTACTTCCACGAGCGGGTCGACTGGATCTACACCCGGCACCACCCGTGGACCGGCCAGGACTTCGGCGGCAAGCTCCCGAGCGAGGTCTTCCGCGAGCGTGTGGTCAAGTGCTTCATCGACGACCTCGCCGGCCTCGAGCAACGCGATCGGGTCGGGGTCGACATGATCTGCTGGGAGAGCGACTACCCCCATTCCGACTCGACGTGGCCGACCTCGCCCGAGTTCGCCATGCGGTCCTTCGAGGCGGCCCGCGTTCGCGACGAAGAGATCTCGGCGATCACCTGCGAGAACGCGTTGCGCCATTTCCGCTTCGATCCGTTCGCGACGCGTCCCCGTGAGGAGTGCACGGTCGGTGCGTTGCGGGCACGTGCGGCGGACGTCGACATCACGCCGAGGAGCGTCGGCAAGCGAGCGCAGATGACGAAGGCGACCGATCTCCTCACCGCAGGCCCGCGCCGCTCGTAGAGGTGCCTGACCGGGACCTGCTCGCCCGGGTCTACGAGACGCTCGAGGGCTACTACGAGCTCGGCTGCGAGGTCCGCGACGAACCACTCGCCCGCTTCGTGCGCAACGTCGACGCTCCCCGTATCTATGACGTCAACTTCGCCGCCTTCGTGCGGGCGGGCACGAGGGACGAGATCGCATCGGTCCTCGACCGAGCGGACGCGCTCTTCGACGGATTGCCACACCGCGTCTTCCACATCGACCCGTGGACACCCCCGGCGTTCGAGGCGCAACTTGTGCTCGACGGTTTCGAGTTCGAGGACGAGCTCCAGCTGCTGCTCGACGGAGAGCTCCAGGTCGCGCGCGACCTGCCGGCGATCGACATCCGGCCGGTGGAGTCAGACGACGATTGGTCGACCGTCCGGCGACTGGCGCGTCTCGACCACGAGGAGCAGGCGCATCGACAGGTACATCCCCTCTGGGACGAGGAGGTGACCTCGGAGATGGTCGCGACCAAGCGAGCGAAGGCGCCGGCCCTGCGCTTCTGGCTCGCGCGCGCCGGCGAAGCCGACTGCGCGTTCTTGTCCTCGTGGCCGGGCGGGAACGGTGTCGGCAAGGTGGAGGACCTGTTCACGCACCCGGACTTCCGCCACCGGCGGATTGCCAGCGCGCTGATCGTCCACTGCGTCCGTGACGTCCGCGAGCGGGGCGCCGGTCCGGTACTGATCGGCGCGCTCCCGAACGACACGCCGATGCGGATGTACGCGGCGATGGGCTTCCGACCCTTCTGCGTGACGCATCGCGGGCGCAAGGTGGCCGACCGCGATTAGCCGGTGCCAAGATCTCAAGCCACGTAACCTTCAGTCGATGACTCTCGGCGTCGACCTTGTTCGGCGTCTGCTCGGCGACGTCGTGCAGGCGGGCTGGTCGTGGGCGATCGACGTCGGCACGATCCGTCCCGGGCACCGGCGCGCGCAACGGTTCGCCCGATTCGGTGAACGCAGCGCGATCTGCTTCCCGGTGTCGGCGCTGTTCGGGGAGTCGTCGATCGAACTCGGTGACGGCTGCATCATCGGGCCGAACGCCACGCTCTCGGCCGGC
>DASYFC010000042.1:0-7111 GCA_036498645.1 Acidimicrobiia bacterium | reverse complement strand
GGCCGCGTGTCGCGCGGGTCGACGATCTCCTCGATCATGAACACTTCCGCGGTGCGGAACGGTGAGCGCGCCGCGTCGAGTCTTTGTTCGATCTCGGCTCGAGCCGCGTCGCGATCGTCGGCCGCTTCGAGTTGGGCTTTGTACGCGGCCTCGATCCCGCCGGCGAGCGGGAGACTGCCCCAGTCGCCCGACGGCCACGCGAACCGGTACTTGAGCCGTGCCGCGTTCTGGTGCGCGGCCCCGGCAACTCCGTACACCTTGCGCAGGATCACCGAGCACCACGGCACCTGCGCCTGGTAGATGGCGGCGAGGGCCCGGGCGCCATGACGGATGGTCGCCGCTCGCTCGGCGTCGACGCCGATGACGAACCCGGGATTGTCGACGAGATGCACCACGGGGAGGTGGAACGTGTCGGCCAGGTCGACGAAGCGTGTGACCTTCTGCGACGCGTCGGCGGTCCACCCGGCGCCGTAGAAGTACGGGTCGCCGGCCAACACCGCCACCGGCCAGCCGTCCAGGCGGGCGAGCCCGGTCACCGCCGACCGGCCGTACCCGCGGCCGATCTCGAGGAACGAGTGGCGGTCGACGACCGCGTCGATGATGTCCCGGACCTTGTAGACCTGCCGGGCGTCGCGCGGGATCGCATCGATGAGCCAGCGCTCGCGTCGCTCGGGGTCGTCCGTCGGGTCGACTCGGGGCGGCGCGTCGTCGACCGATTGGGGGAGATAGGAGAGGAAGGACCGCGCCCGCGCGAACGCGTCGTGCTCGGTGTCGACGACGTCGTCGACGGCGCCGTTGCGGCCGTGGATCTCGCTGCCGCCGAGCTCCTCCTTGTCGACGTGCTCACCGAGGCGCGCGACCACGGGCGGCCCCGCCACGAAGAGCTGGGACGTGCCTCGCACCATGACCGAGTAGTGGCTCGTCACGACGCGCGCCGCGCCCAACCCGGCGACAGATCCGAGGCAGAGCGCGACGACGGGCACGCGGGCGAGGTTCTCGACCACCCATTCCCAACCCGGGTTGAACGGCACGAAGCTGCGCGCCATCGTCTCGATCGACTTCACCGAGCCGCCCCCGCCGGAGCCGTCGACGAGCCGGACAATCGGCAGCCGCAGCTCGTTCGCCATCTGCTCGGCGTGGATCTGCTTCTGGAAGATCGACGCGTCCGCCGCGCCGCCGCGGACGGTGAAGTCGTCACCGCCGACGACGACCGGCCGGCCCTCGATGCGGGCCCGGCCCATCACGAAGTTCGCGGGCGTGAAGGCGGCCAGCTGCCCCTCGTCGTACTCGGCTCTTCCCGTGAGGGCGCCGATCTCGTGGAAGCTGCCGGGGTCGACGAGGGCGTCGATGCGCTCGCGCACGGTGAGCTTGCCGGCGTCGTGCTGGCGGGCGACCTTCTCCTCGCCGCCCATCGCGGCCGCCAGCTCGGCGCGCCGCCGCAGCTCGTCGAGCTCGGGATCCCAGGTCACGACCTCACCGCCTCTCTGGCGCCGTCGCAAGCTCCGGCTCTGCAGTGGCGGTCGGCAAAGCCGCCGCCACCGCGGCCGCACCGTACTCTTGCGATCCGTGAGCGAGCCCCGGAGCGAGCCCAACACGTACCGCCAACACCGGTACACGCCGCCCCCGGGCGCGACCGAGATCCTGCTCGTGCGCCACGGGGAGTCCCAGCCGGTCGATCCCGAGCGGCCGTTCGATCTGGTCGACGGGCACGGTGACCCGCCGCTCGACCCCGTCGGCGTGGACCAGTCCGAACGGCTTGCGGAGCGGCTCGCCGGGGAGGAAGTCGCCGCCGTCTACGTGACGACCCTGCGACGCACGGTCGAGACGGCGGCTCCGTTGGCGAAGCGTCTCGGCATCGTCCCGAGCGTCGAACCGGAGCTGCGTGAGGTCTACCTGGGGGAATGGGAAGGCGGGCTGCTGCGCGTGAAGGCAGCGGAGCACGATCCCGCGTTCGTGCGCGCCGTGGAGGAGCAGCGCTGGGACCTCATTCCCGGCGGCGAGCCCGCCGACGCGTTCCGCGACCGCGTCAGCCTCGGGATCTCGCGTGTTGCCGTCGCGCACCCCGACCAGCTCGTCGTGGTCGTCACCCACGGCGGTGTCATCGGTGAGGTCCTGGCCAACGCGACCGGCGCCCGGGGGTTCGCGTTCATCGGCGCCGACAACGCGTCGATCAGCCACATCGTGGTCGAAGAGGACCGAATCACCGTCCGGCGCTTCAACGACACGACCCACCTCGACCCGCACTTCTCCGTGGCGGCGCCGCCGCCGATCTAGATGCGTGCACGGAGGCCGCTGAGCGGGCTTCAGGTACGCATCGTGATCAGAAGTCGAAGTCGCCGGTGGCGACCCGGGTGTCGCCGGTGTCCCGGATGGCGGCGCGCACGTTGCGGGCGATGAGCGCCTGGTGCACCTCGTCGGCGCCGTCGACGAGGCGGGCCGAGCGGGCGTGCTTCATCATCCGCTCGAGCGGCGTGTCGGTGGAGTAGCCGAGCGCGCCGTGCACCTGGATCGCGCGGTCGACGACCTTCCAGAGCATGTTCGCCACGTGATGCTTGGCGAAGCTCACCTCCTGGCGGAACGGCTGCTCGTTCTCGATCTTGTACGCCGCGTGCAGCACCATCAGCTTGGCGGAGTACAGCTCCATGGCCGAGTCGGCCATCATCCACTGGATCGCCTGCTTCTCCGCCAGCGGCGCGCCGTGCAGCTGACGCTCCTCCGCCCGCTTCACGAGCATCTCGAGAGCCGTCTCGGTCTGGCCGATCCAGCGCATGCAGTGCGCGAGACGCGCCGGGCCGAGTCGCGCCTGGCCGAGCAGGTGACCGTTCCCCCGCCCGCCGAGGATCGCTGAATCCGGCAGGCGCAGGTCGGTGATGCGAATCTCGCAGTGGTTGCCGTGACCGGCCATCGTGTCGATGTCGCGCACGATCTCCCAGCCGTCCGCCGGGAGGTCGACGAGGAACGCGGTGTTCGATGCCTGCGGGGGGTCGGCGTCGGGATCGGTCTTCGCGATCAGGATGGCGAAGGTCGCGCCCTTGGCGCCGCTGATGAACCACTTGTGGCCGTTGACCACCCACTCGTCGCCGTCCTGAACGGCCATCGTGCGGATGCCGGTCGGGTCGGAGCCGGCGACCTCGGGCTCGGTCATCGCGAAGCACGACCGCACCCGGCCCTCGAGCAACGGCCGGAGGTACTTCTCCTTCTGCTCGTCGTTGGCGTGGTGCAGCAGTGTGTGCTGGTTGCCCTCGTCGGGCGCCTGGGCGTTGAGGATGAACGGCCCGAAGTTGGTGCGAGCCGCCTCCGCCGACACGAACGCCATGGCCGTGATCCCCAGCCCGAGCCCGCCCCACTCCTTGGGCATGTGGGGCAGCCAGACGTTCCACTCGTGGGCCTTCTGGCGCAGCTCGATGATCATGCGCACGATGTCGGAGCGGTCGGGCTCGCCGTCGGGCGCGTTGGCGTAGACCTTCTCCTCCGCCGGGCGCACCACCTCGTCCATGAACTCGCGGACGCGCGCACGCGTCTCCTCGACGTCGGGCGGGAGGGTGAAATCGATGCTCATGCGAGCAGTGTTCCCGTCGCTTGACCGGACGGTCAAGCGGACGTGCGGTAGTGGTACCGGTATGCGGTCTCGAACCCGGCACGTGTGTACAGCTGGCGGGCCCCGTCGTTCGTGACCTCGACTTGGAGGTGCATGTGAGCGGCGTCTCGACTGTGCCCCCAACGCGCCAGCGCGTGCAGAACTGAAGTCGCGGCGCCGCGCCTTCGAGCTTCCCTTCGCGTTCCCATCGCATACACGCCCGTCCAGCCGCGCTCGAGCACGCCCAGGCCGACAGCGGCGGGCATCTCGTCGACCGGCAGCACCGCCGTGCCGACGGCGGGGCCGAGGCGGCGCAGGAGGTGGGCATACGCCCGGAGCCGCTCGCGCCCGGCGTCGTCGTCCCCGAACGCCGACGCGTACTCGGCCACCCAGAACTCGTCGATCCCCTCGCCAAAGGTGATCTCGCGTGCTTCGGCTCGCATCGTCTGCGCGATGACGCGCGGTGTGTCGGCCACCAGCACGAGCGTCGGCTCCTCGATCTCGTAGCCCCGCGTCTCGAGCGTGTCGTCGAGCCCGACGGGGAGCACGGCCGGGCTCATCTGGAAGCGCGCCGGGAGATCGCGCTCGCGATAGAAGTCCTCGACCATGTCGATCCGCGCCTCGAGGCCGGCGCGGTCGCCACCGTAGGGGAGCGCCGAGTTGCAACGCCGGAACGGGTATTCGGGTGCGGCGCGTAGCAGCCACCCGTCGACGAGCTGCACGGTGGTGGCCGGGGTTGCGTTGGCGGTGAGCTCGTCGATGAGGCGGACCGTCTCGGTTCCCAGACGCGTCATCGGCATCCACCGTACCGGCGACCGCCTCTGATCAGACGGGTTCGGTTGCGCCCGAGTACGCGCCTCCGCCGGAGAACATGCCGCGCCGCCACCGGTCGGGCGTCAGCAGCAACGCGCGCGGGTACACCTCGAACATCCAGCGAGCGAAGTGACGTCGCGTCCACGGCGTCAGCCCGGCGGTGCGCACTGCCAACGCGGCGCCGCGGCGCGAGCGGAGCACGCGCTGGAGGGCGGCGGCGAAGTGCAGGTCGCGCCCGAGCGTGCGGCGTACGCCTTCCGTGTATCGACGCCCGGCACCGGCGGGGTCACCTGTCGCGATCGCGTCGACCGCGACCAGAGCCGTCTCGATCGCCTGTGCGATCCCTTCGCCGGTCAGCGGATCGACCACGTTGGCGGCGTCCCCGATGTACAGCACGCGCCCGTCGGTGAGCGCGTCGTACTCGAAGGAAGCGGGGATCGGCCAGGCGCGGTGCGTCGCCTCGGGCTCGGCGGCGGGCCCGAGCACCGTCCGCACGCTCGGACGCTCGAGCAGCTCCCGCCAACGCGCGTTGAGCTCCTTGCCGGACATGCCCGGACGGCGCAGCACGCCGAACCCGACGTTCGCGCGCCCTTCGGGGAGCGGGAACACCCAGGCGTAGCCGGGGAGGAGGTCGGCCTCGAAGAGCACGTAGAGACGGGGGTCGTCGACGCCGCGGAAGTACTGGCGGAAGGCGTGCCACGTGCCGAGGTCGGGTGGGGCCGGCGGTCGAAGGCAGCGCCGCACGAAGGAGTAGTGGCCGTCCGCCGCGATGAGAAAGCGGGCCCGTACCGAGTCACCCTCGGCGGTCGTGGCGGTGACGGACTCGCCGTCGCCGTTCATGTCGATTCCACCGACGGCAACGCCGTCGCGCACCTCGACGCCGGCCTGCCGGGCGGTGTCGACAATGGCGGCGTCGAGCTCGACGCGTGGCACGACCGCGGCGTGATCGCCGTCGGTCGCGAGCGGGAGTGAGACGCGGCGGCCGTCGGGCCCCACGAGGACGGTCTCGCGGACGGCCATGTAGCCGGGGAGGGTGCGCAGGTTCACGCCGAGCTGTTCGATGAGGCGCAGGGCCGCGGTCGTGAGCCCGTCGCCGCAGGTCTTGTCGCGCGGGAACGAGGCCTTGTCGACGACCAGGACGTCGAGGCCCCGTCGCCGGGCAGCCAGGCCGGCGGCCGCACCTGCAGGCCCGGCACCCACCACGAGGACATCTACGGCCGTCGGCATTGCGCCCGACGGTACCGCCGACCTCGGCGGCCGATCCGATCGCTTCGACGTGGGCGCCCCCGGCGGGCCAGAATCACCGACGGCCTTTCTGGGCAAACAGGAGTGGTATGAACATCGCTGTCTGCGTGAAGCAGATCCCCGACCCGGCCACGCCGGGTGAGCTGGATCCCGAGACGAAGACACTCAAGCGCGAGGGCAAGCTGATCCTCGACGACTCCGACGCGTACGGCGTCGAGATGGCCCTCCAGCTCGTCGACGCCGCCGGGGGCGGCGAGGTCACGCTGATCTCGATGGCCCCCAACGACGAGGTGTCGGGGCTGCGCACCGCCCTCGCGATGGGCGCCGCCAAGGCCGTCCTCGTGTCCGACCCGATCCTCCAGGGCTCCGACGCGCTGTCGACGGCCAAAGTGATCGCCAAATCGGTCGAGCGCGCCGGCGACATGGACCTCGTGCTGACGGCCACCGAGTCGACCGACGGGTACACCGGGACCGTGCCGCAGCAGGTCGCCGAGCTTCTCGGCTGGCCCTCGCTCACCTTCGCCAAGCACATCGAGACCGCCGACGGCAAGGTCAAGATCCAGCGGCAGACCGAGGCGGGCTTCGACATCGTCGAGGCGTCGCTCCCCGCCGTCGTCAGCGTCACCGCCGGCGTCGTCGAGCCGCGGTACCCGTCCTTCAAGGGGATCATGGCGGCCAAGAACAAGCCCGTCGACAACGCCAAGGCCGCCGACCTTGGCTTGTCCGCGGACGAGGTTGGCTGGAAGGGCGCGCGCCAGCAGATCAAGTCGATCGAGGCCGCGCCCGAACGCCAGGCGGGCGAGAAGATCGAGGACGAAGGCGACGCGCACGAACGGATCGTCGCCTTCCTCGAGCAGCTCAAGGTCATCTAGGAGGCCACTGCACATGCCCCTTCCGAAGGTATGGGTCTACGCCGAGGGCGAGGACGGCAAGGCGACCTCGGCGACGCTCGAGCTGCTCACCAAGGCACGCGAGATCGGCGACACGGTCGAGGCGGTGTACTCGGGTGCAGACGCCGACACGATCGCCCCCCAGCTCGGCGAGTACGGGGCGACGAAGGTCCACTCGGTCGACCATGGCTCGTCGCTCAGCGGAGTGATCGGAGGCGCGCTGCTCGCCAAGCTCGTCGCCGACGAGCAACCGGATCTGATTCTCTTCGCGCAGAGCTACGACGGGCGCGACGCGATGGGCCGGCTCTCGGTGAAGCTCGACCGACCGGTCCTGACCAACGGCAACGGCGTGGAGGTCGACGGCGACACGGTCGCGGTGAGCACCGCGGTCTTCGGCGGCAACACGATCGTGACCACGGCCTTCGCGGGTGAGAAGCCGTTCCTCGCCGGCATCCGGCCGAAGTCGTTCGCACCCGAGCCGAGCGGCGGGGGAGCGGCCGAGGTCGTGAAGGTGGACAGCGTCGACGCCGGGCGCGCCGCCGAAGCGCAGGTGCTCGACCACCACGTCGAGGAGCAGGAGGGCCCG
>DASYFC010000041.1:0-3386 GCA_036498645.1 Acidimicrobiia bacterium | reverse complement strand
GTCGTTGATCAGCTCGGCGGCGAACGCCGTCGAGACGGAGAGTCTCGGCGTCGCGAATGCGGCCCAGGTGATGGTCACCCAGATCGGTGTCGTAGCCGGCATCCAGGTGCTGTCCACGGTCCAAGGGGGCGGCTCGAGCACCGGGTCGTTCACGGTCGCCTACCTCGTCGGCGGGATCGTCGCCGTCGCCGGCATCGTCGGCGCCGCCTTCGTCCAGTCGGCCGACCGGCCGGCGCGCCTCGACGTGGCCCAGGCCGCCTGACGGCGCGACCATGGGGCGCTATGGGTAGGGCGCCGGAGATTCGCTACACGAAGAGCGGCGATCTCAACATCGCATACTCCGTGACGGGCGAAGGGCCCGACCTCGTGGTCGCGCCGGGCTTCATCTCTCATCTCGAAGTCGGGTGGGAGGAGCGGTCGGTCGCACATTTCTATTCGCGGCTGGCGTCGTTCCGGCGGCTCATCGCCTTCGACAAGCGTGGGACCGGCCTCTCCGACCCGGCGACGCACGCCCCGACGCTCGAGGAGAGCGTCGACGATCTCCGCGCGGTGATGAACGCCGCGGGGGTCGAACGCGCCGACGTGTTGGGTGTGTCCGAAGGCGGGACGATGGCGATGCTGCTCGCCGCCGGGCACCCGGAACGCGTGAACGCGCTCGTCCTGTACGGCACGTACGCGAGGCTCCTCGAAGCTCCCGACTACCCGTCGGGGGTCACGAGCCAGGCGCTCGAGATGCTCGTCGAGGGCACCGGCGAGAAGTGGGGTGCGGGCATCGGGCTCGGTGCCTGGGCGCCGAGCCGGCGCGACGACGCCGAGTTCCGGCAGTGGTGGGCGCGGCTCCAGCGCCTCGCCGCCAGCCCCGGCATGGTTCGCAACATCTTCGCCCTGTACCCGCAGATGGACATCCGCGATGTGCTGCCGACGATCCAGGTGCCCACCCTGGTCCTGCACCGGCGCGGCGATCGGATGGTCAACGTCGAGCTCGGTCGCTACCTCGCCGACCACATACCTGGCGCCAAGTTGGTCGAGCTCGACGGCGAAGACCACCTCTTCTTCACCGGCGACGCCGACGCCATCCTCGACGAGATCCAGGAGTTCCTGACCGGGGTCCGATCGATGCCGTCGCCCGAGCGCGTGTTGTCGACGGTGCTGTTCACGGATGTGGTCGGCTCGACGGAGCGCGCGGTCGACCTGGGTGACGAGCGGTGGCGGGAGCTTCTCCGCTCGCACGACGAACGGGTTCGGAGCCAGCTCGAGCGCTTCCACGGTCGCGAGGTCAACACGACCGGGGACGGCTTCCTCGCGACGTTCGACGGTCCGGCGCGGGCGATCCGGTGCGCAGTCGCGATTCGCGACGCCGTAGGAGCGCTCGGGCTGGAGGTGCGCGCCGGGGTCCACACGGGAGAGGTGGAGATGCGGGACGCGGACATCTCCGGCATCGCCGTCCATCTCGCGGCTCGCGTTGCCGCCGCCGCCGGCGCGGGCGAGGTGCTCGTGTCCCGCACCGTTGTCGACCTCGTCGCCGGGTCCGGGCTCACCTTCACCGACCGAGGCGAGCACGCGCTCAAGGGCGTCCCCGGCGAGTGGCGCTTGTTCGCAGTCGAGGACTGAGTACCCGGGTTACTCGGTGGCGGCCTGGATCGCCTCTTGCAACTTCGGGTTGCCGCCGCCCTGCTGCGACGCCATGAGCTTCGCCATGTCGCCCTGCACGCGGACCTTGCCCTGCATGAACGCCTGCATGCCGGCGTTCGGATCGCCGGAGACGAAGACCTGCTTGGCCGTGGCGTAGTCGGTGGTGAGGGTCACGTCGGCGTCGTCGGTGTGCCCGACGCCCCATTCGCCCTTCCCGTCGCGGGCGCCCATGTGCATCTGGCGCTCGTCACCGAACGGCGTGCCGGTGATGACGAGGTTGACCATCACGTTCGCCTGCGGCGGCGCGTCAGCCCCGTGCTCCTCGACCAGCTTCGAGACGGTTGTGAGCCACTCGTCCGACAGGAATTCATGCTTTGCCACCGATCCTCCTCATGCAGTGCTGCGCCCGAATCGGCGCGGGATGGTAACCGTGCTTGACCGAGCGGTCTAGTTCCCCGTCTAGGCTGTTTCGCGTGCCGGCGAAGACGCGTGACGAGCGCATCGAGACGCACGAGCGCAACCCGAAGTGGCAGAACGTGCCGCTGCGGATCGAGATGTCGGAATGCATCAACTGCGACGCGTGTCTCCGCCATTGCCCCGAGCAGTTCGGCGCGATCTTCAATCACGGCATCGACGTGATCATCGTCCCCGAGCTCTGCAGCGGCTGCCTGAAGTGCGTCCCGGTGTGTCCGGTCGACTGCATCTACCCCGATCCGGAGTGGTCGCCCGCTCCCGACGATTGGTGGAAGCACCCGGGGAACCCGGGCGACCCGTACGCCTGACGCGGCCGTCTGCCGTGTCGCCCGCCGTCCGCACCGAGACCGACGCCGGCGTGCGCTCGATCGTCCTCAGCCGGCCCGAGGAGTACAACACCATCACCCCCGAGCTGCGCGACGAGCTCGCGGCCGCCATCGACGACGCCGACGCCGACCGTGACGTCCGCGTGATCCTCCTGCGCGCGGACGGCCCCGCGTTCTGCGCCGGCTACGGGCTCGACTGGTCGACCCAGGCGCAAGCCACTGAAGAAGCGGCGCGCGAGCGGGCCTGGGACTCGGTCGCCGACTACCAGATGATGTCGCGCTTCGTCGCCACGTACATGAAGCTCTGGTACGCGTCGAAGCCGACGATCGCCGCCGTGCAGGGCTGGTGCATCGCCGGCGGCACCGACATGGTCCTGTGCTCCGACCTCATCGTCGCCGGCGAGAGTGCCGTGTTCGGCTACCCACCGGCGCGCGTGTGGGGCACACCCACCACGGCCATGTGGGTGTACAGGATGGGCCTGGAGCAGGCGAAGCGCTACCTGCTGACCGGCGACGAGATCCCCGCGCCCGAGGCGGCGCGCATCGGCCTGATCCTCGAGGCCGTGCCCGACGGAGAGCTCCAGGAGCATGCCGCCGCGCTGGCGCGGCGCATGGCCCGCCTGCCGCTCAACCAGCTCCAGATGCTGAAGTTGCTGTGCAACCAGACGGCCGAGAGCATGGGGTTGGCATCGACACGGACCCTTGGCACGCTGTTCGACGGCATCGCACGACACACGCAGGAGGGCCTCGACTTCGTGGCCCGGTCCGGGGAGATCGGGTTCCGCGACGCCGTGCGCGAGCGCGACGACCCGTTCGGCGACTACGGGTCGGGCCCGCGGTCCAAACGCCGCTGAGCCTGCGGCAGCCGATCCGTAGACTCCCGCGCGTGGGAGAAGAGGCGCGCATCACCCGGGCCGACGTCGAGCACGTCGCGATGCTCGCCCGGCTCGCGCT
>DASYFC010000040.1:0-9736 GCA_036498645.1 Acidimicrobiia bacterium | reverse complement strand
ACGACGGATGTCGTCGGCGCGTCGCTCGACCGCGACGACACGCAACCCGGGAGCGATCGCCGCGATCTCGATGGCGACACTCCCGCTCCCCGCCCCCACGTCCCACACCACGCCGCCGGGGGGCAGCGCGAGCTTGCCGAGTGCGACCGCGCGCGCTTCCGCCTTCGTGACGAGCCCATCGCGCGCCGCGAAGCGCTCCTCCGGTTGCCCCCACTCGAGCGTCGGTGCCTCCGCCACCCCGTCGCCCTCGAGGAGCACGACGACAGACATCGCGTCGAACGAGCCTGCCGCCAGCTCCTGGAGCGTGACGATGTCGACGTGTTCGTCGGGCTCCCCGAGGCGGGAGCACACCGCGGCGCGGCCGCGCGACGCACCGAGCGCGCGCAGCTCCCGGCCGAGCGCCTCGGGCGGCGCATCGGGGGCGACGAGCACCGCGGCCTTCGGATGCCGGACGGCGCGGCGGGCAGCTTCGGCCAGCTGGCGACCGTGCGCCGAGATCACGGCGGCGTCGTCCCACGCCAGGCCCAGGCGGGCGAACGCGAGCGAGACCGACGACGGCGCGGGATGGACGTCAAGACGGTCGGCACCGAAACGTTCGGCGAGCACGCGCACGATGCCGAAGAAACCCGGGTCACCGGAGGCGAGGACGCACACCCCGCCGCGCTCGCGCGCGAGGGCGTCGAGCACATCGGTGAGAGGCCCGTTGATCGGCAGAGTGCGGGCTCCGATCGGAGTGAGCGTCCGGAGGTGGCGGGCCGCACCGGCGACGAGCGACGCGGCCTCGATCGCAGCGCGCGCTTCCTTCCCCACCGGTTCGCCACCGCACACGCCGACGACAGCGATGCGCTCAGGCATGGGCGACGACCCCCATGCCGTCGAAGTCGACCATCACGACTTCGATCGCGAGCGCGCCGTCGACGTGATGCCGGCACGCGGCTGCCGCCTGCTCGCACAGCAGCTGCAGCGGCGCGAGCGCGCCGTGCGCGACGCATACCTCGAAGAAGTGGCGCGCCGTTTCGGTCTCGGTCGCCGCGTCCACGATCGCGGCCGGCGCACCCGTCGCGCGGGCGGCGGCGGCGAGGACCTCACCGTCGACCTTCGAGCGGTGGAAGTGCGTCATCATCACGCCTGCCGCCAACTTGGCGATCTTGCCCGCCATGCCGACGAAGATGACCTTGTCGATGCCGGCGGCGGCGGCGCGGCGCAATGCGATGCCGGTGAAGTCACCGACTTCGACGCAGCACACGTCGTCCAGTTCGGGATACAGGTGAGCGGCGGCGCGCTCCGAACGGCTCCCGGTGGCGAGCATCACGGTGCGCTCGCGCTGGGCGGCGGCGACGTCGATCTGCTGCACGACCGACGCCCGGTAGGCGGCGGTGGAGAACGGCCGAACGATCCCGGACGTCCCGAGGATCGAGATGCCACCGACGATGCCGAGGCGGGCGTTCGTCGTCTTCTCGGCCATCGCCTCGCCGCCGGGCACCGTGAAGGTCACGACGACGGGCCGGTCGGTCACCTCGTCGAGGGCGGCGAGGATCATCCGCCGAGGGACGGGATTGATCGCCGGCGCGCCGACCGCGAGGCCGATGCCGGGCTTCGTGATCGTGCCGACGCCGGGCCCCGCTCGCAGCTCCGTCGAACGCGCGCCGGCTGTCGCCCAGCACACCTCGGCCGTCACCCGGGCGCCGTCGGTGCAGTCGGGATCGTCGCCCGCGTCCTTGACGACGACGCACCGCTGCGGCAACTCGTTCTCGACCGGGAAGGTCACCCGCCGCCCGGACGGCAGGCCGACCTCGACCTGCGCGGGCGCCGTGCCGCCGGCCAGTCCGACGGCGGCAGCCTTGGCGGCGGCGCTCGCGCACGTGCCCGTCGTCCAGCCGGCGCGTAGGCCGTTCGTGCGCGCCGCGACCTCCGGCGCGAGGTCGGGCTCGCGAGTGAGAGCGTGCGTGCTCACGCCGGCCTGCCGACCGTCGACTCCGGACGCGACCGCCTCCGGAACATATGCGCGAACTGCGGCTCGTAGAGGTGCGAGCGGGCGGGGGCGGCGCCGCGCAACGCCGGCCCGACCAGCACGAGCACGGTCCGAGTAGCGCCGAGCGCGTCGAGCGCGGCCGCCAGCTTCCCGACCGTCGTCGTCACCACCTGCTCGTCGGGCCATGACGCGCGCACGACGACGGCGGCGGGCGTCTCGGCCGAGTAGCCGCTCCCGCCGGCCAGCAGCTCCCGTTGCAGCTCGACCGGCCGCGCCGCCGAAAGGAACACGGCCATGGTCGCGCCGTGCGCCGCGAACCCCGCGACCGACTCGCGCTCGGGCATCGACGCCGCGGTGCGGCCGGCGAGCCGCGTGAGCACCACGCTCTGCGCCACCGTGGGGATGGTCAGCTCGCGTCCGAGCGCGGCGGCGGCCGCGCTCATCGAGCTCACGCCGGGAACGATCTCGAAGTCGCGCTCGTGCGCGACGCACCAGTCGACCTGTTCCTGGATGGCGCCGTAGACGGCGGGGTCGCCGGAGTGGAGGCGCGCGATGCGGGCAGAGGGATGCGCGGTGTAGACGGCGAGCACGTCCTCGAGCGTCATCCCGGCGGAGTCGTGCACCTCGGCGGTCGGGGGCGCGTGATCGAGGAGCTCCTCGGGCACGAGCGACGACGCCCACACGACGACGTCGGCGGCGGCGAGGCGGTCGCGGCCGCGCAGCGTGATGAGGTCGGGTGCTCCCGGACCGGCGCCCACGAACGAGATCACGGCCGGCCCGAGGGCGGGACGAGCACGGTGGCCAGGTAACTGGCCGGGGCGTCGGCGACCTCGTCGAGGGGGCCGGCACGCTCGCCCGGGAGGCCCAGGAGCTCGCCCGCCACCGCGCCGTGGAGCCGGCCGGCGGCGGCGAGCCGTTTGGCGATCGCGGGCAGGTGCCGTCCGCCCTTGTACACGGCGACAGCGCGTGTGCGGTTGGTGAGCGCGTCGTCGAGCGCCTCGGGCCCGTCGAGCGCGGTGATCAGCGACAGCGACTCGGTGCCCTCGAGCACGACGAAGCCGGCCCGGGACGCGAGCGCCTGGAACGCCATGATCCCGGCGACGGTCTCGATCGGGGCATCCCGGCACAGCGCGCGCACCTCGCGCGCCAGCGACGAGAACGTGCTGTAGATGTTGGGATCACCGAGGGTCGCGAAGGCAACGCGCTCGTGGCGGTCGAGGGCGGCGGCGATCTTGCGGGCGGCGTCGCCGTATACCTCGCGCCCACCGTCGCGGCGCATCTCGATGACGAGGCGCTCGACCTGCACGTCGGGCGCGGCCTCGCGCACGATCGACTCGGCGCGTCCGACGACGTCGAGCGCCAGGGACGGCGCGAACACGCGGTCCGCCTCGCGCAGGGCGCGCAACGCTTCGAGCGTGACGTGCTCGGGATCGCCGGGGCCGACTCCCACCCCGACCAACGCCGGTGCCATCCCATCCCCGTGGGACGCTTCTCCCGTCGCCGCAGCCGGTCTCCTGGCTCCCGGATCCTCGTTCGCCCTCGCCTTCCCGGAATCTCCGGTGGCGCATCGAGGGGTCGCTCCCCGGTCACAGTGGCGGGACCACGCCGGACTCGCACCGGCTTCCCGTACACCGCGGCTCGCGGAGCATACCCAAGGGGTGCCGACCGGGCGAGGGTCAGCTCGCGGCGGTGGCGACGAAGCGCTCGGCCAGGTGGGGGTCGGCCGCAAGGTGCAGATGCAAGTAGCTGGCGAGCAAGCGCGGCGACGCGAAGCCGGCGCGTGTCTCACCGTCGCGGCCCCACATCGTCAGCGCGTCGCCGGCGGGCTCGAGGCTCGAGTAATGGAACTCGTGGCCGCGCAGCTCGGTACCGGCCGGGGCGAGCGGCGTGTCGACGGCGGTGTGTGCGCGCCGGTAGCCGAGCGTGAGGCGTTCGCTCATGGAACCTTCCGCGTCGAGGGCGCCGCACAGCGCGTGCCCATCGAGTGAGCGGCTGAGCCAGAGCAGCCCGCCGCACTCGGCCCACGTCACGAGCCCGCGCCCGACGCGGTCGCGCACGTCCTCGAGGAGCGGACGGTTGGCGGCGAGCTCTTCGACGAACACCTCGGGAAAGCCGCCGCCGGCGTACACGGCGTCGAGCCCGGCGGGCAGCGCAGCTTCGGCGCGCGGGTCGAACGGGACGAGCTCGGCGCCGGCCTGCTCGAGGAGCTCGAGGTTGTCCGGGTACGTGAAGCTGAACGCCGGGCCACCGGCGACGGCGACACGCGCTCGACCGGAAGGCCGCGCCGCGGGAGCTTCTCCCGCCGGGAGAGGCGGCGCCGCCCGGGCCAAGGCCGCGATCGCTTCGACGTCGCACGATGCGTCGACCGTGTCCGCGAGCCGTTCGAGCGATTTCTCCACGGCCTCGCGCTGTTCCACGACGGGCACGAGGCCGAGATGGCGATCGCGCCAGGCGAGCTCGTCGGCGCGGGCGAGCACGCCGAGCACCGGGACGCCGATCGGTTCCAGGGCCTCGCGCAGCATCGTCTCGTGCGCCGGGCTGCCGACGCGGTTCAGGACCACCCCGGCGACGCGCACGGACGCGTCGAACGTCGCGTATCCGTGCACGAGCGCGGCCACCGACCCGCTCATCGCCGACGCGTCGACCACCAACACCACCGGGGCGTCGAGCAGTCGGGCGACGTGCGCGGTGCTCGCCGGGCCGCCGGGCTCGGCCGCCCCGTCGAACAGGCCCATGACCCCCTCGACGACGAGGACGTCGGCGCCGATCGCCGCCTTCGCCGCCAGCGGCGCGATCCGCTCCTCGCCACAGATCCAGGCGTCGAGGTTCCGGCCCGCCCGTCCCGTGGCGACGGCGTGGTAGCCGGGATCGATGAAGTCGGGTCCCACCTTCGCCGGCGCGACCCGATCACCACGCCGGCGTAACGCCGCCATCAGCCCGGTGGCGACGGTGGTCTTACCGACGCCCGAGTGCGTGCCGGCGACGACGAGGCGCGGCCCGAGCGCACCCATCAGTACTCGATGCCCTTCTTGCCCTTGATCCCGCGGTCGTACGCGTGCTTGACCTTCCGCATCTCGGTGACCGTGTCGGCGAGCTCGACCAGCTCGTCGGCTGCGTCCCGTCCGGTCATGACGACGTTCGTCCCCTCGGCGCGGTCGCGGATGCCGGCGACGACCTCGTCGACCGGGACCCACTCGTACTTCACCGCGTACGTCAGCTCGTCGAGGATCAGCAGGTCGAAGTCACCCGACGCGAGCTTGCCCGCCGCCACGTCCCATGCGTGCCGGCCCTTCGCCGCCGTCTCGTCGAGGTCGGTCGACTCCCAGGTGAACCCGTCGCCGAGCGTGTGCCACTCGACGCCGAGGTGATCGGCGAGCTTGCGCTCGCCCGTCTTCCACTTGCCGCCCTTGACGAACTGCACGACGCCGACGCGCCATCCCCGCGCCCATCCACGCGCCATCACCCCGAACGCGGCCGACGACTTGCCCTTGCCGTGCCCGGTGTTGAGCAGGACGATCGACTCGGCGCGCGCCACGAGCCGCAGAGTAGGCCCGAGCGCCCCGAGCCGGCGCTGGCTATGGTGAGCGGCGCAGCGCAGGGAACGCCGGTGTGAGTCCGGGGCTGTCCCGCAACTGTGACCGGGGAGCGAACCCCACCGGACGGTCACGGCCCTTCGGGGCTGGAAGGCCGGGGTGAGCATCGATCCGGAGCCAGGAGACCTGCCTGTCCGAGAATCCTCGGGAAGACGCGGAGAACGTCGTGGAACTCCAGCTTCGGTCCCGATCTGAAGCCGGTCGCCAGCTCTCGGTGCTCGTGTGGCGCTTCGATCGCCCGCTGCGCGTGGCCGCTTCGGCCCCGCACGGCGGTGGTCTCGCCACCCGCCGCTGGATCGTGAACGCGCAGGTGCCGTCGTCCTACGCGCGTCGCGACCCCGATCACCACCTCCGGAAGCTCGCGGTCTCTCTCGGACTGCCCGGGCACGGCGTCGGCATGCTCACGGCCGCCGACGTGCGGTCATTCGTCACCACCGTGGACGAGGGCGTCGAGGTCGTCGCGACCGTCGGTCTCGGCGAGCCCGAATGGGCGGCGGCCGCGCCACGGGCGGAGCCCCGGATGCCCGTCCGGCTCGCCGGCACGATCAACGTCGTCGCCCTGCTGCCGGTGCGCCTCTCCGACGCCGCGTTCGTCAACGCGATCGCGACGGCCACCGAGGCGAAGGCGCAGGCGCTCTTCGAGCTCGGGATCGCCGGCACCGGCACCGCGACCGACGCCGTGTGCATCGCGACCCCGGCCGACGGGCGGGCGGAGACCTTCGGCGGCCCCCGCTCGCGTTGGGGCTCCCGGCTCGCACGAGCCGTGCGCGACGCGGTCCGGCTGGGCGCGCCGGCGTGATCGTGCTCGTGCTCGGGGGCGCCCGGTCGGGCAAGTCGGCGTACGCCGAGCGGCGCGCCGCCAGGTTGCCCGAGCCCGTGTCGTACGTCGCCACCGCGTGTGTGGACGGCGACGCCAACCTCGCGGCGCGCGTCGACGAGCACCGTGCGCGCCGCCCACCCTCGTGGTCGACCATCGAGGCGGGCCCCGACGTGCCGGAGGTGCTGCGCGCGACTCGCGGGACGGTCGTGCTCGACGCGCTCGGCCCCTGGGTCGCGGCCGCGCCGGCGTTCGACGTCGACGCCGCCGAGCTCCGCGACGCGCTGGCGGGGCGCGAGGGCGACACCGTCGTCGTGTCGGAAGAGGTCGGGCTCGGGGTGCACCCGTCGACGGCGGCCGGGCAGCAGTTCCGCGACGCGCTCGGCGAGCTCAACCAGGCGGTCGCAGTCGTCGCGGAGGAGGTCGTCCTCGTCGTGGCCGGCCGCGCGCTTCGGCTCGAGCCGGCCGGCTGATGCGCCGGGCTCTCTCCTTCCTGACTCCGCTGTTCGGCGCCTCGGAGCCGCGCCCCGAGACGCTCACCTGGTTCCCGTTCGTCGGGGCCGCGCTCGGGCTCGTCCTCGGCGCAGTGTGGTGGGGTGCCGAACGCATCTGGCCGGCGGCGGTGGCGGCGGCGATCGTCGTGACGGCCGACCTGGCCCTTACCGGGTTGCTGCACGTCGACGGGCTCGCCGACTCGGCCGACGGCCTGCTGCCGCATCTCGACCGGGCGCGGCGGCTCGAGGTGATGGCGGCGCCCGACGTGGGGGCCTTCGGTGTCGCCGCCGTCGTTGCCGTGCTGCTCCTGCGCTGGGCCGCGCTGGCGACGACGGCACCGTCGCCCCTGCTGCTCGGCGGGCTGTGGTGCGCGTCGCGCACGGCGATGGCGGTCGCGGCCCGGACGGTCCCGTACGCGCGCCCGGGCGGGCTCGCCAACGCGTTCCTCGGAGGCCGCACCCTCTCGACGGCGCTCATCGGCGCCGTCCTTGCGACCGGGCTCGCGTTCGCGGGCCCGGGCGTCGTTGGGATCGCCGCGGTCGCCGGTGTCGTCGCGGGCGCGGCCGTCGTCGTCGCACTCGCACGCCGGCGCGTCGGCGGGTTCACGGGCGACGTGCTCGGCGCGAGCGGCATCGTCGGCGAGACGACCGGGCTCCTGGTCGCGGCCGCCCGATGGTGAGCCGGTCGCTCGGCGCGGCGGCGGGCGTGATGGCCGACCGCCTCCTCGGCGAGCCTCCCGCCGTGGCCCACCCCGTGGCCCGGTTCGGCGCGGTGATGCGCCGAGTCGAGACTCACGTGTATCGGGATGCGCGACACGCAGGGGCCGCGCACGCGGCTGTAGGCGTCGGGCTGGCGACCGCCGCTGGGGCGGCGCTCGGCTCGCCGGCGGCGGCCGCCTACGTCGCGGTCGCCGGGCGCGCGCTCGCGCGCGCCGCGCTCGACATCGAGGCGACGCTGGAGCAAGCCGACCTGGGGGCGGCGCGCGCGCAGCTTCCTGCGCTCGTGGGGCGCGAGCCGTCGCAGCTCGACGAGCCGGAGATCGCGCGCGCAGTGGTCGAGTCGGTTGCGGAGAACACCGTCGACGCCGTCGTCGCGCCCGCGCTGTGGGCCGCCGCCGCCGGCGCCCCCGGTGTCTTCGCCTACCGGGCCGTCAACACGTTGGACGCCATGGTCGGCCACCGCTCCTCGCGGTACGAGCACTTCGGCTGGGCCAGCGCCCGCCTCGACGACATCGCCGGCTTGGTCCCGGCCCGTGTCACAGCCGGCCTGGTGGTCGCGGTGCGGCCGCGGGCCGCAGGTCGCGTCGCGCGTGCTGTGCGCGACGACGCGCCCGCGCATCCGTCGCCCAACGCCGGCATCGCCGAGGCCGCGTTCGCCGGCGCGCTCGGCCTCCGCCTCGGCGGCGCGAACCGCTACGGCGACCGGGTCGAGCACCGGCCCGTCCTCGGCGACGGGCGCACTCCGCGGCCGGGCGACATCAGCGCTGCGGTGCGACTGTCGCGCGACGTGACCGGCGCGCTCGTGGCGCTGCTCCTGGTGCCGTCGGTGCTGCGATGGCTGAGGCGGCGTCACGACGGGAGCCGACGATGACAGTGCCGCCGCCCGGGCCCCACGGCGGCGACGGCCACGCGGTCGCGGCGGCGCTGGGCGTCGACCCGACGTCGGTGCTCGACCTTTCGGTGAGCCTGAACCCGTTCGCGCCCGACGTGCGCGCACTCGCGCTCGGCCACCTCGACGCGCTGACGCGCTACCCGGCCCCGGAGGCCGCGACCCGCGCCCTCGCCATCGCCGTCGGCGTGGACGCAAGCCGCGTCGTGTTCACGAACGGCGGCTCCGAGGCGATCGCGCTCGTCGCCGGCGAGCTCGGCCCCGGGTGGGTCGACGAGCCCGACTTCTCGCTCTACCGGCGTCATCTCCCGGCGGTGGTGGCGGGCGCGCCCCGCTGGCGCTCCAACCCCGGCAACCCGACCGGGCGTCTGGCCGCGACCGACGAGACGGCGGCGGTATGGGACGAGGCCTTCTACCCGCTGGCGACGGGCGCCTGGACCCGCGGCGACGCCGGCGCCGTCGTCGTCGGCTCGCTCACAAAAGTGTTCGCCTGCCCCGGGCTCCGGCTCGGCTACGCCCTTGCGCCGGACACGCACCTCGCCGAACGGCTCCGTCGGCGGCAACCGCGCTGGGCGGTGAACGGCATCGCCGCCGCGCTCCTCCCCGAGCTGCTCGAGCGAGCCGACCTCCCGGCGTGGTCGAGGGGGATCGCCGATCTCCGCGCCCAGCTCGTCGACGTGCTGCACGCGCACGGGCTGCAGCCGCGCCCGTCGGACGCGCCGTTCGTGCTCGTCGACCGGGCAGCCGGGCTGCGCGACCGTCTCGCGCCGCTCGGGATCGTCGTGCGCGACTGCGTTTCGTTCGGGCTCCCAGACTGCGCCCGCATCGCGGTTCCCGATCCGGACGGCCTCGAGCGCCTCGACCGCGCGCTGAACGCCGTCACCGCCGAGGAGGTGTCGGCGTGATGCGGGGAGCGCTCATGGTGTGCGGCACCGGCAGTGACACCGGCAAGAGCCACATGGTGACCGGACTGTGCCGGCTGCTGCACCGGCGCGGCGTGCGGGTGGCGCCGTTCAAGGCGCAGAACATGGCGCTCAACTCGTTCGTCACACCGTCGGGCCACGAGATCGGACGCGCCCAGGGCGTGCAGGCGCTCGCCGCGGGCGCGCCGCCCGAGGTGGCGATGAACCCGATCCTGCTCAAGCCCACGGGCGAGCGGACGAGCCAGGTCGTCGTCATGGGCGAGCCGATCGGGCACCTCGACGCCGCCGAGTACCACGCCCACAAGCCGAAGCTGCTGAGCACCGTGCT
>DASYFC010000039.1:0-8628 GCA_036498645.1 Acidimicrobiia bacterium | reverse complement strand
GCAGTCTCGGCGCCCACGTGCGCGTAGCCCGACGGCTCGCTGCACCGCACGGGCGGCCGGTCGGGATCGCCGGTCGCGTACATGTTCCCGCTGGACGCCATCACGCCGAGGTCGGATGCCCGCCAGCCGGCATGCGGACCGGTGGCGCCGAACGGTGTGACGCGCGCCCAGACCGCGCGGGAAGCGCGAGCAGGGTCGAGGTCGAGCGTCCCGGGGAATCCGGGCGTCTCGATCACCGCATCGGCAGTGGCGAACAGTTCGTCGAGGCGGGGGTCATCGGGCCCGTCGACGACGGCACTCGCTTTGCCCGCGCCCCAGGCGAGGAAGCGGCGAGGGAGCGCGCGCAGCGGATGGCCGTCGCGCGGCTCGACCAGGATCACTTCGGCTCCGAGGTCGGCGAGGATGCGTCCCGCCATCGCGGCAGGCTCGCCGGCGAGGTCGATCACGCGGGTCCCGGCCAGGAGTGCTTCGGTCATCGTCACGCCACCTCGAAGGAGCTCCGTCCGGGCGTCCACCTGACGCGCGTGTCAGACTACTGTGACCGCGATCGTCCCGAGCCCAGTCCCGCACGGGAGGAACCCCGGCATGACCAAGTACCGAATCGTCGACGCCGACTGCCACATCCTGGAGCCACCCGACATCTGGCAGAACTGGCTCCCCGAGAAGTACCAGGAGAAGGCGCCCAAGCTCGTCAAGGACGCCGAGGGCGGCGACGCATGGCTCACCGCAGTTGGCGGCGACCCCGACCCGATCGGGCTCGTCTCCACGCCGGGGATGCCGTTCGACCAGTTCCGGTGGCTGGGCGTCACGTACGACGAGGCGCGCAAGGGTTGCTACAACGGCGCGGCGCGCGTCGAGGACATGGACATCGACGGCGTCGACGCCGAGGTGCTCTTCCCGCCGCAGCGCACGATGAGCCACTTCCTCGGCGACGAGGACCCCGACTTCGTCCTTGCAGGCGTCGAGGCGTACAACAACTTCCTGTTCGAGGAGTTCTGCGCGCCCGATCAGACGCGGCTCATCGGCATGGCTCAGATCCCGTCGCTCGGTATCGACTCCGCCGTCGACGGGCTGCGCAAGGCCAAGGCACGCGGCGCGAACGGCGTGGTGATCTCGAACTGGCCGTCGGGAGGCGAGAGCGTGTCGACCGCCGACGACGCGTTCTGGGCCGCCGCCGTCGACGAGGGCATGCCGGTCACGGTGCACATCAACATCGTCAGCCGCGAACAGCGCATGCGGCAGCGCCAGGCCGCGGCAAAGTCCGGCAACAAGATGTACGGCGGCAAGGGCGAGGCCGTAAAGGCCAAGGCCGTCGGCAGCCTGAGCCATGTGTTCTCGATGTCAGCCGGCAATATCTCGCAGATGATCTTCACCGGCGTGTTCGACCGCTTTCCCGAGCTCCAGGTGGCGTGGATCGAGATCGGCGTCGGGTGGCTACCACACTTCATCGAGATGCTCGACGACAAGTTCTGGCGCAACCGGTCGTGGGGTGAGCTCCCGATCGGCGAGCCGCCGTCGTTCTACTGGCGGCGCAACAACAGTGCGACGTTCATCACCGACCGGTCCGGCATCGAGCTGCGTGAGCGTGTCGGCGTCGAGACGATCATGTGGTCGAGTGACTACCCGCACCACGGCAACGACTGGCCGTACTCGCGCAAGGTCATCGAGGACACGATGGGGAACATCCCGGCCGACGAGCGCAATCGCATGATCGGCGGGAACGCCGTCCGGATCTTCAACCTCGACGACTGACCACGAGGCGTCGATCGGGGCGCCACCGCGCTGAGTAGTAACCCGGTCACCGAGCGCGGCATTTCTGTCCGAACGGGAGAAAAGTTTGCAGTGCCCGTTTTGGGCATTCTAGGGTGCGCGGGTCTCGACTCCCGTGGCGGGTTGCCACGAGATCAGAAGGGCGAGGTACTGAGATGGAAAACGTCAAGGACACCCGCGCGCCGCGCCGGCTCGCCGGTCGATTCGTGATCGCGGGGCTCTTGGGTGTCGCACTAGCCATGTTCGCCTTCGTCGGAACAGCCGCGGCCGACACCATCACGTTCACCGGCCAGGGCACGAATCGCGACGGCACATGTGGCGAATTCGAGGGCTCGCCTCCGGCCCCGGGTGGCACCCAGACGTGGCAGTTCAACCTGACCGCCACCGATGGCCCCGCCACCATGTCCGCGACGTTCTCGGATGGCACCTCGGTCACCAACGTGCCTGACGACAGCCCGCACCCGGGCAATGTCTCGAAGTGGTTCATCGTCACGAATGCAGGTGCCAGCATCGTGTCGGCGTCTGCGACTCGTCCCGAAAGCGATGGCAACCCGCAGTTCGTCGTGTCCCACTGCACGGCCGGCGGAGAGCTGCCGCCCCCGCCGCCGCCGACTGCGCCGCCGACGACGGCACCGCCCGGTGGCAATAGTGCGCCGGGGCAGGCCGGAACCCAGGTCGGGGCAGCGGTTGCCGTCGTGACCCAGCCTCAGTTCACCGGCTGAGTCTCGGCTGCCGACACAGGGCGGCGGTACTGCGCGCCGAGCGGCAGAGATAGCTTCGAAAGTTGGACCCCGGGTTTGGGGCTCGTCCTACCTTCTGGGGCAGAGGCCCGGCCCGGGGTCCAACTCGTACGCCGAACGGCGCGACCCGTACAACGCCCGGGACGCTTGACGCGTTACAGGGTCTCGCACGCGGCGAGAACGCCGATGAAGGTCCGAAGCGCTACGGGGACCCGGTCGCTGGAGCGCGGGAAGCGTCGAGGGCGAGGTCGGGACTCGCGCTCCCACTCGCCTGGGTCTTGCCGTAGGCGTTCCCGTTGCCCGTCCCGTTGCCGTTGCCGTTCCCGTTCCCGTTCCCGCTCCCGCCCGCCTTCGTGGTGCCGTAGGCGTTTCCGTTCCCTTTCCCCGGAGGCGTGCCGGGGGGCGAAGGTCCGTCCCCGCCCGCAGGCGGGGTGGGTTGGGAGCTCTCCCGAGCCGGCGCGGTTCGCCCGCGTTCCTGGGCGGGACCGGCCGGCAGGGTGACGTCCTCGTCGCGAGCGACTGGCGGTGGTGCACTCGGGTTGACCGCGGCCGGATTCGATTGCACGGGCGCGACCGTCGTCCACTTCGGGACGGCGGTCGTCGGCATGTACCTGTGGACGACGGCTTCATCGTCTCCGCTCGGGACCGAGATGCCGACCTTGCTCAGCACGGCCGAGGCCACGCGTTGCGCCGGCTCGGGCAGTGCGCCGGCTGTAGCGAGGCTCCCGCTCAGGGCGAGACCCAACGTGACCAGGGACGCCACCGCGACGCGGGTGCGTGTAGCGAAGCGTCGCGGCCGGGTTGCCGCGCGCTCGGTCCGTGCCGTCACGACCGTGGCGGCGATCCGCTCGGCAACCGCCGGACCGCCGACCAGCTCCGAGCTCTCGGGCGGTTCTCGCAGCGCCTGCAGCACGGCTGCGACTGCTCGATACTCCGGCGGTGCGTCACCGACGTCCACTGCGCCGCTGACGAGCCCCTCGGCGGTACCGGCGTCGACCGCAAACCGATCCATGCCGGACGGGAAACCGTTGCCCGCCGTCATCGCATTACACCTTGGCGTTCCGACGCCCCTTCGGCGATCCGTTCGGCCAGCCGCCGCAGCCCACGGTGCTGGAGCACCCGTACATTCCCCGGTCGCTTGCCCACGATCGCGGCAACCTCGCCGACCTCGAGCCCGCCCAGTACCCGGAGGAGGATCACCTCGGCCTGATCCCTTGGCAGGCGCGACCGAACGAGCGCGACGGCGGCGTCGGCGCGAACTACGTCGAGAGCGAGGCCGGCGGGGTCATCTGGCGCGGGACGCTCGCGCAGGACCTCGGACGACACGGCAACGCTCCGTCCGCGCGCCTCACGGCGTCGCCAGTCGATGAGACGGTTCCGCGCGATCGTGAACATCCACGCCCTGAACTGGCGGTCATCACCATGGAAGGTCCCGAGCTCACGAGCGGCTGAGAGCCACGTCTCGGCTTCGACGTCTTCTGCTGCCGACGGGTCGAGCCCCCGCAGGAACCGCAGCAATCGCGGATGCAGCTCGTTCCAGAGAACGGCGACCGCCCACTGCGCTCCGCCTTGCGCGGCCGCGAGTACTTCGTCGAAGCCGGAGGTGGCCACGTCAGTGCACGACTTGTGACTCGAGAGCTTGGCGGACGTCTTCGTTCATGATCGAACAACTCGTACCCACCGCAGCCTGCTCCGAGTCCTGCGGCTGCCACGGTCGAGACGGCCCGGCCGACCGACCACGGAGCGCATTCACCACGCGCTGAGAGTGGCGGCCCCGGCGGGGTCACCGCCGGATGATAAGCGGGTCAGATCTTCGTCCAGCGGGGGAGAACGACGTCCTCCACCCGGTGGAATACGACGCGCACCGGGTCGCCGATCTGAATCGTGGCCGGGTCGATCTCGTTGATCGCCCCGTCCGGCGTCTCGACCAGGTTGCCGACGAACCGCAGCGCCAGGTCCTCCTCGAGCGCGACCACGATCGCGTTGTACGGTGCGAGCTCCTGGTACGCCGGCAGGAGCGGCGGGTGCGGCACGATGAAGGACCAGATCGTGCCCCGTCCCGACGTCGCGTCCCAGCGGAACTCGAGTGAGCGGCACCGCGGGCACATCGGCCGGGGCGGCATCCGCCGGAGGCCACAGCTCTTGCACGTCTGAACGAGGAGCTCGCCGCGCGCGCACCCGGCCCAGAACTCGGCTGCGTCCGGGTCCTCGACGTCCGGCAGCAGGAAGTCGGCCTCCACCGCGCTTACCTCCGCAGGAGGAGCGCGCTCGTGGGCACGCCCTCGCCGCTCGTCACCAGGCACGTCTCCGCCCCGTCGACCTGGCTCGTCGACGTGCCGCGCATCTGGCGCACGCCCTCGAGCACCAGGTTGAAGCCATGCACGTACGCCTCCGACATCCCACCGCCCGAAGTGTTCGTAGGCAGCCGGCCGTCGGGCCACTCGAGCGCGCCGTCGTTGGTGAATGCGGCGCCTTCGCCCCGCGCACAGAACCCGTAGCCCTCCAGCGAGAGCGGGATGAGCGGGCTGAACGCGTCGTAGATCTGGGCGACCGGTACGTCCTCCGGCGTGAAGTCGGCCTGCGCCCACAGGCGGGTTGCGCACGCGTATGACGGACCGATCAACGGGTCGTCGTTGAAGTAGTTGGTCATCACCTGGTGCTGCTGCGGGATGCTCTGCGCGAACGAATGGATGTATGCGGGCCGCTGTGGCAGGTCCTTCGCCCGATCGGCCGAGACGATGACCACCGCGAGCGCGCCGTCCGTCTCCAGGCAGTTGTCGAACAGGCACAGCGGTTCGGAGATCCAGCGGGCGTCCATGTACTGCTCGCGCGTGAGCGGCTTGTCGTACATCGTCGCCGCCGGGTTGCGGTTGGCGTGCTTGCGGAACGCGACGGCCACGTTGGCGAGGTGCTCGCGGCCGGCACCGAACTCGTGCATGTATCGGCGCGTGAGCATCGCTATCTCGTCCACGGGGCGGATGACGCCGAACGGGCGGCTCCACTGCCAATGACCGGTGATGCGCCGGCTCACCTGAGCCCAGGGGCGGCTGCCCTTGGCGGCGCGCTTTCGGGCCCGCCACGCCACAGCCACGTTGCACTGACCGGTTGCGACCGCCATCGCCGCGTGGCCAACGACGCCGCAGCCGGCACCGCCGCCGTACCCGACCTCGGAGAAGAACGTGATGTCACCGAGGCCCAGGTTGCGGGCGACATCGACCTCGCGGCCCTCCTCCATCGAGAACATCGCCAGCCCATCGACCTCGGCGGGCTGCACGGCGGCGTCGTCGAGCGCGGCCGAGATCGCCTGGCACGCGAGCGAGAGCTCGGAGTCCGGCAGCCCCTTGGCGAACGGGGTCTGCCCGATGCCGGCGATGGCGGTCCGGTCGGTCAGCGGCCGCGCCATGGCGTCACCACCCCTTGAACTCGGGGGAACGCCGCTCCATGAAGCTCGCCCGGCCCTCCTGCATGTCCTCCGTGCGGGTCACGAGCTCCTGGGCGTACGCCTCGTCCCAGAACGATCCGGCGCGGTCGGTCTCGAGCGCGCGGTTGGTGAGCCACTTCGTGAACGCGATGGAGCGGGTCGGCATCTTGGCGAGGCGGCCCGCCCATTCGCCGAGCGTCTTCTGGAGCTCGGCGCGTGGGACGATCTTGTTGGCGAGGCCGATGCGTTCGGCCTCGGCCGCCGGCACGTCGTCGCCGAAGAAGAACAGCTCCTTCGCCTTCTGAGGGCCGACCAGGCGCGTGAGCAGGTACGCGCCGCCGGCGTCGGGGATGATCGCGCGACGGATGAACACTTCGATGAAGCGCGCCTCCTCGGCCATGATCACGAGGTCGCTCGCGAGGGCGAGGTGCATGCCGCCACCGGCCGCCGTGCCGTTGACGCCCGCGATGACCGGCTTCTCGCAATCGAGGACCGATGCGATCAGGCGTTGGAACCCGCGCTGGATCGTGCGGCCGCCGTCGCCGACGATCATGTCGGGCGCACCCGGCGGCCGCTCCGGCGGTGTGCGCACTTCGCGCAGGTCGGCGCCGGTGCAGAACGCCTTCTCGCCGCTGCCCGTGAGCACGACGGCGCGTACCGAGTAGTCGGTGGACGCGTGCTCGAGCCACTCGATGATCTGGTTCCGCATCGAGACGGTCATGGCGTTGCCGGCGTCGGGTCGGTTCAGCGTGATCCACAGCACGCCGTCCTCCAGCCGGCGCCGGACGTCCTCGATCGTCTCGGTCATCTCGCTCATGTCCGCACCACCAGGGCATCGAGGGCGACCGCACCGCGCGGCCGCACGACCAACGGGTTGATGTCGAGCTCGCGCACGTCACCGGCGAGGTCCATCGCCAGCCGCTGCACGTTCATGATGACAGCCACGAGCGCGTCCACATCGGCCGGCTTCTGGCCTCGCTCGCCTTCGAGCAGCGGGTACGCCCGGAGCTCGCGCACCATGCGCCCGGCTTCGTCGGCGCTGAACGGCGGCACGCGGAACGTGACGTCGCGCAGCACCTCCACGAACACGCCCCCCAGCCCGACCATCACCACCGGGCCGAACAACGGGTCCTGCGAGACGCCGACGACGGTCTCGACCCCGCCGCTCACCGTTTCGCACACGAGCACACCGTCGACGCGCGCTCGCTTGCCGCCGGCGCGCCTTGCCTTGCGCATGAGGTCGTCGTACACCGTGCGGACCTCGCGCGCGGTACCGACCCCGACCCGTACGAGGCCGAAATCGCTCTTGTGCGTCAGGTCGGGCGACGACACCTTCATCACGACCGGGTAGCCGATCGTCTTCGCCGCTTGGACCGCGCCGGTGGCGCTGTCGCAGAGGACGTCGCGACTCGGGCGCACGCCGTAGGCCTTGAGAAGCTGCTTCGACGCATGCTCCGAGAGCGCCTCGCCCGGCGGGGCGCCGGCGAACACGCGGCGCGCTTTCGCAGCCGCCGGCGACGGCTCGGTCGGCGCGTCCGCGAACGGAGACCGGTAGCGCGCCGCGAACTCCCAGTAGTCGACGTAGGCGCGCACCGCCTTCACGCAGTTCGCGAAGGTGCGGAACACGGGGAGCCCGCCGTCGAGGAGGCGGAAGTAGAACGTGTCGTCGGTGCCGGGCGGCGCGCCCCAGATGACGAAGACTGGCTTGTCGGTGGTCTTCGCCACCTCGACGAGGTCGCGGGTGAACGGCTCGCTGAACATCTCCACGGCCCCGGTGATCGGGACGACGAGCACGTCGACGTTCGGATCGGCGACGATCAGATCGAGGATGCGCCGGCCGCGGGCGTCGGCGACGGGCGGGCCCCCGCTGTCGACTGGGTTCGAGACGCGCAGGTACGCGGGGATCAGCCCGTCGTGCAGGGCCCGTTGCGTCTCCTTCGTGAGGGACGGGATCTGCAGCCCGGCGGCCGAGATCATGTCGGCCATGTGCGCGCCCGTGCCGCCCGAGATCGCGTAGATGCCGACGCCCTCGCCGGCTGCGGGTCGCGTGCGTGCGAACGCGGCCGCGGTGTCGAGGAGATCGTCGAGCCCGTCGGCACGGGTGATCCCGAATTGACGGAACACGGCGGAGGTCACCGCGTCGGATCCGGTGAGGTGACCGGTGTGCGCCATCGCCATCGACTCGCCTTCGTCGGTGCGGCCGACCTTCACGACCACCATCGGCTTCTTCAGCGTGGCGGCATGGTCGGCGGCGAGCATGAGGGTGCGCCCGTCCTTGAACCCTTCGATGTACGCGGCGATCACGCCGACGTCCGGTTGGTCGGCGAAGTAGCGCGCGAAGTCGGCAAACTCGAGGTCGACCTCGTTGCCGGTCGGCGCCCAGTGGGTGAGCCGGATGCCGATCTCCTGGCCCTGGAACACGGGCCGGCCCTGGTGGCCGCTCTGGGTGATCAGCGCGATCGACGGCCCGGTCAGGTCGGCGCGGAACTCCTCGAACGCGTTCAGGTTCGTGTTGGGGCCGAGGAGACGGACCTCGCCGTCTCGCACGAGCTCGTCGAGGCGGGCTTGGAGCTTGGCGCCGTCCTTGCCGGCCTCGGCGAAGCCGGCGGCGAAGATCACGGCGAAGGCGGCCTTGCGCTGCAGCACCTCTTCGAAGGTGTCGACCGCCTTGCCGGTGAGGATGACAGCGAGGTCGAG
>DASYFC010000038.1:0-55060 GCA_036498645.1 Acidimicrobiia bacterium | reverse complement strand
GTCGTCCACGTCGCCGAGGTGCTGTACCGCCGCCGTCGCCCCTACTTCGGCACGACACCCGGCCGAGCGCCGGCGGCGGCGATGCGCGTCGTGGCCGAGCACCTCGACCGCATCGGCTTCCCGGCGACCGTCGACCACGATCCCGAGCGCCCCCGTCTGTTGCGCCTCCGCCCCGTCCGCACGGCGCGCCCGCCGGTCTCGATCGTGATCCCGACCGGCGGCCACCGGCGGCTTGTCCACGGCCAGTCCATGAACCTGGTGGCGAACTGCGTCGGCAGCATCGTGCGGCGCTCGACGTACCCCGACTACGAGGTCGTGTGCGTGGTCGACGAATCGACCGACGACCAAGCCCGCGCCGAGCTCGTGGCCGCCGGCCGCGACAGGCTGCGGATCGTCCCCTACCGGGAGCCGTTCAACTTCGCCCGCAAGATCAACCTCGGCGTGCTGCAGGCGCGCAACGACTACCTCGTCATCCTGAACGACGACACCGAAGTGATCACCCCCGAGTGGATCGAGTCGTTGCTCATGTTCGCCCGGGAGCCCGCGGTCGGCGCGGTCGGCGCCAAGCTGCGCTTCGCCGACGGGCGGCTCCAGCACGTGGGTGTCGTCGCCGTCGACGGCAACCCCGGCCACCCGTACTACGGCTTCCCGGCCGATTTCGACGGCCACATGGACAACGTGCGCACGCCGACGAACTGCATCGCCGTCACCGCCGCCTGCATGATGACGCGGCGCGACTCGTTCGAGAGCGTGGGCGGGCTGTCGCTCGAGTTCCCGCTCAACTACAACGACGTCGACTACTGCCTGAAGCTGTACCACTCGGGGCGCCGGATGGTGTTCGATCCGTACGCCGAGCTGTTCCACTTCGAGACGTCGAGCCGGGCGACGGGGAGCGTCAGCGAACCCGAGCTCGAGGCGGTCCGGGCGCGCTGGGGCCGGATCCTGCGCCGCGACCCGTACTACAACCCGGGCTTCGGCGGCCGGCCCGACTTCGTCTTGCCGCTCGCCGTCAGCGCGGCCCCGGCCTGAAGCGCTGCTCGAGCTTCGCCCGCAGCGCCCGCCACTCGCGCCGGCGGACGAACCGCACCGCCTTGCGCAGGTCCGCCCGCCATCCGAGCTGATCGTGCAGGCCGGTATGGAGGCTGCCGACCATCGCCGCCGTCTCGGGATCGACGAGGTCCGGGGCGCGGCTCGGGGCACGGCAGAACTCGAGCAACGGCTCGAGGACGGTCGACCACTGGTACCGGGGCACGACGCGTTCGATCGCGGTGCGGCAGGAGCGGTTGAGCTCCTCGTCGTCCAGGAGCCGAAAGAGGGCGTCCTCCAACGCGTCGACGTCGCCGGGCGGGACCGTGAGCCCGATGGCGCTCGTCTCGATGAGCGCGGCGAGTGAGTCGCCGCTCGTGGCCACGATCGGCAGCGACGCCCAGAGGTAGTCGAGGAGACGCGTCCGGAACGAGAACTCGGTCTCGACGTGGTCGAGGTGCGTGCTCACGCCGATGTCCGCCTCGAGCAGGTAGTTCTGGCGGTCGCCGTACTCGACCCAGTCCTCGTTGAAGAACACGTTCGTGCCCGCGAGCCCGAGCTCGTCGGCGAGGGCGACGGCGTCGTCGGCCATCTTCATCTCGCCGACCTGCGGGTTCGGGTGCTTCAGGCCGAGGAAGTACAGCCGCACCTCCGGCATGCGCCTGCGCAGCTTGTCGACGGCGCGCAGCAAGCTGAGCGGGTCGAACCAGTTGTAGATCCCGCCGCCCCACAGCACGACCTTGTCGTGCTCGCCGATGCCGGGGACGACGCCCCGGAGCACCGGCCGGGTGTGGCGCGGGGGCTCGTCGGTCACGCCGAACGGCGCCACCGCGAGCAGGCCTTCGAGGTTCTCGCCCCGGTCGTACGTCGCCGGGTTGATGCGGCCGACGGAGGCCAGCTGCCCGAGCCAGAAGTCGCGCTGCTTCTCGCTCGCGCACAGGAAGAAGTCGCCCCGCCGCAGCTGCTCGTTGAGCACGTCGGTGGAGGACTGCACGGCGAGGAGGCGCGCCGGCGGGGCGAGATTGCGCGCCTGCTCCAGGACCTCGAGATGGAACGGGTCGTAGATGTCGGTGACCACGATCTTCTTCGTGTCGCGGAGCACCGCGTGCTGGCGCATCAGGTTGCCCTGGAAGACCATCACGTCGCACCAGGCCTCGACGTCCTCGAGCCCGCGCTCGTCGACGACGCGGACCGGGAAGTCGGGATGCGTGAGGCTGCTCTCCTGGGTGCTCACGAGCTGGACGTCGTGCTCGCGGGCCAGCGTGCACGCCATGTGCCACGCTCGGATCGCCGGTCCCGCCATCTTCGGCTCCAGCACGTCGCCCGTGAGCACGGCGATGCGACGGCGCTGCGAGACGATCCGGTCGACACCCAGGGCGTCGACGACGGCCGAGAACGACGCCACGAACTCGGGATCGCCGACGTTCGAGAACATCGGGAGCCGGAAGAGTCGGGTGATCTCGTGGTCGGCGCGCCGGCGCGCCGCCTGCAGCGCGCGCCGGTCGGCGGTGAGCCCGGGAAGCGCCTCGACGAACGAGTCGATGGCGTAGAACGGCGCAAGGGTCCTCGGGTCGACGTCGGTGCGGTCGTCCGCATACGGCGCGGGCGGGTGGCGCTGGGGGTCGAGGACGCCGGTGTCGTCGCCGCCGCGGACGGTCCCCCGCCGGGCGGCGAGCATCAACGCCGCCGGGAGCGACAGCCGCAGGTTGTCGTCGTCGTAGTTCTTGAAGATCGTGAACAGCGCGTTCCGCTCGAGGAGGAACTCCTCCTGGGCCGGACCGAGGGCGCTCATCGACCGGTGGTGACGGTGGAAGGTGAGCGACGCGGGCACGTAACGCACGCGGTGGCCGAGCAGCCACAGCCGCCAGCCGAGGTCGACGTCCTCGAAGAAGAGGAAGTAGCGCTCGTCGAACCCACCGACCTCGCGGAACGTCGACGCCCGGGCCACCATCGCCGCCCCCGACGCGAAGAGCACGTCGGCCTCGCGGTCGTACGCCGGGCTGTCGGGCTCGCCGGCGTGGACCTTGAAGCCGTGGCCGTAGAACCCGAGACCGGCGTCGACGAAGTCGACCAACTCTCCGTCCCAGTCGAGCACCTTGCTGGCCACGCACGCGACCGAACCGTCCCGGTCGAGCACCGCCCTCGCCGCCGACAGCCACTCGGGATCCGGCCGGGCGTCGTTGTTGAGGAAGGCCAGATACTGGCCGGTGGCGACCTGCGCGCCGGCGTTGCACCCGGCGGCGAACCCGCGGTTCTGGTCGAGGGCGAGGATCTCGACCTCGGGGTGCTCCTTCGCGATGCGCTCGACGCTCCCGTCGCCGGACGCGTTGTCGACGACGATCACCTCGAGCCGCTCGCGGGGCCACCGGAGCTCGCGCATGGCGGCGAGCGCGGCGCACGTGTCGTCGGCGCCGCGGTAGTTCACGATCACGACCGACGCGACGCCGGGCGTCTCGGGCTGGGTTTGGAGCCGGCTCACCGCGCGCCGTCCAGGATGTCGCCCTCCCACGTGCCCCCGAGTGACACGAACCCGTACTCCTCGTGCGGGTCGCCGAACTCGACGTCGAACCGGAAGGCGCGGTGGCGCATGTCGTAGACCTGCGCGCCGGTGATGTTGAACATCGAGGCGCTCACGTCGTACGTGCCGGGGAGCAGCAACAAGCGGTCGACGCGCAGGTCGACCCAGCCTTCCTCCCCCGGTTCGAGGCGGTCCGGGAACAAGCCGACCTCGCGCGTGCTCGGACCGGTCACCCACACGCCGTCGAGCGTGTAGAGCGCCATTCCCCACACAGGCTTGGGGATAAGGGTGTCGGCCTTGTAGTGGAAGCGGAAGACGACGGTGTCGCCGGTATAGACGCGCTTCACCGGCTCGCCCGACGCGTCGAGCACCTCGATCTTCTCGACGCGAGCCTCGCCCGTCCCCCAGCGCACGCCGTGGCTGCCGTCGGCGGCGCGCTCGGTGTGCGATTCGCTGAGGTACTCGTCGATCACATCGCTGGCGGGGCCGAGCCGGCGGAGCACACCGTGCTCGAGCCATCCGGCGGTGTCGCACAGGTTGCGAACGGATTCGAGCGCGTGCGAGACAATCACGATCGTCTTGCCGGCGGCGCGGAAGTCGTCGAACTTCTCCAGGCACTTGCGCTGGAACTCGGCGTCGCCGACGGCCAGCACCTCGTCGATGAGGAGGATCTCGGGGTCCACGTTGATCGCCACGGAGAAGCCGAGCCGTACGTACATGCCCGACGAGTAGTTCTTCACCGGCGTGTCGATGAAGTGCTCGAGCCCGGCGAAGCCGACGATCTCGTCGAAGCGCTGGTTGAGCTGCTTCTTGGTCATGCCGAGGATGGCTCCGTTGAGGAAGATGTTCTCCCGACCGGTCAGCTCGGGATGGAACCCGGCGCCGAGCTCGAGGAGCGCGGAGATCTTGCCGTTGGTCTCGATGCGCCCCTTCTCCGGCCGGAGGATGTGGGCCATGCACTTGAGCAGGGTGCTCTTTCCCGACCCGTTCTCGCCGATGAGGGCGTACGTCTTCCCTTCGGGCACCTCGAGCGAGACGTCCCGCAGCGCCCAGAACTCCTCGTACTTCACCCGGGCGCGGCGCATGATCGCCGCCTTCAGCGACTGGTTGCGCTCGTGATACAGGCGATATTGCTTCGAGACGTCGTCGACGAGGATCGCGGCGCTCACACTTCCTCCGCGAGTCGTCGATCGAGACGATGGAACACGTACAGCCCGAGCGCCAGCAGCGCGAACGCCCAGACAGTGACGTACGCGACGTCCGAGAACGCCGGGAACCGCAGGTCGTACAGCACGGCGCGGTAGGCGTCGACGAAGCGGACGAGCGGGTTCAGTGTGTACACCCGCAGCAGTGGAAACGATGTGCGCGAGGCGGCGTCCTCGACGAACTTGATCGGGTACACGATCGGCGCCGAGTAGAAGAGGGCCTGGAGCGAGATGCCGATGAAGTGCTTGACGTCACGGAAGTACACGTTGAAGACGCTCAGCATGAGCCCGATGCCGAGCACGAACACGGTCTGGATCGCGACGAGCACGAGGAGCATCGGGATCCACGGCAGGACCATGTTGCCGAACAGCAGCAGGATGATGCAGAGGACACCGAGCTCCACGATGAACGTCACGAGCAACGCGCCGATCGTGGAGACGACGAGCACCTCGCGGGGGAAGTACACCTTCCGGATGAGGTTGCTGTTGGACAGCAGCGAGTCGAGCGCGCCGCTCATACCGCTCGACAGGTAGTTGAACGGCAGCAGGCCGCAGAGCAGGAACATGGAGAAGTTGTGCAGCCCGCTCGGGTGCCCGGTGGGCGGGTTGATCTTGAGGAAGAACGCGAAGACGATCGAGAAGGTGATGACGGTCGACAGTGGGTTCAGCAGCGACCACGTCCAGCCCAGCGCCGACCGCTTGTAGCGGCCCCGGAGCTCCCGGAGCACGAGATTGACCGTGAGCTCACGCGCCTCGGCGTACTCGGCCAATCGGGTCATCGGGTGTCAGCTCCAAACCGGTGGGGGGCCCTGGGGTACGTCACGACCCCGGAAACTCGCGGGCGGGGAGCCGCTACGGTACAAAAGCGTCCCATCACTTTGCCATGCGCGCCCGCCGAGGGGCGCTCATCGGCATCTGCCCTATGGCGCCAGAACGGCTCGCGCGATCAGATCGGTGCCGAAGCCGGTGAGGATGGCGAGGTAGAGCAGCCCGGTGGCCGCCATCACCGCCGAGTAGTAGCGCTCGCGGAGGGCCAGCCACGTGACGACGAGCAGGGCGATCGTGGTGGCCGCGCATACCAGCCACGTCCATCCGAGCAACCCCTTGAAGCCGTCGTCGATGGTGCCGTCGAGCACCTGCGCCATCCCGACCGGCCAGAGGTATGCCGCGATCTCGAACGGCCACACGATCGCCGCCAGCACGACCATCTGCTTGATCGGACCGCGCGCGAGGCCGGGCTGCACCAGGTACCAGTGCCCGAGCAGCATCGCATCCGTCAGCGCGCCGAAGAACAGCGCCCCGACGACGAGCCGGAACGCGCTCAGTCCGTACGGACCGCCGACGGCCGCGGCCGCGCCCAGCAGCCCGAGGAGCCCGGCGGCGGCCGCCACGAGATCGAGGGCGGGCGGGAACTCGGGCGTGTCCTCACCGGGTGTGGGCCCGGCCGCGGGCGCGGCGCGGCCGGCCATCGCCGCGACCTGCTCGGCGCGCTCGGCGCGGCGGGTGCGCCGGGCGCTCACGCCTGCCCGCCGGCGCGCGATCGAGATGGCCAGCGCGACTGCGGCCGCGAGCACGGCGCCGATGGCGCCGGCCGTGCTCACCGCGACTCCGGCCCCGCCGCGGTTGCCGGCGGCGAGGACGGCGGCCGCGCCCGCCGCCATCACGAGGAACACGCCGCGCAACAGCCAGCCGTAGCCGAGTCCGACCTCGCGGCGGCGCGTCGTCACCCAGAGGAAGAACAGCCCACCCGTCGCCCACTGGAGCAGGACCGTCGCCGCGTCGAGCCGCATGGTCGCGGCTACTCGACGACGGCGAGGTCGCGCGGGGCCTGGTTCAGGCGCTCGGGCCCGTCGGGGGTCGCGACCACGATGTCCTCGAGCCGGAGACCGAAGCGACCGGGCAGGTAGATGCCGGGCTCGATGCTGAACGCGTTCCCGGGCGCGAGCGGAGTCGAGTTGCCGGCCACGATGTACGGCTCTTCGTGCGTCTCGACACCGATGCCGTGTCCGGTGCGGTGGATGAACCGGTCGCCGAAGCCGGCGTCGGAGATGATGTGCCGCGCCGCGGCGTCGACGTCCTCGCCGGTCGTGCCGACGCGCGCCGCGCGCACCGCCTCCTCTTGTGCGGCGGTGAGCACGGCGTAGGTGTCACGGACCTCCGGCGACGGCTCACCCACGACGAAGAGCCTCGTGATGTCGGAGCAGTAGTGGCGCATGCTGCCGCCGAAGTCGCACACGACCACGTCGCCGGGCTCGATCACGCGGCCTCCCGCCTCGTGGTGCGGACTCGCGCCGTTGGGGCCTGAACCGACTATGGCGAAGTTGGCGCGCTCGTGACCGGCGTCGAGCATCCGTTGCACGAGCTCACCGTGCACGTCTGTTTCCCTGCGCCCGGCGAACGGGCGGGCGCGCATCGCTCCCACGATGCCGTCGACCGCGCGCGCCGCGGCGCGCAGCGCGTCGACCTCCGCTGCGTCCTTCACCCTGCGTAGCTCGGCCGTGACCTCGCTCGCCTTCCCGAACCACGTGTGCGGCAGGGCGCGCTGGAGATCGAGCAGGAAGCGAGCCCACGTGTGATCGCCGATGGCGGCGGTCGAGGGCGCGCCCGCCAGCTTCGCAACGAGCGCGATGGGATCGTCGGTCTCGTCCCACGCCGCAATCGAGAACGCATCCGGACGCTCCTCGACGCGTCCCGCTTCGAGACGCGGGACGACAAGGGTGGCGTCGCCGTCGCGTGGGAGCACGAGCATGGTGAGGCGTTCCGTCTCGAGCGCCTCGTAGCCCGTGAGCCAGGGCAGGTCGGCGCCGATCGAGAGCAGCAGCACATCGACGCCGAGCTCGTCCATGCGGTCCCGCACCCGCGCCATGCGGTCCGGCATTACGACTCCGTGGGGCTGAGACCGGGGAGGCCGTCGATGCTGACGGCGTTCTTCTCCTCCCGGTACTCGACGAGGCCGTCGGGGCCGCGGCGATCGGCCCAGGTCGTCAGCTGGTCGCGCTCGCCCTCGTAGCTGAGGAGCGGAACGCCGTAGCCACACGACGTGGAGACGCGATCGACCTGAACGCAGATCACCGACCGCGCGCCGGGGTACGCACCGAAGCGTGGGAGGAGTGCGTCCGCCGAGGGCTCGCCGATCGGGAGCACTTCGCCGTGCCCGTAGAGCCGCACGATGTTCGGCTTGCCGTCGAAGGCGCAGAACATGATCGTGATGCGACCGTTCTCGCGCAGGTGCGCAACGGTCTCGACGCCGCTGCCGGTGAGGTCGAGGTACGCGACCGCGTTCGGATCGAGGACCGCGAAGGTGTCCAGGCCCTTGGGCGAGACGTTCACGTGGCCGCCGTCGGTGGGAGCGGTGGCGACGAAGAAGACCCGCTGCGCAGCGATGAACTCTGCGAGCTCGTCGGTGATCGCCTCGAGAACCCGGCCCATCAGGCTCGCACGCGAGGAAGCGGCATCGCGAAGGAGCCTAACGGCGGCCGGTCGAGCGACGGGTAACGTATTCCGCCTCACGGACCGCCGGACACGCCGACACCCGGAAACGAGATGACGTCGAACATCGATCCGGCGGATTCCGAGAAGCCCCTTCCGCCCGACGAGTTGCAGTACCGCGTCTCGGGTGTCCGCGAGGGCGAGGCGACGTTCCGGCAATCGGGGCGCATCAGCGCATCCGAGATCGAGGCCGCACTCGCGTCGTGGGAGCGCCCGCTCGACTCGTTCGACCGCATCCTGGACTTCGGATGCGGGTGCGGCCGCATCGCGATGTGGTTGGAGGGGCTCGCGGCACGGAGCGAGCTGTACGGAACCGACATCGACGCCGACGCGCTCGAGTGGGCGTCGGCGAACTTTCCGTACGCCCGTTTCGAACGCAACGGTCAGTTCCCGCCCTTGCCCTTTCCCGACGCCCACTTCGACCTCGTGTTCTCGAGCAGCGTCTTCACGCATATCGACGAGCACGCCCAGGACCTGTGGCTCGCCGAGCTCCGGCGTGTCACCCGACCGGGCGGATACCTGCTGCTCAGCGTCCACGGCGAGCGTGCGTTCCGGCACGCCGAAGCGGCCGCGCGCGGCCAGGGTCAGGACACGACCGGGTGGGAGCCGGCGCTCGCGAAACGCGGCATCCTGTTCGTCGAGGACGACAACTGGGTCGGCGGACCGTTCCCGGACTGGTACCACACGACGTTTCACGCGCCGTGGTACGTGTTCTCGCATTGGGGAAGGGATCTCTTGATCCGCGCGTTCATCCCCCGGCGCAGCCTCGACTACCAGGATTACGTCCTGCTCGAGGTGCCGGGCGGTGAGACACCGCTGACCGAGCCGGTCGCCCCGCCCGTCGCGGAGCTGTCGGCGCGTCTGAACCTCATCGAGCGCAGCCGGAGCTGGCGTCTGGCGCGATGGATCAGCGGCCTGGGCCGGCCGCTCAGGAGGCGCTGACGCCGTCGACCGGTTGCGGGGCCGCCGGAGCGGATGCTTGCGCCGCGCTGCGAGCGTGGTAGCTGGACCGCACGAGGGGCCCCGACTCGACGTGGGCGAAGCCCAGGCCGCGCGCGTACTCGCCCAGGGCGTCGAACTCGGCGGGCGTCCACCACCGGACCACGGGGAGGTGGCGAGCCGTCGGGCGCAGGTATTGACCCAGCGTGAGGATGTCGACGCCGACGTTCCGGAGGTCGGCGATCGCGCCGCGCAGCTCGTCCTCGGTCTCGCCCATGCCGAGGATGATCCCCGACTTGGTCGTGAGCCCGGCGTCCTTGGCGCGCGCCAGCAGGGCGAGCGATCGGAAGTACGCCGCCGACGGCCGTGCCGCCCGCTGCAGCCGGGCAACCGTCTCGAGGTTGTGGTTCAGGACGTCGGGGCGGGCGTCGAAGACGACCGCCAGCGCCTCGGGATCGCCCTTGCAGTCGGGGATGAGCACCTCGACCGCCGTCCGCGGTGTTCGGGCGCGCACGGAGCGGATCGTGGCCGCGAACGCGCTTGCGCCGCCGTCGGACACGTCGTCGCGGGCCACGCTGGTGATGACGGCGTGGGCAAGACCGAGCTGGGCGACGGCGTCGGCGACGTGCGCGGGCTCCTCGTCGTCGAGCGGGAGCGGATGGCGGGTGTCGACGAGGCAGAACCCGCACGCACGCGTGCACCGATCCCCGAGGATCATGAACGTGGCGGTCTTGTCGGCCCAGCATTCGTAGATGTTGGGGCAGCCCGCTTCCTCGCACACCGTGTGCAGCGAGAGGCCCCGCATGATCCGCTTCGTCTCGCGGTAGTTCGGGCCAAGGTCGGCCTTGACCTTCATCCACTCCGGCCGCCGGAACGCAGGATCCTCAGCCGGCGCTTCCACGCCCGCTTCCGCCAGCCGGCCCAACAGGCGTACCGGCTCGTGACCGGGCGGCGCGGGTGCCGGATCGCTTCCGGACGGCGATGGGGCCCGGGCCGAGCCCCTGCTCGCCTCGCTCGCTCGGCTCGGGTCTCCGACCCGGGTCTCGACCTGCCCATCGCAATCGTCCGGGAAGCGCCCGTCCCCCGCGCCACCCTCCTTGGCAGCGCGCGTGAACGCAGACAGGTCGGAGGGGCGCTCGCGCCAGACGACGTCTTGGCGTTCGACGTCGACGTAGGGGAAATGCTCGGTGAAGCGGGCGGTGACGGCGTCCACGACGTCGCGCATGTCGGGCGCGGAGCCGAGTTGCGCGGCGAGGGAGGTGACGCCGCGATCGGCGATGCCACACGGGACGATGTGGCCGAACATCGACAGGTCGGGACCGACGTTCAGGGCGAAGCCGTGGCGGGTGCGCCCGCGCGACACCCGGACGCCGATGGCGGCGATCTTCTCGCCGCCGACCCACACGCCCGTGTACCCGTCGTCACGCTCGGCTTCCACGCCGAGGTCGCCGAGCGCCGAGATCAGCACGGTCTCGAGGCGCCGCACGTAGGCGACGACGTCGCGCTGGCCGGCGCGCCACTCGGGCAGGGTGACGATCGGGTAGCCGACGAGCTGGCCGGGCCCGTGGTACGTGACGTCGCCACCGCGGTCGGTGCGGACGAGGTCGGCGCCGACCGACGCCGGCGGGACGAGAACGTGGGCGGGATCGGCCGACTTGCCGAGCGTGTAGACGTGCGGGTGCTCGAGCAGGAGCAGGTAATCGTCGGCGGCGCGCTCGAGCAGGGCCCGCTGGAGCTCGTCGGCCTCCGCGTACGGAACCCGCCCGAGCCAGCGGACGCGCAACGCACTCATCGCATTCTCCGGTCGCCGTCGCAAGCTCCGGCTCCTGTGCCGACGGTCGGCAAAGCCGCCGTCGTCACGCGAGCTCGGCCCCCCAGTCGCGTCCCTGGATCTCGTCCTTCATGGCCTGGAGGAACGCGGCGGCGTACGCGCCGTCGAAGGCGCGGTGGTCCCACGTGAGCGCCAGGATGCCGACGTGGCGGATGGCGAGCGAGTCTTCGCCGTCGGGGCCGGTCACGACCCACGGCCGCTTCCGGATGCCGTCGGTGGAGAGGATCGCGACCTGCGGCTGGTTGATGATCGGCAGCGTCATGTAGGTGCCCCACGGACCCGGGTTCGTGATCGTGAACGTCCCGCCCGCGATCTCGTCCGGCATGAGCTGCTTGCTGCGGGCGCGGGTCGCGAGATCGTGGATCTCGCGGGCGATGAGCCGCAGGCGCTTGCCGTCGGCGTCGCGGATGACCGGCGCGATGAGACCCTTGAAGTCGAGATCGACGGCGATACCGACGTGGATGTCGTGGTGGACGACGAGGTTCTCGCCGTCGACGCTGGCGTTGACGTTCGGGAACTCCTCGACCGTGTCGCAGAACGCGCGCACGATGAACGGGAGGTACGTGAGGGGGAACCCTTCGCGGATCCTCCAGTCGTCCTGCTCGGCGCGCCGGGCCCGGTCGACGCGCTCGTAATCGACTTCGATCGACGTGTAGACGTGCGGGCTCGTCGCCTTCGAGCTCACCATGTGCTCGGCCGTACGCCGGCGGATGTTGTCGAAGGGGATGGTCTCGTCGCCGGCGGAGGGCGCTGCCGGCGCGGCGGCCTCGCTTCGCGCGATCGGGGCGGTCTCGTCCGCCGCCGGGCGTGCTACCGGCACGGGCGCGGTCCTGGCGGCCGGCGGCGGAGCTGTCGCCGGCGCCGGGCGCGCCGCCGGGGCGGGTGCGCTCGGTGCGGGCTGCGGCGGAGCCGCCGAGGTGGTCGTGGCGCTTTCCCGGCGCGAGGCGGCGTCGAGGACGTCGTTGCGCGTGATGCGACCGCCTTCGCCGCTCCCCTGCACGTCACCGGCGTCGAGGCCGTACTCGTTGAGCAGCCGGCGCACGACCGGCGACATGAGCTGCCCGCCCGTCGACGCTTGGGGCGGAGCCCCCGAAGTAGTTGGCGGAGTCGCCGAGGTGGTTGCGGCCGGCTCGCGGGTGGGTGGCGGCGCCGGAGCGGACGGGGCGGGCGCGGACGGCGCGGGCCGGGTCGGGGGCGGGCCGGCGGGAGCCGCCGGCACTCGCGGCGAGGGCGAGGGTTGCGGCTGAGCCGGGGGCGCCGAGGGGGTCGAGGCTGCGGCCGCGCCGGCGCCGTCCGAGATCACCGCCAGGCGGGTGCCGACCTCGGCCGTCTCACCCTCTTGGACGAGGATCTCGCTCAGCGTTCCGGCTGCGGGTGCGGGAACCTCCGAGTCGACCTTGTCGGTCGAGACCTCGAACAGCGGCTCGTCGGCGTCGACGTGGTCGCCGACGCTCTTGAGCCAGCGCGTGATCGTGCCCTCGGTGACGGTCTCGCCGAGCTGCGGCATCTGGATGTCCACCGGGGGTCCTCCGTCGATCAGGCGTGCAGGCTGCGACCGGTGAGCGCGAGCGCGGACTCGCCGAACAGCTCACTCAGGGTCGGGTGCGGATGGATGAACGCCCCGACTTCGGCCGGGCTCGCCTCCCAGTTGACGGCGAGATAGCCCTCCTGGAGCAGCTCGGTCGCCCACGGGCCGGCGATGTGCACGCCGAGCATCGCGCCGTCGCGCTCGGCGACGATCTTCACCAAGCCGTCGGTCTCGCCGATGATGAGCGCCCTGCTGTTCCCGCCGAAGCGTTGCACCTGCGTCACGACGTCGTAGCCGAGCTCGCGTGCGTGCTCCTCGGTGTACCCCGCGAACGCGACTTCGGGATGGCAGTAGATCCCCCAGGGGACCTTCTCGTAGTCGACCGGGGTCGCCTCCTCTCCGAGGATCGTCTTGACCGCGACGATCGCCTCGGCGAACCCGACGTGCGCGAGCTGCGGTGCGTCGACCACGTCGCCGACGGCGTACACACCGGGCACCGTCGTCTGCATGAGGCCGTCGACGCGGATGAACCCGCGTTCGTCGACCTCGACCCCCGAGCCTTCGAGGTTGATCCCTTCCGAGCGCGGCCGACGACCGATGCTCACCACGACCTTGTCGACCACGACCTGCTGCGAGCCTTCGTTGGTGTCGTAGCTCACGGTCAGCTCGCGGGCGCCGTCGATGCCGGTGACGCGCACGCCCGTGTGCAGACTCACCCCGCGCTTCCGGAACGACCGGGCCACGACGTCGGCCGCCTCGACGTCGACGCCGGGCAGAATGCGCGGCAACGCCTCGACCAGCGTCACGTCGCTGCCGACGTCGCTCAGCAACGACGCGAACTCGCAGCCGATCGCGCCCGCGCCGATGATCAGCACCCGGCCGGGTACCTCGTCGAGCATCAGCACGTGGTCGGAGTTGAGGATGCGGTCGCCGTCGAACTCGAGCCCGGGCAGCGGGCGCGGGAGCGAGCCGGTTGCGAGGATCAGGCCGGTGCCCTGGAGCTCGGAGCCGTCCGACACGCGCACGTGGCGCGCGCCGGCGTCGACGAGTGAGCCGGTTCCCGGCACGACGGTCACGTTGCGGTTCTTGAGGAGGCCTTCGAGGCCCCGAGTGAGGCGGTCGACGACCTGCTGCTTGCGCGTCTGGCTGGTACGCAGGTCGAGCGTCGGCTGCTGGCCAGCGTCGACGCCGAACTCCTTGGCCCCCGAGACCGTTCGGAGCACCTCGGCGGTCTGCAGGAGCTCCTTGGCCGGGATGCAGCCCCGATGGAGGCAGGTACCCCCGACCCGCTGGTTCTCGATCATCGCGACGCGCAGCCCCGCCGACGCGCCGTACAGCGCGGACGCGTATCCGCCCGGTCCTCCCCCGAGGACGACGACGTCGAACTGCTCGGCCAGGGTGGCCACCCCCTTCGCTCACCGATTTCGGTGTAGAGGTCATTCTTTCAGGTCCGCCGCGCCGGACGGCGGGCGCTCTCAGCGGGCCAGGAGGATCTGGATCGCGCCGGCGGCGAGGATCGCCAGGCCGGTGATCGCGGCCAGCAGGATGAGGGTACGGGTACTCACGTGCATCGCCCCATTCGGATCGATCCTCGCGCCGGATCGTCGACGCCGCCGAACCCGCTCAGCTGCTGGTAACGGGATACTCTGTCACGTCGGTCCCGGGAACCGCGCAAGCCCGGGGGATCGATCCACCCAGCAAGGAACCGATGGCACAACGCGCACAGCGGTCGCTCGACGCGGCGAAGAAGGCCGTCCCCGAGGGCACGTTCGCGGTCGGGATCGGCCTCGCCGTCACCGGCATCGCGACGTACGGCTTCTTCATCGCCTGCGCCCGCGGCCTCAGCGAGAAGGACTACGCCGCCGTCATCGGCGGGCTCTGGCCGTTGGTGTTCGTGGTCGCGCCGGGCTGCTTCCTTCCCCTCGAGCAGGAGGTCGGTCGCGCGCTGGCCCACCGTCGCGCCCTCAACATCGGGGGCGGCCCGGTCGTGCGGCGCGCCGCGATCGCGGCGTTGTGGGGCACGGCAGGGCTCCTGTTGCTCACGCTGCTGTTCAGCGGCGTGCTGCGCGAGAACCTGTTCAAGGGCGTCGGCGGCCTCGTCATCTGTTTCGCGATCGCGCTCGTCACGTACGCCGCGCAGCACCTGACGCGCGGCACGTTGTCGGGGAACGGGCGCTTCGGCCCCTACGGCGTGATTCTCGGTGCCGAGGGGTGCATCCGCCTCCTTCCCGCCGTCGTGTTGTGGTTCGCGGGCGTCACCAACCCGGTCGCGTACGGTCTGTGCCTCGCCATCCCGCCCGTGCTCGCGAGCTTGCTCGCGTTGCGCAAGCAGCACGGGCTCGTCGAGCCGGGGCCGCAGGCGCCGTGGTCGGAGCTCTCGTCCAACCTCGGGTACCTGCTGAGCGGGTCCGTCCTCGCCCAGGGCTTGAGCTACGCGCCGATCCTCATCGCGACCGTCCTCGCCACCAGCGCGCAGCACGCGGAGGTCGCCGCGTTCGTCTCTGGGTTCTTCCTCGCTCGCGTCCCGATCATCCTGTTCCAGGCGGTGCAGGCGGCGTTGCTGCCGAAGCTGGCGCGCCTGGCGGGCGCGGGCGAGCACGACGACTTCCGCAACGGCCTGCGCAAGCTGGTGCTGATCGTCGTCGCCGTCGGCGTGATCGGCGTGGTCGGCGCGCTCGTGCTCGGGCCCTGGGCCGTGAAGCTCTTCTTCGACAAGACCATCAGCGGCGGTGAGCTCGCGATGCTCGCGGCAGGGAGCGGAGCGTTCATCCTGGCCCTGACGCTCGCGCAAGCGTTGATCGCGTTGATGGGCCACGCCAAGGCGACGGTGTCGTGGGCGATCGGCATCGTGTTCGGCGCGATCGCACTGATCGCGATGTCCGCGGCCGGCGTCGAGCTGTTCCTCCGGGTGGAGCTCGCCTTCCTCTTCGCCTGCCTCGGGTGCGCGGCGGTGATGGCGGTGCTTCTGGTTCGCCAGATGCACGCCGGGGTGCCCGCCGAGAGCGTCGAGCGGCTCCTGGAGGGCATCGAGCACGAGCCCCTCGAGATCTGAGCCGGTAGTGCCCGCGCCGCTTCGGCTCGCCGTCGACGGCACGCCGCTGCTGGGGGATGCGACCGGGGTCGGCGAGGTGGCCCACGGGCTCCTCGACACGCTCGCCGGACGCACCGACCTCGACCTGGTCGCCTACGCGCTCACGTTCCGCGGCCGGCAGAAGCTCGCCGACCGGATCCCGCCCGGTGTCCGCCCCGCAGTCCGCGCGATCCCCGCCCGCCTCGTCCGCGCCTTGTGGCTGCACAGCGACATGCCGCGCGTCGAGCTCTGGACGGGCCGGGTCGACGTCGTGCACGCCACGTTCATCGGCCCGCCGGCGCGCAGCCCCGTCGTCGTGACGATCCACGACCTGACCTTCGTGCGCTTCCCCGAGCTGTGCACAGCCGACACGCTGCAGTACGGCCGGCTCGTGAAGCGGGCCCTCGACCGCGGCGCGGTGGTGCACGCAACGAGCGAGTTCGTGGCCGGCGAGGTACGCGAGCACTTCGGGATCGACGACACGCGGATCGTGCAGATCCCGCTCGGCGTCCGTCCCAGCACCGGTGGTGACCCGACGCGCGGCCGTGCCATCGCCGGGAGCGAGCGGTACGTGCTCGCGCTCGGGACGGTCGAGCCGCGCAAGAACCTGCCCGTGCTCGTGCGCGCCTTCGACCAGATGGCGCCGCGCGACCCGGCGTTGCGCCTCGTCGTCGCCGGGGCCGACGGCTGGGGAGCATCGGAGTTCCAGGCCGCCCGGACGGCGGCGAAGCACGCCGACCGCGTCGTACGACTCGGGTACGTGAGCGACACGGAGCGGCGGGACCTGCTCAACGGCGCCCGCGTGCTCGCATATCCCTCGATCTACGAGGGATTCGGGCTCTCGCCGCTCGAGGCGATGAGCGCCGGGGTGCCTGTGGTCGCGGCACGCGCCGGCGCGCTCCCCGAGACGCTCGGCGACGCCGCCGTGCTCGTCGACCCCTCCGACGTCGACGGCCTGGCTGCCGCGCTCGATCGGGTGGTGCACGACGACGAGTTGCGCCGCGAGCTCGTCGCCCGCGGTTGCGGACTCGTCGAGCGGTACAGCTGGCCGAAGATCGCACCCCGGTTCGTGGACCTGTACCGGTCGCTGGCATGAGGGCTGCCGTCACCGGGAGCAGCGGATTCGTCGGGCGCCATCTGGTCCCGTTCCTCCGGAGCCACGGCGACGACGTCGTGACGATCGACCGCACCGGCACGCCCTCGGTCGATGTCACCGATGCAGCGGAGGTGCGCGAGGTGCTGCGCGCGGCACGACCGGACGCCGTGTACCACCTGGCCGCCTTGAGCCACATCGGTCGGTCGTGGGACGCGCCCGAGACCGTCTTCAGGGTCAACGCCCTGGGCGCGCTCAACGTGCTGCGGGCGTGCGCCGACGCCGGCGCCCACCGCGTGCTGGTCGCGGGCAGCGCCGACGTGTACGGCGTCGTGGGCCCCGAGGACCTCCCGTTGACGGAGGAGTCGCCGATCCGGCCCGTCACGCCGTATGGCGCGAGCAAGGCCGCCGCCGACGTTCTCGCGTTGCAGGCGTTCCTCGGCGACGGGTTGGCAACGCTGCGCGTCCGCGCGTTCAACCACACCGGTCCGGGACAGAGCGCGTCGATGCTCGTCCCCGGCCTCGCGCAGCGCATCGCGGACGCCGAACGCGACGAGGGCAACAAGGTCCGTGTCGGGCGCATCGACGTCGTCCGTGACCTGAGCGACGTGCGCGACGTCGTGCGCGCGTACCGGCTTCTCGTCGAGCACGGAACACCGGGCGAGGCGTACAACGTGTGCTCCGGGCACGGTGTGAGCGTGCGGGAGGTCGCCGACACGATGCTCGCGACGAGTGACGCGCCGCTCGAGCTCGTCGTCGATCCCGAGCTCGTCCGCCCGGTCGACGTCCCCCGCCTCGTCGGCGACCCGGCGCGGCTCCGCGCCGCGACGGGATGGGAGCCCGAGATCCCGCTCGACGAGACGTTGCGCGACGTGCTGGCGGCGGCTCGGGCGCCCCGCTAGCGGCGGTTCACGAGCCCGGCCGCCCGCTGACCGGCCGACCGGACGACCCGGGTCAGCCGCTCGCGCCGGGCTTGTCGCTCCTGGTACCGGGTGAGGGCTCGCAGGTCGTCGCGCGTGGGCAGCAGCAGGTACGGGACGTCGGTGTCGTCGTGGCCGTGGTCGACGAGCCATTCGAGATAGCTGCGCGGGTCCGCTTCGAGGTCCGGGAAGTGCGACTGCAGGTCGCGGCGGTCACACCACAGGCGGTGCAGGTACCGCGAGACGACCGGAGCCTTCGGCGGGAACACCCGCTCGTTGAGCCAGGTGCAGAGGCGCTCCACGTCGCCCTCGGGATCCGGCGCCGCCGCGCCGTCCTCGGCGAGAAGCCCCCGCATCGTCGGATCGATCGGCGTGCCGTCGGGCAGCCAGTCGAGGGTGCCGGGAGGCAGGTCGGCGCGCCGCCGCCTGCGTTCCCGCCAGCCGTCCATGAAGAACTTCCGCCACGAGCCTCGGATGCCCTCGCGGGCACGAGCGCCGTCCAGCATCCGCACGAGAGCGCTCCCGCGGGACGCGAGCGAGAAGTCGGCGCGGATGCGCGCCTCGGCGCGCCGGCCCCGCTCCCGAGCTTCTTCCTGCCGGTCGACGACCCGACGCATCAGCTCGGCGGCATGATCGACGCTCGGCTCGGCCCACCGGCCGTCCGGCGGGTACGGCTCGCTTCCGGGCCCGACGGGCACGAGGTCGTAGGCGACGAGGTAGGCCGTGGCGTCGTCCATGAACTCGAGGTTGCCCGAGTACCCGGTCGCGACGACCGGCTTCCCGAGGCCCATCGCCTTCGCCATGTCCATGCCGAAACCCTCGGAACGATGGAGCGAGACGTAAGCGTCGCTGTGGCCGAGGAGCGCGTTGTGGTGCTCGGACGAGAGGTACTCGTCGCGCACGATCACGTCGGGGCGACCGGCCGCTGCGAGCCGAACGCGCTCGAGCTCACTCACCCGCTTGTCGCCGTTGATCGACTTGAGCACCAGCACCGGGCCGTCGTCGGGGCCGAACGCGCGCGTGAACGCGTCGATCAAACCGATCGGGTTCTTCCGCGCCGCGGTGCTGAAGAAGTCGTAGACGAACAGGAAGACGAACCGGTCCTCGGGCAACCCGAGCTCGGACCGCGTGACATCGTCGGGCACGGAGGGCACCACCACCGGGAGCGGGAACTTACGCACCGGCCGCGGCGAAACGGGCGCGATCGCCTCGAGCACGAAGTCGCTCGCGACCCATAGCTCGTCGAGGACCGCGAACGCTTCTGTCATCTCCGGCGGGAAGTCCTCGACCTCCCAGAACCACACGCCGATCGTGCGCCGACCGGCGAAGAAGTCCGGGCCGAGTTGTTGGGCGAGGTGCACGGTGTGGTCGGCGTTGGCGCAGAGCAGGTTCACGTCGTACGCGGCTTCGCTCGTGCGCGCCGAGTCGAATGCCAGGCTCTGCCGGCTCATGGTCGTCCGGTTCGCGACGATCGCCGTCGGCACCCGGGCGGTGTCGAGCGTCGCGGCCATCAGCCGGGCGACTTCGCCGACGCCCAGGACCGCGGTCACGTAGCCGACGAGATTCACGCCCCGTGGCCGCGGGCCCGATGGCCGCGCCTGCCACCGACGCTTCATACGCTCGAGCACGTCGTCTTCGGACGGGACGACCCACTCCGGGATGTCGTGGTCTTCCCACCCGGTCGTGCGGATCCAACCGAGGTATTCCTCGGCTCCCTCGCCGGCCAGCGACGGGAACACCTCCTGGATCGAGCCGTCCTCCTGCCAGACCCGCGCGAGGTAGCGCGAGACGAGCGGGTCGGTGGGCGGAGCCACCGGCTCGGTCACCCATGCCACGAACGCGTCGGCGCCGCCCGGCGCGAACGGCGACGGCGGTTCCGGTTCACCGCGCTCGCGCGCGTCGTGCAGGGCCTCGACGTACATCCGCCGCATGCGAGCGTCGATCTCCCTGCCGTCCGGCAGGGGCGCGTACCGGGACGCCGCCGGGGCCGCGTCGTAGCCGGCGGCGAGGAGTCGGGCGCCGTGCTCGTCGCAGAGCCGCGCCAGACCCGGTCGATCGCCGAGCCGGATCCGAGGCCGCTCGAGCTCGCTCGACAGCATCTGCGGCGTTTCCGGGGAGTACCCGTCGAAGTGGAACCAACGCAGCGCGCTGCCCGAGACGTCGTAGCCGCCGTTCGCGGCTCGGATCTCGCGCGTGTGCAGGTTCCACATCGAGACGCCGCAGCCAGGGTCCGGGAGGGCGTGGAACGGGAACAGCGCCGGGACCAGCTCGGTCCAGCGGCCCCACTGTCGTGCGCCGCCGGGCTCGAGCGCGGCGCGCTCCTGCCGATCGCACCACCAGTCCAGGAATGGCGACGCTCCCGCACCGACGGCGACGAACTCGGAGGCGAACGGTCCCGCTTCCCGGAGTTGTAACGGCGTCGGCTGGAGGTCGTCGTCGGGGAACGGCGCATCGAGCCGCGGAGCGAGCACGACGCCGTGCTCGACTGCGAGCTCCACGACCTGGTCCAGCGGTGCGAAGACCTCGGTCTCGGGCCCGAACGCCACGACCGCCGGCGCGCCCTGCTCGACGAGCATGTGCACGAGGTACGGCGTGAGTGCGCCGGCGAGCTCGGTCGACGTGCACATCATCACCAGGCGGGCAAGGACTTCTGGTGGCGCGACAGCGTCCGGCGCCACGAGTCTGACGCCCGAGGGCACGCCCTCGGCCCCGTCGACGCTGTCGACGACGAGCACCGTGATCTCCGCGTCCGGGTGATGGCGTCGCAGCGAGTCGCACAGGACCCGCGCCGAGGGAAGCCGGGCGTGCGTGATCGTCGTGCAGGCGTGGAGCACGAGGCTCGAGGTCATCGCAACACCCGGACGAGCTCGAGCACGGTCGCGGCCGCGCCTTCGAGATCGTCGACCGAGGCCGCGCGCGTGGGCGTGGGACGCGCGAACGGAGCGACGTGCGCCGGGCCGTTCGGCGCCACCGTGTCGGGCGGGACGAGACCGGCCCGAGCGGCGCTCGCGAGCGCATGGGAGTCGGGGCACTCGGCCGGCGGCGAGAGGAACCACACGATGCCCGGGTAGCGGTGGGCGGCGTCGAGGACGGCCGGCGGGGTCGCGTCGTCCACGAGATACACGAAGGCGTCGTAGCTCCACGGGTCGACGGTCCGGCCGAGCCCGGCGAGCGGGTGGCGGCGTCGCTCCCCGTACCCGCCTTCCACACCGGAAGCGTCGAAGCAGTCGACCTCGACGGCACTCTCGAGGGCGTGCATGAACTGGCCGCTCCAGGACGCACGGTCGCCGACGGGCGAGAACGAGCCGACGAGCGCGACGCGCGGTTTGGGCACACGCCGCCGTGTGCCGGCGGCGTCGAGTCCGGCACACGCCGAGATCGTCCGGTCGGCGACGCGCTCCCATGTGTGGCGGGCCGCGGCGGCCTCACCGACCCGGCGCAGCTCGAGACGGAACTCCTCGTCGCACAGGCCGCGCTCCACGGCGCCCGCCATCTCGTCGAGGTCGAAGGGCGAGAACGTCGCCGCCGACCACTGCAAGACCTCGGGAACCGCCGACACGTTGGACGCGACCGCGGGGCATCCGCAGAGCGCCGCCTCGAGCACGGGGAGCCCGAACCCCTCGTAGAACGACGGCAGCACGAAGAGCCGGGCCTGCTGGTAGAGGGCGCGCAGCACGTCATCTTCCACATAGTCGGTGACGACGAGATCGCCGTCACGAAGGCCGCGCTCGCGACCGCGGTCGATCCACGTCGTGCCCGCCTCGGGTGGGAGCCTGCAGGTCAGGACGAGCTGGTGCGAGTCACGCGTCGCACGTGGTAGCCGCGCCCACGCGTCGATCAGGCCCTCGGCGTTCTTGTGCGCCGACCAACCCGTCACGCACAGGACGAACGGCTTCGTGATCGCCGGAACCCGCTCCGCGAGCAGGAGCGCCGGCTGGTCGCCGGACGCCGGCGGTCGGAAGAAGTCGGAACCGCCTGCACCGATCACCTCGACGCGCTTGGGCGGAATGCCGAGGCGTTCGATCGCGTCGCGCCGGGTCTGATCCGAGAGTGCCAACACCACGTCGACCTGCTTGATGAGCTCGCGGCGAGCGCGGTACCCCGCCATCAGCTCGGCCGTGTACACGTCGATGACCTCGGGGATCAGGTCGTAGAGGACGACGGCGATCGGCATCCCGCTTTGCACGACGTACCGCGGCAACGCCGACGACGCCGGTCGGGTCCGCTCGAACGGGGACGTCATGACGTACGCGCCGACACCTTCTGCGTCGAGTCGACGCAGCGTCGACACGGTGTTCCACGCCGCTTCGGGAGCGTCTCGGAGCTCGGTGGGCATCGACTCATGATTCGGACGGTTCGGGTTCAGCAGCACGGCCGATACGGCGCGCTTCCGCAGCACCGCGAGCGTGAACGACATCGCGTAGCGACGGATCCCCCGATCTCCGAAGAACCCGCCCTGCGCCGTCTGCAGATCGACGACGAGGCGCGCCTCGGCGGACCGCCTCCCGCTCAAGGGGTCGTGAAGATGCACGGCACGGCGCGACGCGCTCGGAGAGCCACGACGCCATCGTGGCATACTCCGTCCGTGGCCGACTCTGATTCCAACGTTCACGGCGCGCCCGAACCGCGATCCGGCGCGAAGCGCGCGGCCGTCGGAGTCGCGCGACCGCTGGTCGGCTATTTCGATCGTCGGTTCCAGGATCTCCACGACCATCTCGACCGTCTCCCGCCGCCGCCGGACCCGACGGCCCGGCTCGACGAGGTCGTGGCGCTCATGCGGCAGACGCGCGAGGACGTCGCGGGCGACGCGGACACGATTGCCGAGCTCGCGTTCACGCTCGAACGGTTCTCCGACCTGTTCACCGCGCGAATGGAAGAGATCGTCGAGACGATGTTCACCGCGCTCGGCCCGGGTGGCGCGTCCATCGATGCCCACGTCGTCGAGCTGCCATTCGCATACGCAGCCGCCGACGGCCTGCCGGCCGGAGCCGGCGTGGCGACCTTCGGCGATGACGACGGCCCCCTGCCGCTCGCGCTCGCCTCCCTCGGGCTGCGCGTCACCGCCTTCGCCGCCGGACTTCCCGCGGGACACCCGAACCTCACTGTGATGGAACAGCCGGTCGATCAGTGGAGCGGGCCGGCGGAGCCCCTCGACGCGATCTTTGCGCTGTCGGCCGTCGCCGGCCTCGGGCTCGAGCGCGACGAGCCCGTCGACGACCTCGACCGGCAGGTCGTCGACCGGTTCCGCAAGTGGTTGCGCCCCGAAGGGCAGATCGTCCTCACGGTCCCGTTCGGCGAGTGGTCGGTCGGTCGCCGCAGCCGAACCTACGACGAGAGTCACCTCGCCGAGCTGCTGACCGACTGGAAGATCGAAGCGCGCCGCACCGTCGAGCGCATCGACGATCACGTGTGGCGCGTCGTCGAGCCGGACGACACGCCTTCCCGTGCGGGGATGGCGCTGGTCCGCGCGACCCCGCGTCCGTGACGCCTCGCTGGCGCCCGTACCTCGACATCCAGACGGTCCAGAGCCGCGGGTTCTTCGAGCGCGGGATCCCCCGCTACGCGACGCAGCTGAGCCTCGAGCTGCTCCGCACCGGCGCGCCCGTGGCCGGGTTCGGGCTCAACCCGAACCATCCTTTCCCGCGCCACCTTCCCCCCGAGCTCGGACGCGCACCGCAGCTGTCGTGGAACACGGCCGCCGCGTTGCGAGCGGTGCAGCAGGACGGACCGATCCTCTATCACGTGATGTCGCCGTTCGAGCGACCCGACGTGCGCCCGAGCGCGCTGCCGAGCCACGTGCTCGGCCGCGGCATCCCGATCGTGTGCCAGGTCTACGACCTCATCCCCGACGTGACCGGCATGCTGCAACCCGGCAGCGACGGAGAGCGGTTCCACCGCGTCCGCAACCGCGTGCTCACCGACGCCGACTTCCTCATCGCGCTCTCGGAGCAGACCCGGAGCGACGTCATCGAACACCTGCAGGTCGATCCCGACCGGATCGCCGTCGTGGGTGCGGCGACGTCCGATTTCTTCCGGCCCCCCGAGCCGGGTGAGCGCCCGCGGGAGCTCCTCGCGCAGGAGCTGCCACGCGTCACGCGACCCTTCCTCCTTACCGTCTCGGCCTGGCTGCCGCACAAGAACACCGAGCTCCTCCTCGAGGCCTTCGCCCGGTTGCGTCCCGACCTTCGCAGATCGCTCCAGCTCGTCGTGGCGTGCACACTGCCGCTCGAAGGCTTGATCCGATGGGAGGCGCACGCCGCCCACGTCGGACTCGCCCGCGACGAGGTCGTGTTCACCGGGTTCGTGTCCGACGCCGTCCTCCGCGCGCTGTACCAGACGACCGAGCTGTGTGTGTACCCGTCGCGCTACGAGGGATTCGGGCTGCCGGTCCTCGAGGCGGCTCGCTGCGGCTCGCTCGCGATCACCTCGAACCGGGCCCCGCTCCCCGAGGTGCTCGACTGGGCGCCGGCGACGTTCGATCCCGACGACGCCGGCGGACTGGCGGCTTTGATCGAGCGCGGCCTGACCGACACCGAGTACCAGTCCGGGCTGCGCGACAAGGCCGCCGCCGCCGTGCACCGCCACACGTGGGATCGCGTCGCGCAACGCACTCTGGCCGCCTACGAGCGTGTCGAGGCGCCGCCTGCCCGGCGCCGGCGCCGGCCCTTCTCGCGGCTGCGCCTGGCGCTCGTGGGCCCGTTCCCGCCCGTGCGGTCCGGTGTGGCGCGCTACAACCTCGCCGTCGCCGACCGGCTGACCCGCGACTGCGAGCTCGACTGTTTCGTCGACGCCTGCGACTGGGTCCATGACGACATCGCCCACGAGCTGCCTGCACGCAGGGTCCAGGCCGTCGGCCCGCGCCGCCCGCGCGCTTCGGCCGCTGGTTGGTTCCCGGCCCGCGCGCTCGGCAGGACGATCGACCCGGCGCGCTACGACGCCGTCGTCTACACGATCGGCAACAGCTGGTTCCATCACGACACGCTCGCCGTCGCCCGGCGGTATCCCGGTATCGCGTGGTTCCACGACGTCGATCTCGTCGGTCTCTACATCACGTATGCGCACCGGCTGCTCGCGGAGGACCCGCCGGCGGCAGTGACGCTGTTCCGCGAGCTGCTCGCCCGCTACGGGTCGCGCGTCCCGGGGCTGACGGTGTCGATAGACGACCAGCGCTGGGCGGCGTACGAGCCGTACCGGCGCTCGGGCCTTCGTCTGACCGCCGAGCTGGCACTCGACAGCCGGAGCAGCATCGTCACCTCCCACCGGGCGCAGACGCTGCTCGAGCACGACGCCGGCCCGGTGCCGCTGGCACCCATCGAGGTGGTGCCGTTGGCCGTGCCCAGCCGGCGCCCGGCGGCGCCGCCACGCCCGAGCACACCGCCCGTGGTCCTGACGCTCGGACGCGAGGAGGACGCGAAGCAGCGCGAGCTGATCGTCGACGCGATCGCGATCTTGAACCGCGAACGACCGGTGCGCCTCGCCGTCGTCGGCCAGATCCGGCCCGACCACCTCGATCGCCTCCTTCGCCGTATCGATGCCCGAGGCGTCGGCGATGTGGCTGACGTCACCGGATTCGTCACCGATCGCGAGTACCACGAGTGGATCGAGAGCGCGACGTGCGCGGTGCAGCTGAGCTCGCACGACAACGGCGCGGGCTCGGCCGCCGTCGGCGACGCCTTCGCCCCCGGCCTCCCCGTGATCACGAACATCGCGTCGTGCCTGGAGCTGCCGGACGGCACGGTGGCGCACGTACCGTCCCCGACGGACGCCGCCGCGGTCGCCCGCGAGATCGCGCGCGTCCTCGATGACGCCGACCACCGCCGGGGACTCTGCGCCGGAGCGCTCAGGTATGCGCGGTCGTGGACCGTCGACGACGTCGTCGGCCGGCTCCTCGAGATCGCCCGCGACGACGTCGACCGGATGGCCGGGTCGCGTCACCGCGTGAGCGCATGACCCCCTCCGGCCGGTGGGCCGTCCTCGAGCTCCCATGGCGCGACACGCTCGACATCCTCCTGCCGGACGATTTCGACTTCCTCGCCCAGCACGTGATGGCGGCGCACCGCTACTTCCCGTCGCATTTCGAGCTCGCGCTCGATCTCGCTCCGCCGTCGGGCGTGATCCTCGACCTGGGCGCGCACCTCGGCACGTTCTCGCTGGCGGCGGCGGCGAGCGGACGCCGCGTCATCGCAGTGGAGGCGTCACCGCGCAACGTCGACCTCCTGCGTGAAAGCGCGCGCGCCAACGGGCTCGCTGACGCGCTGACGGTCGTCCCGGTTGCGGTGAGCAACCGTGAAGGCACCGTCCGGTTCCAGCAGGAGGGGGCGTGGGGCCAGATCACCGAGTCGCCCTGGGCAGTCAACGTCGTAGAAGTGCCGGTCCGCACCGTGCCCGACATCCTGAGCGACTTCGATCTCGCGCGCGTCGACGTCGTGAAGCTCGACGTCGAGGGCTCGGAGATCGCTGCCATCGCGGGCATGTCCGAGATGCTCTCCGCACCCGACGCGCCCGCCGTCCTCTACGAGAGCAATGCGCACACCTTGCGCATGTTCGACGCAACCCCCGAGAAGCTGGTCGGCGTGCTCTCCGAGCTCGGCTACGACAACTACCTCGTCGAAGAGGACGTTCTGCGGCTGACCCCGGTGACGCCGGCGTCGTTCCAGCCCGAGACGAACGTGGACTACGCCGCCGTCAAGGGACCGCTGGACCTCCCCGAGAAGTGGATCGTCCGCAAGCCGCGCACCGAGAGCGACCTGGCCCGGATCGCCGGCGCCGAGGCGAGCCAGGCCAGCGTCGCCCTCCGCGCCCAGGTCGCGCGTTCACTCGAGCGGGCGCCGTCGTCGCTTCTCGCGCGCCGAGATGTGCAGCTCACGCTGAACGCGCTGGCGCTCGACCCCGACGAGACGGTGGCGCGGGCGGCGGGGTGGTGGGTACGCGCCGATCAGGAGGCCGGTCGCGCCGCGACGGGGCTCGCGGGGGTTCGCCGGCGCTTCCACCTCCTCGGCGACCAGGGACGCGCGCTGCGCGACCGGTTGGAGCAGATCCGCATCCGTTGGGGCGCGCGGCCGTGACTACCCTGGATCATGTGAGCGTTCCCGCGTACAAGGAGTGGGCCGTCATCGTGCACGCGCTCCTCGAGGGTGAGCAGATCCTCGACGTGCGCAAGGGCGGTCTCCGTGAAGACGGCCGGCGCTTCGGGCTCAAGTCGACGCGCGTGTGGCTCTATCCGACGGTCGAGCATCAGCGGCCCGAGCTGCTGAAACCGGCGTACCGCCCGATGGTCGACCTCGCCGCCGGCTCACCGGTCGGCGAGCCGATCCGGATCGACGGCTGGGCCGACATCGTCGGCGCGGCCACGATCACCGATCCCGAGCAGCTTGCGGCGCTCGACTCCAAGCTCATCTGGACGTTCGAGTACGCCGAGTCGCGCCTGCAGTGGAAGAAGCGTCAGCCGCTGTGGGTGCTGGCGATGCGCGTCCACCGGTTGATCGAGCCGCTCGAGGTGCCGTGGCGCGACGAGTACGGGGGCTGCACGTCGTGGGTCGACCTGCTCGACCCGCTCCCCGACCCCGACGAGCTCAAGAGCGAGCCTGCGCTGTCCGACACCGCGTTCGCGGCGCGGATGAAGGGCGTCGACGGCGCGCTCGGGACACCCCTGGAGCAGCCCGAGCTCGATTGAACCCGCGTCGCCGCTACGCGCCGTCGTCCTCGTGCGCGTGGATCGACCGGTGCGGGTGGTACCCGCGGTTCCGGGCCTCGGCGAGGGTGTCGGGCGCGAACGCAGCGAACGCCTCGGACGCGACGAGCTCGTCGATGACCGGCTCGAGACCTGCGCTCTCGGTGAGGTCGAGGTCGTACACGGTCTGGTTTCGCTTGTCGCCGAGGTAGCGGAAGCTCTCGAATCGCGATGGCCGGCTCACTCGAGCCCTCCTGTCTCTGCGGGGCCGCGGCGGCACGAGAGTACGCTGCCCGTCGCGATGAGCCCCGACCCGTCCGTCTCCGCGGAGTTAGAAGTCGCGTCCATCCTGAGCGATCTGCTCGACGAGCCGATCGTGATCGCCGACGTTGGCTGCCGCTGGGGGTTCGCCGACACGTGGGAGCAGCTCGGCGGCCGTTGCCGCGCCATCGGGTTCGAGCCCGACGAGGAAGAGTGCGCAGCGTTGCGGGAGCGTTACCACGACCGGCCCTGGGTCGAGATCGTCGCCCAGGGCCTGGGTCGGGAGTCGGGCACGGAGACGATCCACATCACGCGCGAGCCGGCGTGTTCCTCGCTCTACGAGCCGCTCGACGACGTCATCGACCGTCACCCGCGCCTCGAGCCCCAGCGGCTGGCCGACAACCAGCAGATCGAGGTCGTCACGCTCGACGAGTGGTGCCGGCGCAGCGGCGTGGACCGCATCGACGTCATCAAGCTCGACACGCAGGGATCGGAGCTCGACGTCCTGCGGGGAGGCGCGCGCACGCTGGACAGCGTGATCGCGGTGCAGACCGAGGTCGAGTTCAACCGCATGTACGAGGGGCAGCCGCTGTTCGGCGACGTCGACCGTTTCCTGCGTGACCGTGGCTTCATGCTGTGGCACCTCGACAACCTGAGCCACCATCGCCAGCGCGGGGCGCGCTCGGGGCTCCAGAGCTGCAACCAGTTGTTCGATTTCGACGTCGCACGCTTCAATCGGCGCGCCGGCCAGCTGTTCTGGGCCGACGCCCTCTTCGTGCGCGCCGACGTCGCCCGACCGCAGCCCGCGACCGACTGGCGCGAGGCGCTTCGACACGCGTGCGTCACCGCCGCCCTCGGGCTCGACGACCTCGCTGGGCTCGCGCTCGACCTCCACCACCGCGATCTCGACGGAGAGGTGCGCGAGACAGTGGAAGCGATCCGAACGGTCCTGCCCGAGCCCGACCACGAGACGGAGTGGCTGACGTCGCTCGTCACCCGGGACGGGTACCAACCCGACGAGACCGACGCCGGCGGCGGTCTCCTCGACGGTGATCTGGTGGTGCCGCTCGGAGAGCCGATCGTCGGCGCGGGGTGGCGCGAGCCGCACCGGCTCGTGACGGGGCAGGGTCGGTGGACGGGGCCGGGGCGGCGGGCGTGGATCGACGTCCCGCTCCAACTGCCGCCCGGGACCGTCGTCGAGCTCGTGGCCGTCGACGCCCACGACCGCCGCGGCTTCGCCGGCGTCGGCATCGACGTGAACGGTGAGGAGCTCGAGCTCGTGCAGACGCCCCGCGCCGAGGGAACGGTCCTGTCGGGGACGATCCCGCTTCGCTACAAGTCCGACCGGAGCTTCACCCGGGTATCGATCCGGACGCCCGAGCCCGGCCAGCCCCACGGGAGCCCCGACCCGCGCAAGCTCGGCATCGCCGTCACCGAGCTCCGCCTCCACGCCCCCGCCCGCCCCGAGCGCGGCGGCTGACGAGCGCGAATGAGGGGGCGCACGAAGCGCCCCCTCACCCACTTTTACGGCTGAAACGTCTTCGCCGACCGGGATTGCAACGGGTGGGACAACTCCCCGTCCGGACGGCAACGGTGCGGCGGTTTGAACTCCGCCAGGCGGTCCAGCCTGACACGCCCGCTCTGCGGACGCGACGACGACCTAACGGCCGCGCACCTCCAGAGTCCCGCGTTGCTCATGCATCAGCTGGACCACCTCCTTTCCCTGGTACTGCAACTTGTACCACGGACGGAGCCGCGACGCGTGACAGTTCCGAGGAGAAATTTGTTGGGTTGTCGGCGGCCGACCGGTCAGTCGCAGCCGATCTGCGGGGCGATGTCGGCGGGGACGCCCTGGCCCTCGCACAGCTTGCCCGCGCTCCGGTTGAGGGCGACCCAGTGGTCGCCGTCGGCCCGGTACAGGGTGAACGTCGGCGGGCTGTACCCCTTGACCTGCGAGCTCGTGGCCCAGCCGCCGACGCACTTCTGCGGGGTGATCGTGGTCCCGGGCGATCCGAACTTCGCCGTGAAGGCGACCGTGAGCGCCTCGGGCGTGCACGGCGGCTGCGGCGGTGCCGTCGTCGAGGTCGGCGCGGTCGTGTCCGGGGCGGCGGTGGACGAGGGAGGCGCGGCCGTGGTCGTCGGCGCGGCGGTGGTCGCGGTCGTGTCACCCGTCTGGCGGGCCTGGACCTGGGGATCGCTCGTGCCGCAGGCGGCTGCGGCGAGCGCGAGCCCGCCGACCAGCAGTCCGGTGGTGATCAGGCGTCGTCTCATGTCGTTTCGATTCTCATCATCGCACTAGTTGCACGCGGCCGGGTCGCCGCCGGACGCGCCGAGGGCGGCGCGGACGCACTTGTCGATGTACGGCTGGAGGACCTGCGCCTGACCCGCCGGCGACAGGTGGCTGTGGTCGGGCGCGCGGGCGAGGATCGCGTTGACGTTGTTGAGTGGGTTGCCGTCGACACTGCACTGCTGGACCATCTGCCCAAACGTGGGCGAGCTGGGGCGCACATCGAGCTGGAGCGATGCGGTCCTGTCGGTGTCGTGCGGCGGCGGGCAGACGTAGTCCGTGTAGGTGTTGGCCGGGCCGGCGTTGAAGTGGCTCTTGAAGTTGAAGATCTTGACCCCGGGATCGCCGCCGAAGTTGTTGTCCTTCACGCCCTGGACGATCTGGTTGAACTGGTCCATCTTCGCCATGTCCGACCGGTAGCTGGTGTTCCCGGTGGGAGAGCGCCATTGGCCGCCGCTCCCTTGCGTGGCGTCGCCTTTGCAGTCGGGGCCCGCCGAGTTGGGCGGGCTGTTCGGGAACGGCTCCCACCACGAGCACGCAAGGGAGTCGGGCACGCCGCTCCCGAACGGCGGCTCGGGCTCGAGCGGGTTGATGTAGGGCGCGTTGGTGACGATCACCGTGGGATGGTTCGCGCTGTTCCGGAACGTGTTGATGGCGTTGAACAGCTCGCTCGAGTACGCGACGGCGGCGTTCTGGTACATCTGGCACGACGGCGGCACGTTGTTCGGCGTGCACCCGGGGGCCCCCCACTCAAGATCCGGCTGGGCGACGACGTTCTGCCAGCGGTCGACGATCTCCCAGCCGGCGGTGTTGATGACCACGACCTTGGGGACGAAGTGGTCGGCGTCCGACTGCCAGGTGTCGCCCCGCGACCCAGCGCCCACCGTGTCGCAGTTCGGCGCGCCGGCCTGCCCGCCGTTGTACAGCGAGAGTGTGCCCGGGGTGATCGTGCACGCGCCGACCCAGTCGTTCCGCGTCGTGTACGTGGCGCCGGGCGCCGGCGGGCACGAGCTCTGTGGGACGCCGTTGAGCTCCCCCGGGTCGCCGAGCGCGCAGCCGAACGAGAAGCTCACCGAGTCGCCGACGACGAGCACGTCGTGGGGATCGGTCGTCGGAGGCGGCGGGCCGATGCAGGCTGCCAGGACACCACCCGCAAGAAGGAGGCCGGCCGCGAGGAGAGTGAACTTGCGCAACGAGCCTCCAGGGGGAACCTGCCCGAACTTGGGCAGTCTAGACAAGAGGTGCGCGCTGTCCAGGCATCCTCGCGTCGCTAGGATGCGCCCGCCCGCTCAGGAGCTAGGAGTTTCTGCCAGCCGTGCGCACTCGTCTGCTCGTCCTGTTCACCGCCGGTGTCGCCGCCGCGTGTCTCGCCGCGACCGTTCCCTCCGTTGCTGGAGCCGCGCCGGCCAAGACGAAGCCCAAGGTCAAGGTTCTCGTGCTGGGCGACTCCGTCGGGCAGGGTCTCGCGTTGCGCATGCAGCGCGACAAGCGCCTCCAGGTCACGAACGCCGCCTCTGTGAACTGCACGCTCGCCGGCGGCGCAGATTCGCTCCAGAGCTACAAGGACGGCATCGTCATCGGCTCGGGCTGCCCCGACTGGCGCACCGCGTGGCCGCCGATCGTGCAGCAGGCACAGCCCGACGTCGTGCTCGTCGTCACCGGCGGCTGGGAGATCGTCGATCGCTGGTTCTCCAACCCCGGGGCCGGCCTCCCGAGCACGATCCAGGACCCGCAGTTCGCGCAATCGATCTCCGACACGCACAAGGAGGCCGCGTCGCTCTTGTCGGCGACCGGGGCGAAGGTCGCGTTCACGAACATGCAGTACATCAACCCGCCCGAGGCGCTGCCCGCCCCGCCGGGCGTGAACGGCATCCAGGAGATCTGGTGGGAGCCCTATGGCCCGACCCAACCGGCGAACTGGGTCGCACCGCTCGCGGGCCAGCAGTTCATTGCCAGCAAGGTGAAGACCGACGCGCTCAACAAGATCCTGGCCGACCTCTCGAGCCAGGGCGCGCTCACGGTCTACGACCTCAACAAGTTCGCCGACCCGAAGGGCGAGTTCACCGACACGCTCAAGGGCAAGCAGGTGCGCGGCCCCGACCACTCACACTTCAACGACCACGGCTACGACCTCGTCACCGCGTGGCTGGCACCCAAGCTCCAGAACCTGGCGAACAAGTAGCCGGCGCGGCGCCGGCTACTGGCAGGAGGTCGTCGAGCTCCCCGCCAGCACGCCCTCGACGCACGGCTGGAGGTAGTGGTTCAGGATGTCCTGCCCGCCCGGCGTCGACAGATGCCCGCCGTCGGGATCACGGGCGAGGATCTTGGTTCCGGAGCAGGTCGCCGGGTCCGCGCTGTCGTTCGGGGGCGGGCAGATGTAGTCGCTGTACGCGGGACTGCCGCTGATCGTCGGGTCGAAGTGCTTGAACATGTTGAACTGCAGCACGTTCGACGGGTCACCGAAAGAGTTCACGACGCTCGTGATCGCGTTGTTGAACTGCTCGACCTTGGTCTTACTCGGCCGGTAGCTCAGGCCGTCCTGGCCGGGCGGGGCCTGCCAGACGGGCGGGGGCGCCGTGTTGGCGACGGGGTACCGCTCGTACCACGCGTTGATGAGGAAGTCGGGCGCGCCGGGCGTGCCGGGCGGGAACTGCGGTTCGGGCGGGTTCATGTAGGCCGAGTTGGCCACGATCACCTTCGACCCGTGCTGCCGGAACACGTTGATGGCGAGGCCGAGGTTCGCCTGGTACGCGTTCTTGGCGTCCTGGAATTCCTGGCCGTTCCCGCCCCACTGGCGGTCGGGCAGGCCGTTCGGGTCGCCCGACCAGCGGTCCATGATCTCCCACCCGCTCGTCACGATCACGACGACCCTGGGCGTGTACTTGTCGGCGTCCCCCGACCACGCCGACCCCCAGTTGTCGCACCCGTACGAGCCGGCGGTCTGGCCGTTGTAGAGGAGGATCGTGCCGCCGCTGATCGTGCAGCCGCCGACGATGTCGCTCGCGGTCGTAAAACCGCCGGGGCCCGGGCACGACTCCCCCGAGCCGGCGGCGTCGCCGAGCCCGCACGCGAACGAGAACGAGATCGAGTCGCCGACGACGAGCACGTCGTGAGGATCGGTCGGGGGCGGACCGCCCATGCACGCCGCCAAGACCAGCGTGGCGAGCGCCAGCGCGACGGTGACCGATGCGATCTTCTTGACTCGGGACATCCTGCCCATCCTCGATCGGGCGCTCACGGCGCGGGCAGTCTAGAAGGCCTGCTACCGGCCGTCGCGTTCCTCGCCCGCGGGGGGACCGACCGCTCCGATCGACCGCAGGTAGGCGATCTGCGTCTCGAGGACACCGTGCACCTGCTCCGGGAGGTAGGCCTCGCCCGTGCTCGCGGCGCGCTCGACGATGTACGCGACGACCTCGGCGCCGCCGATGACGATCGGTCCCGACACCTTGGCCCCGGACCCGTTCCCCGACACGCCTTCCTTCTCGAAGTACTCGAGCTGGAACTCGAGGATGCGACGCACGTCATCGGACGTCAGCGTGGCGGCGACGTCGTCGGGCACGTGTGCGACGACCCAGTCGTGAGCTTCTTCGAGGTCGAAGATCGCCGGCGGCGGCTCCTTGGCGATACGCCCCGCCTCGCGGATGACCAACCACGCCGCGACCGCCACGACCACCGCGATGACGAGGACGCCGGCGACGATCTGCACGAGCGGCGCCCTCCGCTCAGATCCCGATGCGCTGCGCCAGCAGCTCCCGGTGGTAGGTGGCGTCGCCGAGCAGGATCTCCGAGCTCTTCGCCCGCTTGAAGTAGAGGTGGGCGTCGTGCTCCCAGGTGAAGCCGATGCCGCCGTGGATCTGGATGTTCTCGGCGGCAGCGTGGAAGTACGCGTCGGAGCAGTACGCCTTGGCGAGGCTCGCCACGACCGGGAGCTCCTCGTTGTCCTCGGCTGCGGCCCACGCCGCGTAGTACGCGGCTGACTTCGCCGACTCGACCTCGAGCAGCATGTCGGCGCACTTGTGCTTGATGGCCTGGAACGAGCCGATGGGCCGTCCGAACTGCACGCGCACCTTCGCGTAGTCGACCGCCATCTCCAGCACCTTCTGCGCGCCGCCGACCATCTCGTTCGACAGTCCCACGGCCGCCTGGTCGAGCGTCTTCGACAACGCCGCCCATCCCGCACCCGGCTCGCCCAACGGCCGTGCGGCGACGTCCGAGAAGTCGAGACGAGCCTGTTTCCGGGTCTGGTCCATGGTTGCGAGCGGCGTGCGCGTCAGGCCGGACGCGTCACCGTCGACGGCGAAGAACGAGATGCCGTCCTCGCCGCTGGTGCCGGAGAGCCGGGCCACGGTGATGATCGTGTTCGCGGTGTGCCCGTCGATCACGAACATCTTCGTGCCGGACAGCTGGTAGCTGTCGCCGCTCCCGCTGGCCTCCATGGTGATGCCCGACGCGTCCCACCGCCCGTTCGGCTCCGTGAACGCGAGCGCGGCGATCGTCTCGCCCGACGCGATGCCGGGGAGCAGCTCGCCCTGCTGGGCATCGGTGCCGGCGTTCATAATCGCGTCCGCCGCCAGCACGACCGTCGAGAAGTACGGCGCGCACAACAGGACGCGGCCCATCTCCTCGAGCACGATGCCGAGCTCGACGAACGTGAATCCCTGACCGCCGTGGGCTTCGGGGATGTGAAGGCTCTGGAGCCCGAGCTCCTGCGCCATCTGCTTCCACACCGCCTCGTCGTAGCCCTCGGTCGTCTCCATGAGGCGACGCACCTCCGACGAAGGCGACTTCGCCTCCATGAATCGGCGGACGGCCTCGCGGAGCTGCTCCTGCTCCTCCGAGAACGCGAAGTTCATGTCTCCCCCTCAGGCTCGCGGCTCACGCGGGAGCCCGAGCACCCGCTCGCCGATGATGTTGCGCTGGATCTCACTCGCGCCGGCGTAGATCGTCTCCGACCGGCTCACCATGAACGTGCGCTCCAGCTCGTTGAGCGCGTAATCACCGCCGGGCTCGCCCTCGACGAGCAGCCCGTCCGTGCCGAGCACGTGCATCGCGATCTCTCCGAGCCGGCGGTGCCACGAGCTCCAGTACAGCTTGCCGATGCTCGACTCAGGACCGAGCACGCCCGTCTTCACGAGCTTGGTCAGCATGCGCAGGCCGTTGTACTTCATGATCTGGACGCCGACGTAGGCGTCGGCGAGCTCCTGACGGATCGCCGCCTCGTCGGTGGCGCCGTTCTTGTGCGCCACGTCGATCAGGTCCGACACCTCGCGCTGGAAGGCGATCTGCTGGGCGAGGAACGCCGTCCCGCGCTCGAAACCGAGCGTGGCCATCGCGACCTTCCAGCCGTCGTTCACCTCGCCCACGACGTTCGCCTTGTCGGTGCGCGCGTCGTCGAAGAAGACCTCGTTGAACTCGGCCGTGCCCGTCATCTGCTTCAGCGGGCGGACGCTCACGCCCGTCTGGTGCATCGGGACGAGGACGTACGACAGGCCCTTGTGGGCGGGCGCGTCGGGGTCGGTGCGCACGACGGCGAAGCACCATTGCGCGCGGTGCGCGAGCGTCGTCCACACCTTCTGCCCGTTGACGACCCACTGGTCGCCGTCGAGCAACGCGCGCGTCTGCACGTTCGACAGGTCGGAGCCGGCGTTCGGCTCCGAGTAGCCCTGGCACCAGAGCTCCTCGGCGGCCTGGATCTTCGGCAGGAAGCGGCGCTTCTGCTCCTCGGTGCCGTACGCGAGCAGCGTCGGCGCGAACAGACCCTCGCCGAAGAAGCTCACGCGGGTCGGCGCGTCGGCCTTGGCGTACTCCTCGCTGAAGATGATCTGCTCGGCGAAGCTCGCGTTCCGGCCGCCGTACTCCTCGGGCCAGTCGAGCCCCACCCAGCGGTCTCGTCCGAGCAGCTTCTCCCACTCGACGCGCAGCTCCCAGGCGGTCTCGTCCGAGGGCCCGCCGCCACCCCCGAGCTCGGCGAACTCGCCCACCAGGTGGTCGGCCAGCCACGTGCGCACCTCGTCACGGAACGCCGCCTCCGCGGGCGTGTCGAGGAAGTCCATCGAAAACGGACGGTACTGGACCGCTCGGTCAAGTTGCCAGGTGCCGGTACGCTCGCTTTGTGGCGCGGCCCCCTCACTACGAGGACACGGACGTCCGGATCGACAAGCTCACGGTCGGGCCGTTCGAGAACAACGTGTTCATCCTCCGGAGCAAGGGCACCGGGGCGGCGACCCTGCTCGACGCCGCCAACGAGCACGAGCTCCTGCTGGATGTGAGCCGCGCCACGGGCGTGCGGCGTGTCCTCACCACCCACGGGCACTGGGACCACATCCAGGCCGTCGAAGCGGTGCGGAACGCGGGAATCGACGTCGGGATCGCGCCCGAGGACGCCTCGATGCTGCCGGCGTACGACTTCACGATCCCCGACGACGACGTCATCGAGGTCGGAGACCTGCGGCTGCGGACGATTCACACGCCCGGGCACACTGCCGGCTCGACGTGCTTCCTGCTCGAGGGCCACCCCGTGCTCATCAGCGGCGACACCTTGTTCCCCGGCGGCCCCGGCAATACGAGCCTCCCGGGCGGCAATTTCGACCAGATCATCGAGTCGATCGACCGGCGCCTGTTCTCGCTGCCCGGCGACCTGTTCGTGCTCCCCGGCCACGGCCTCGACACCACCCTCGACACCGAGCGCCCGCACCTCCAGGAGTGGATCGACCGGGGCTGGTAGGGCGGAACAACCCCGGGGCCGGGGTGTTCACTGGAATGACCAGATGACCAAACGACGAGGCGAATAGGGATATGACGGACACACAGCACACCGAGAAGGCGACCTTCGCGGCCGGATGCTTCTGGGGAGTCGAGGCCGAGTTCCGGCAGATCCCCGGAGTGATCGCGACGACCGTGGGCTACACCGGCGGTCGCACGGACCACCCGAGCTACGAGCAGGTCTGCAGCCACACGACCGGCCACGCCGAGGCGGTGCTCGTCGAGTACGACCCCGCCCAGGTGACCTACGACCAGCTGCTCGACGCCTTCTGGCAGCTCCACGACCCGACCCAGCTCAACCGGCAGGGGCCGGACGTCGGCGACCAGTACCGCTCGGCGATCTTCTTCAACTCGCCCGAGCAGGAGGTCGCGGCGAAGACGTCGAAGGAGGCCGCACAGGCTCGGTTCAAGCGGCCGATCGTGACCGAGATCACGGCCGCGCCCGAGTTCTGGCCGGCCGAGGACTATCACCAGCGCTATCTCGAGAAGCGCGGGATGGCGAGCTGCGCGATCACCGTCAGTAACTGACGCGATCACCACTCAGACGCGAACCGACCCCGCCGCGAGGCGGGGCCGGTCGCGTTCGGGCGTCGCCGACGGTCAAGCCAACTTGTTGTTCTTCAGGAACGTCTTGGCCACGTCGGACGGGTCTTGCTTCTGGTTCTGCACCGCGAGCGTCATCTTGCGGTACTGCGCGGTGGTGATCTTGGCCGACACCTTGTTCAGCGTCGCGTCGAGCTGCGGGGTGTTCTTGCTCTCCTTGATGAGCACCACCGGGTTGTCGGCGCCCTGCAGGCCCTTGTCGTCCTTCAGCAGGACGGCGTCCTTCGGGATCACGCTGCTCCCCGTGAACAGCTCGGCGACCTGCACGTTGCCGTCCTCGAGCGCCTTGACGGTCACGGGACCACCCGTGTCGAGCTTCTTGACCTCCTTGAACTGGAGGGCGTAGAGCTGCTGCGACGTGTCGCCGAGGCACAGCGGCCGGTCCTGGCACTCGGGTGGTCCGCCGAACGTGAGCTTCGGAGCGACCTTCGTCAGGTCGGACATCGTCTTCAGCTTGTACTTGCTGGCCGTCTTCTTCGTGACGTAGAAGCCGTTGACGTCGACGGCCGGCGCCGGCGTGGTGGCCACGATGCCCTTGCCCTGGAGCAGCGAGTCGAGCTCGCTCTTCACCTGAGTGGCGTCGGCTCCCCCGGTGCCGCCGAGGAACTGCACCACCGTGTTCATGTACTCGGGGTACAGGTCGATGTCACCGTTCTGGAGCGCGGCGAACACGACCTCGGTCGTTCCCAGATTCTCCTTGTACGACATCTGGTACCCGTCCTTCGCCAACGCTTGGCCGTAGACCTGTCCGAGGACTTGCGCGCCCGGCAGGTTCTTCGAGCCCATCGTCAGCGAGCCCTTGTTGCCTCCCTGGCTCGGGCTCGCGCCACTCAACGCGGGCGCGGCCAGGACGAGCGTGAGCCCGATCAGCATCGCCCCCAGCGCTCGACCCGGGAATCGCACTCGTGCCTTGATCATTCCGAGTTCCTTTCTGTTGGGACCCATCCAGTCCTTACCCCGTGGGGCGCGGCGGCACGGCCGGCGTGGGTGCGACCTCCGGCACCGCGCCTTCGACGCGGCCCCCGGGACGCGCACTCACTCGAAGGCCGCGCGAGACCGTGAGGTGCTGCAGCCCGGCGAGCCCGAACTCGAACACGATCGCGAGCAGCGCGACGAGCAGCGCGCCCGCGAACACCTGCACGTAGTCCTGGGTGGAGAGGCCGTCGATGATGAAGCGTCCGAGCCCGCCCCAGCCCGTGTACGCGGCCAGCGTCGCGGTGGCGACCACCGCGATCGCGCCCGTCCGGATTCCTGCCCACACCAGGGGCAGCGCGATCGGCGCCTCGACACCGCGCAGAAGTTGCCGCCCCGACATGCCCATGCCGCGGGCGGCCTCGCGCACCTCCGGGTCGACGCCGACCATGCCGATGTAGGTGTTGGTGAGCATCGGCGGGATCGCGAGCGCGACCAGCACGACGAACGTCGGGAACGACCCGATGAACGAGAAGGCCCCCGACGGCTCGCCGAGCCCGAAGATCTGCACCATGAGGATCAGCAACGCGAACGAGGGCAGCGCTCTTCCGATGTTCGAGATGTTGACGGCAGCGATGCCGCCCTTGCGCACGTGACCGATCAGGAAGCCGATCGGCAGCGCGATCAGGGCCGCGACCACGATGGAGACGACCGAGATCTGGACGTGCTCGGTCAAGCGATGGATGACGCCGTCGTTCCCGCTCCAGTGCGACCCGTCGCTGAACCAGTTGACGACGTCCCCGAGGAAGCCCACGCCTAGCTCCTTCTTCTCTCCGCCCGTGCCCACGGCGACACGAGCCGCTGCGCCCCGACGAGCAGGAGATCGGCGACCACCGCCAGCGCGACCGAGAGGATGATCCCGACCGTGAGCGGCGTGCGGAAGTCACGTTGGAACCCGTCGATCATGAACTGCCCGAGCCCGCCTTGACCGATGAGCGCGGTGACCGTGATCAACCCGATCGTCGTGACGGTCGCGATGCGGATCCCGGCGACGATGGCCGGGAGCGCGAGCGGGAGCTCGACCGAGAACAGCTGGCGGACGGGCCGGTAGCCCATCCCCTGCGCCGCCTCCCGAACGTCCGGCGGCACTCCGTCGAGGCCGGCGACGATGTTCCGGATCAGGATCAACAGTGTGTAGGCGACGAGGGGTACGAGCGCGGTCGTGCGCGAGAGGCCCGTCCACGGGATCAGGAACACGAACAACGCGATCGACGGGATCGTGTACAGCACCCCCGTGACCCCGATGACCGGGGGGTACAGGCGGCGATACCGGACCGCGAGCAGCGCGAGCGGGAACGCGATCAGGAAGCCGAGCAGGACGGCCCAGAACGTGAGCGTGATGTGCTCGGCGAGCCGGGTCCGGATCTCGTCGAGGTGGTCACCGACCCACGGCCAGTAGATCCACTTGGAACCGATGTCCTGCGCGAGCTGCAGGGGCCCCATCCCGGGGTGATTATGCCCCGACCGCCTCGAGATATATAGCCCGGGTCTCCTCTGCGCAGCGCGCCCACGAGTAGCCCTGCGCGCGCGCACGACCGAGGCCGCCCCACCGTGAGAGCTCGGCCTCGTCGTGCAGCAGATTGTCGAGCGCGGCGACCCACGCATCCGTGTCGTCGGGCGATCGCAGCACGGCGGCGCCCGCGCCGATCTCCCGCAGCGCGGGAATGTCGGCAGCGAGGACCGGCGTCTCCTGCGCCATCGCCTCGAGGACCGGGATCCCGAACCCCTCGTGCCGGCTCGGGAACGCGAACAGGTCCGCGCCGCGGTACAGCGCGCCCAATGCCGGGTCGCCGACGCGGCCGAGAGTCCGGACGCGGTTCCCCAGCCGGCGTGCGGGCTCGAGCACGGAAGTCTCGTCCTCCAGCCAACCCGCCGGCCCGGCGAGAACGAGCAGGTGCGGCAGGTCGGTGTGCAATGCCCACCGTACGAAGGCGTCCACGAGGAGCTCGACGTTCTTGCGCGGCTCGAGGCTCCCGACCCAGAACACATAGGGCGCGTCGTCCAGTTCGAACTCGCGGCGGGTGGCGGCGACCTGCGCGTCGGAGGCGATCTCGAGGTCGACACCGTTCGGCACGACTCGTAATCGCTCCGTCGGGATCGCGGTGTACGCGGCCAGCTCCTCCGCCGCCGATTGCGAGACCGTGATCACGAGGTCGGCCCGCTTGGCCGCGGCGGCGAGACCTTGCGCGTGGAACCGCCGGCCCCGCCGTGGATATGTCTCGGGGTAGATGAGTGGTGCGGCGTCGTGCGCGGTCACGACGAGCGGAACGTCCGACTTCGGCGGCACCGCGACCGACGGGGCGTGCACGACGTCCGCGTACCGGAGCCGGCGCGAACGCCCGAGTCGCGGCCGGCGAAGGAGATGCCACGCGTCGTACAGCAGCGGCCGAGGGAGCGGGAGCACGACGGGCTCGACACCGTCGAGACCGAACTCGCGGAGTCTCGTCTCGACATCCTCCCGACGATGCCTCGCGACGAACGGCACCAGCGTGATCTCGTCTCCGTCCCCGGCCGGCAGGGCGGGCAGTAGCCTCGCCAATTCGGCCGTGTAGCGACCGATCCCGCCCGGGGCCGGTTGGAGCAACTGTTCGAGGTTCAGTGCGACGCGCATGATCCGGCTGCTCTCCGTCCAACCGGTCGCCGAGCGAGGCGGATCGGACCACCTGCTCGTGCGGATGCTGCGCAGCCTCCCACCCGACGAGTTCGATTGCCACGTCGCGCTCCCCGGGCGCTCACCGCTGGCTGACGAGTTCGCCGCCGCCGGCGCGAGCCTCCACACCGTCCCCATGGAGCGACTGTCGACGAGCCACGGCGCCGGGGAGTGGGCGGGCTACGTCGCCGCGTGGCCGGTCGCGGTGACGCGGCTCGTACGCCTGATCCGCCGGTTGCGCATCGACGTCGTGCATTCGAACTCGCTGCACTCGCTGTACGGGTGGGCGGCGGCCGCGATCACGGGGCGGCCGCACGTCTGGCATGCGCGGGAGATCGTCGTGCAATCCGACGCCGCCCTGCGGCTCGAGCGCTTCCTCGCTCAGCACTTCGCGGTGAAGGTCGTCTGCATGTCGCAGGCGGTCGCCGACCAGCTCGACCCGGCGAACGTCGAGGTCGTGTACGAGACGGTCGACCCGGCCGAGTTCCGACCCGAGCTGGCCGGGCGGTTCCGCGACCGCGTCGGGATCCCGGACGACACCCCGCTGGTGGGCGCGGTCGGGCGGATCGACACCTGGAAGGGCTTCGACGTGCTGCTCGACGCGTTCGAGCGCGCCAAGGGACGACGGGCCGACCTGCACCTCGTGGTAGCGGGCGCGCCCGTGGCCGGGAAGGAGCAACTCGCCGTCGACCTGGCGACGCGCGCGACGCAGCTTCCCGACGTCCACTGGCTCGGTCCCCGCGCCGACACGCCCGAGCTGTTCGCGGACCTCGACCTCTTCGTGCTGCCGTCCACCGAGCCGGAGCCGTACGGGATCGTCGTCGTCGAGGCGCTGGCGAGCGGCGCACCGGTCGTCGTGACCGACGCCGGTGGCGCGCCGGAGATCGTCGCCCGCGCCGCGCCGGGGAGCGGCACGACCGTGCCGCCCGGGGATACCCCCGGGCTGGCCGACGCCATCGTGCGGATCGCGCCCGTGACGACGCACGCCGCGAAACGGCGGTTGCGGCCCGCATCGCAGCCCGAGGCTCCCGGGGGGCGGGTCGCCGAGATCTTCCGCGAGGCCGCAGGCGGTGGTCACGACGCGCACTGAGGCCGGGTAGCCTTCAACGGACCGACCGAAGGTCCGGCCCATGATCCGCCTCGACGAGGTCTCCAAGCGCTTTCCCGACGGCACTGTCGCGGTCACCGACCTGAGTCTCGAGGTGCCCGAAGGGGAGATCAGCATCCTCGTCGGTCCGTCCGGCTGCGGGAAGACCACGACCTTGAAGATGGTGAACCGGCTTATCGAGCCGACCAGCGGCCGCATCTACCTCGACGACGAGGACGTGACCGGCGTCGACCCCGTCGGTCTGCGGCGCCGCATCGGCTACGTGATCCAGCAGGTCGGCCTGTTCCCGCACCAGACGATCGCCGGCAACGTCGGGACCGTCCCCCGGCTGCTCGGTTGGAACCGTGACCGGGTCACCGCTCGAGTCGACGAGCTCATGGAGCTGGTCGGCCTCGAGCCGGCGACGTACCGGCACCGGTACCCGGCCCAGCTGTCAGGTGGCCAGCGCCAGCGGGTGGGCGTCGCCCGCGCCCTCGCGGCCGACCCGCCCGTGCTGCTCATGGACGAGCCGTTCGGCGCCATCGACCCCGTCACCCGGATGCGGCTGCAGGACGAGTTCCTGCGGCTCCAGGAGACGGTCCGCAAGACCATCCTGTTCGTCACGCACGACATCGAGGAGGCGGTCAAGATGGGCGACCGCATCGCCATCCTCGAGATCGGCGGAGTGCTCGCCCAGTACGACACTCCGGCCGAGGTGCTCGGCAACCCCTCGTCCGACTTCGTGGCCGACTTCGTCGGCGCCGACCGGGCGCTCAAGCGGCTCAAGGTGACGCCCATCGAGATCGAGGGCCTCGAGCACCCGCCCACGGTGCTCCCGTCCGACTCGCTGGCCCACGCCCGCGAGATCATGAGCCGCACGGGTGCGTCGTGGGTCGCCGTGGTCGAGGCCGACGGTCGCCTCCGGGGCCACGTCCGGGCCACCAACGCGGCCGGTGCGGGCACCGCCGGCGACCGCGTCGAGCGCGTCGAGTCCTGGGTGTCGACCGACGACTACCTCGAGAACGCGCTCGCCGCCATGCTTCTCACCGATTACGGGTGGGTCGCGGTCGTCGACGGGGAACGCTTCCTGGGCGTGCTCACCCCGGATGCGATCTACCGCGCGCTGCGCAGCTCCCTCGACGAGGCCACCGCCGAGCACGCCCACGCCGCACCCGCCGCGACCGCACCCGCCACCGTCGAAGCGGAGCGAACCTCGGCCTGAAGGTGCACGCCGGTGCGTTTCTCCGGAACCGCCCGTCCGATCCGTCCCCGAGTCCGTACTACGTGAGACCAATCCGACCCGAACGAGGCAGGAGGAACCCGATGAGCTCCTGGTACCAATGGACATCCCCCGTGCGGAACCTCGCCTGGGTCACCGCCCACTACGGGTATCGGTAACCGTGCCCGCCGCCCGCCGGTCCCTCACAACGCGCGACGTCCGTCAGCTCGTCGAAGAGCAGTGCTTCCCGCCCTCCCCCTCGGGGCGGGTCGGCGTCGAGGTCGAGTGGCTGGCCGTGTGCCTGGCCGACCCGACCCGGCCGGTGCGGCACGAGGTCGTGGGTGAGGCGGGCGCCGAGCTCCCCGCCGGCAGCCGCCTCACCTTCGAGCCCGGGGGCCAGGTCGAGCTGAGCTCGCCGCCGCTGCGCGGCATCGGCCCGGCCTGCGCGTCCATCGCCGCCGACGCCGCCGCGCTGAGCGCCGCCCTCGCCGATCACGGCGTCGGGCTGGTCGGCCTCGGTCTCGACCCCGGTCCGGCCCGGGCCCGCTCCGTCGACTCGCCGCGCTACGAGGCGATGGAGGCGTACTTCGACGCCCAGTGCGCGGCCGGTCGCACGATGATGCGATCGACGGCGGCCGTGCAGGTGAACGTCGACCTCGGGCCGACCGCCGCCGACGCGGCGCGGCGCTGGCATCGCGCCCACGACGTCGGTCCGCTGCTCGCCGCCGCCTTCGCCAACTCACCGCTCTCGGAAGGCGCGCCCAGTGGGTGGCGCTCCCGGCGACTGGCAGTCTGGACCGACGTCGACGAGTGCCGGACGACGGCCGCCGACGGCAACGGCGAGCCCGACCCGGTGCGACAGTGGACCGACTACGCGCTCGCAGCGCGCGTGATGTTCATCCGCCGGGACGAGTCGCGCTTCGTGCCCATCCTCGAGCCGCTGACGCTCGGCGACTGGATCGCGCACGGTCACGAGCTCGGGTTCCCGACCCTCGATGACGTCTCGTACCACTTCACGACGCTGTTCCCACCCGTGAGGCCGCGCGGCTGGCTCGAGATGCGGATGATCGACTCGCTTCCCGATCCCTGGTGGCGCGCGGCGGTGGCCGTCGCCACCACGCTCGTCTGCGACGACACCGCCGCCGCCGACGCCGCCGACGTGATCGCACCCACCGCCGGTCGCTGGCTCGACGCCGCCCGCCACGGCCTCGGTCACCCCGACTTCGCCGGCGCCGCCCGCGACGCCTTCGACGTCGCGCTCCGGGCGATGGTGCGCCTCGGCACCGACGCGACCACGGTGCTGGCGGTCGAGGCGTTCGTCGACCGCTACGTGGCCCGGGCCCGGTGCCCGGCCGACGACCGTCTCGACGCGTGGCAGGACGACGGGACGCTGATCCCCGAGCCCGACCAGTTCGCGGCGGCGACGTGGGCATGACCGTCGACACTGAGAGCCGTATCGAGGCGGGATTGCAAGGCGCGCGGGCGCGCACCCTCGCGCTCCTCGCGCCGATCGACGACGCCGACCTCATCGGCCAGGTGTCCCCGCTGATGTCGCCGCTCGCGTGGGACCTCGCCCACATCGGCCATTACGAGGAGCTGTGGCTGCTGCGCAACATCGTCGGCGCCCCCCCGACCAACGAGCTCTTCGACGACGTCTACGACGCGTTCAAGCACCCGCGCCGAGACCGTCCGTCGCTGCCGATCCTGGGTCCGGCGGAAGCCCGCGCCTTCGTGACCGGTGTGCGCGCCCGCGCCCTCGACGTGCTCGCGACCGTCGATCTCGACAGTGACGACCCGCTGTTGCGAGACGGGTTCGTGTACGGGATGGTCGCCCAACACGAGCACCAGCACGACGAGACGATGCTCGCCACGATCCAGCTCATGGAGAACTTCGCGCATCCCGAGGCGTCCGGTTGGCACCCGACTCCCGTTGTCGGCAGCGACGACGCCGGCATGGTCGACGTCCCTGGTGGAACGTTCGCGATCGGCACCGACGAGCACGCTTGGGTGTACGACAACGAACGCCCGCTCCACGACGTCGAGCTGGCGGCGTTCCGGATCGACCGCACGCCGGTCACGAACCGTCAATACCGCGCGTTCGTCGACGACGGCGGTTACGACGACTCGCGGCTGTGGAGCGACGCGGGATGGGAATGGCGTCAGGACGCGTCCGTCGAGGCTCCGCAGTTCTGGCAGCGCGACGCGGGCGGCGACTGGTCGCGCCGCCGCTACGGCCGGCGCGAGGACGTTCCGCCCGACGAGCCCGTGCAGCACGTGTGCTGGCACGAGGCGAATGCGTTCGCCGCGTGGCGGGGCGCGCGTCTGCCCACTGAGGCGGAATGGGCGGCGGCGGCGAGCCGCGACGGCGAGCCAGGCGGCCCGCAGCAGATGGTCGGCGACGTGTGGGAATGGACCGCCACCGACTTTTTCGGCTACCCGGGCTTCGTGTCGTTCCCGTACCGCGAGTACTCGGAGGTGTTCTTCGGCCCGGAGTACAAGGTGCTGCGCGGCGGATCGTGGGCGACCGACACCAGCGTGCGCCGCGCCACGTTCCGGAACTGGGACTACCCGATCCGCCGCCAGATCTTCTCCGGCTTCCGCTGCGCGGCCGACGCCTGAACGCGTATGTGCCGCCATCTCGCCTACGTCGGACCTTCGGTCACGCTCGAGAAGCTGATCGTCAAGCCGACCCACTCTCTGCTCCAGCAGTCGTTCGCGCCCCGCTACCAGACCCACGGGACGATCAACGCCGACGGGTTCGGGGTCGGCTGGTACGACCGCGACAAGCGGATCGAGCCCGCTCGCTACCGCACGACGCGACAGATCTGGGCCGACCTCTCGTTCGCGAGCATCGCCGGCCTCGTGAGCTCGAACGCCGTGCTCGCCGCGGTGCGCTCGGCGTCACCGGGCATGCCCGTCGAAGAGACGAGCACGCCCCCGTTCACCGAAGGCCCGTGGCTCTTCTCGCACAACGGTTTCGTGCCCGGCTTCCGCACCGGTGTCGGCCGCGAGCTGCGGCGCAAGGTGAGCGAGACGCGCGCGCTCGGCATCGCCGGCGCCACCGACTCGGAGCTCCTGTTCGCGCTCGTGCTCGACCGGCTCGACGACGGCACGCCGCCCGCCGACGCGCTGGTCTCGGTCATCGGGCTCGTCGAGGAGCTCACGACGGCGCGCCTCAACCTCCTGCTGACCGACGGCGAGCGCATCGCGGCCACCGCGTGCCGCAACTCGCTCTTCGTGTTCGACGATCGAGAGCTCACCGGAGCCGTGGTGGTCGCGTCGGAGCCGTACGACGACGATCCCGGCTGGGAAGCAGTCAAGGACGGCTCGGTCGTCGAGCTCGGCGACGACAAGCTCGAAGTCCGCCCCCTCTGATCGAGAGGTCCGCCATCTCCCCCACCTCATCGCCGTCCCGCGTCGACGTCCACCTCGGCCCCGACGACCTCGCGGCCGCGTTGCGGGCCGACGCGCGTACAGGCCTCACCGCCAGCCCGAAGGTCCTCCCGCCGAAGTGGTTCTACGACGAACAGGGTTGCCGCCTCTTCGACGAGATCACACGGCTCCCGGAGTACTACCCGACCCGTACCGAGCGCGCGATCCTTGCCGGGTGCGCCGGAGACATCGCGGCGCGCACATCGGCCGACACGCTCGTGGAGCTGGGCTCGGGCACGTCGGAGAAGACGCGGCTGTTGCTGGACGCGCTCTCGGCGCACGGATCCCTTCGGCGGTTCGTCCCGTTCGACGTGAGCGAGCCGACCCTGCGTTTCGCGGCCCGCGCGATCGAAGGCGAGTACCCCGGGGTCGATGTGCACGCGGTCGTCGGCGACTTCGAGCGCCACCTCGACCGGATCCCGACCGGCGGTACGCGCCTCGTGGCATTCCTCGGCAGCACGATCGGGAACCTCGACCCGGACGGAAGGGCGCGCTTCTACCGGAGTCTCGCCGCCGGGCTCGCGCCGGACGACACGCTCCTCCTCGGAACCGACCTCGTGAAGGACCCCAAGCGGCTGGTGGCCGCGTACGACGACGCCGCCGGTGTGACGGCGGCGTTCAACCGCAACGTCCTTTCGGTCCTGAACCGTGAGCTCGACGCCGACTTCGCGCCGGAGCGCTTCGAGCACGTCGCGCGGTGGGACCCGGAGCAAGAGTGGATCGAGATGCGACTCCGGTCGCATGGCGCACAAACTGTGCGGGTGCGCGAGCTCGATCTGCAGGTCGAGTTCGCGGACGGCGAGGAGATGCGAACCGAGATCAGCGCCAAGTTCCGCCGGGAACGGGTCGAGGCGGAGCTGGCCGCCGCCGGTCTCGTCCTCGCGGCCTGGTGGACCGATCCCGGCGGCGACTTCGCCCTGTCCCTGTCGACCCCGTCTGCTGTGATCTGACACGCGCGTCAGCCCACGGGCCCGAAGACTCGACCCCGAACCGGGCAATCAGCGTCCGATTCCCGGGACGTAACTTCCGCTAGCGTTCACGTGTCTACAAACCCGTAGCGGCAGGCTTTTGAAGGTGTCGGGCAGGACGATCACCGTCCCCGCCCGGTCGTGGTGAGGACGGATCTCTTGGGCGACGTTCGCCTTGGCATCGTGTCGGTCAAAACGCTCGATGAGCGCACGCGCGACACGATCGCGGCGGCGGCCGCTGCCGGCCTCGACCATGTCGGCAGCATCGACCACGTGGCCTTCCGCGGTGGTGACGGCATCGACGGCTTGATCACCGCCGCTTCGCTCGCCGGCATCCATCCCAGCATCGGCGTGTACGTCGGTGTCTACCAACTGCCGCTGCGGCACCCGGTGCTGGTGGCGCGGCAGCTGTCGACCCTCGCGCACTTCGCGCCCGGCCGGCTCACGTTCGGAATCGGCGTCGCAGGCGAGGACCCGAACGAGTTCGAGAGCTGCGGCGTCGACGTGCGCACTCGGGGACGCCGCACCGACGAGTCGCTCGCGTTGCTGCGCCGCCTCCTCACAGGAGAATCGATCAGCTTCGACGGCGAGTTCTTCCAGTTGCAGGACACGCGCATCCTGCCTGTTCCTCACCCGCCGATCCCTTTGATCGTCGGCGGCCGTTCCGACGCCTCGATGCGACGGGCGGGGACCCTCGGCGACGGCTGGATCGGAGCGTTCAGCTCGGCGACCCGATTCGGCGAAGCCGTCACGCTCGTCGCCGAGCACGCCGACCGCGCCGGTCGCGGCTCGGTCGGATGGCAGCACGCCATGGAGATCTGGTGCGGCTTCGACACGAACGTCGAAGCCGCCCGCACGCGCCTGGCGGAGACGATGCAGCGGTTCTACGGGTTGCCGTACGAATCGTTCGAGCGCTACTGCCCGGCCGGCAGGCCCGAGCACGTGAGCGAGCACCTGGCTCCGTACCTCGAGGCCGGGTGTCAGACCTTCAATCTGATACCGATCGCGGCATCCGTCGACGAAGCCATCGAGGGCGCCGTGCAAGTGAAGCAATCGCTCCTCGGCAGCAGCGCGTGAGCACGAAACCGCAAAGGAAGACTATGGCAACTCGCACGACACCGTTCCGCTTCGCCGGGTGGGGATCGGATGTCCCTCCCACGGTCATGGACAACGCTGTGCTCGAGCAGCACTTCGGCGTCGACGAGGGATGGATCCTCGACAAAACCGGTATCCGCGAGCGACGCATCGCGGCGCAGCACGAATCGACGGCGACGCTGGCGACGAACGCGGCTCGAGCGGCCCTGGAGAAGGCGCAACTCTCACCCCGCGACATCGACGTCATGGCGCTCGCGACCACGACTCCTGAGCAGCCGATCCCCCACACGGCCGCGTTCGTCGGGGGAGAGCTCGACATGACCTGCGCGTCGTTCGACCTCAACACGGCGTGCTCGGGCTTCGTCTACGGCTTGGTGATGACGGGCGCGCTGCTGAACTCGGGGCCGTTCGACAAGGCGCTGCTCATCGGGGCCGAGACGTTCTCCCGGGTCCTCGACCCCGATGACCGGGCGACCTCGGTCATCTTCGGTGACGGGGCCGGCGCGGTCGTCGTGACCCGTGACGCCGACGTCGACAGCGGCCTTCTCTCTTCCGACCTGGGCTGCGAGGGCGCGCTCACCGACCTCGTCGGCATCCGCGCCGGCGGGAGCCGGCAGCCGTCGACCCAGGAGGCGGTCGCGCAGCGCGAGACCACGTTGCACATGCAGGGTCGGGCGATCTTCGAGTTCGCCGTGCGCACGCTCGTCCAGTCCATCGACGCCACCTTGGCGCGTGCGTCCGTCAACCTGGACGACGTCGATTGGTTCGTGCCGCACCAGGCCAACCTCCGCATCATCGAAGCCGCCGGAGACAAGCTCGGTCTCGACCCCGAAAAGGTCGTGCTGAACATCGACCGGCTCGGGAACACCGCGGCCGCGTCGATTCCGATCGGCCTCGCCGAGGCGGCCGAGGACGGCCGGCTACGACGTGGCGACCTGGTCCTCCTGTCGAGCGTCGGCGCCGGTATGACCTGGGGCTCCGCGCTCATCCGCTGGTAAGCGAGGAGCCGCGCCCGTGCCGGCAGCAGGCTCCGCCCAACCCACCGGGGAACGGCAGCGCATCGTCTGGTGGGCCCACGTGGCCCGCGGGTCTGCCGCGATCGTCGTACTTTTCGCCCGGTTCATGTTCGAGTTCCGCGAGCAGAAGACGCTCGTCCAAGTCTTCACGTTCGCGACGCCGATCCCGCTCGGCGACCTGCCGGCGACGTTCGCGTACGAGGCGTACAAGTGGCCGCGCGATCACCTCTCCATCGACCCGGGGACTGCTGCGGTCGGCATGTTCTTCATGCTGAGCGGGTTCGTCATCCCGTTCGCGCTGGAGCGGCGGACGATGTCCGCGTTCGGGATCCGCCGGCTGCTGCGCGTGTACCCGACGTTGTGGGTAGCAACCGCGCTGTCGCTCCTCGCCATCTGGATCACGACCCACGGGAGCCCGTTCCCGGTGGAGCGGGCCCAGGTCATCACGAGCGGCACGCTCGTGTCGCAGTACGCGGGCAAGAACTGGATCGATCCCAGCTACTGGACCATCCCGATCGAGGAGCTCTTCTACCTGAGCGCGGCCGTTCTCGCCGCGACCCGTTTGCTACGACGGCCCGCGGTGCTCATGGCCACGGCGACGATCGTGGCGGCGGTCGGCTTGTTGCTCGGCCGCGTCCTGCCGGATCCGGGTGGGGCGCCCGACGTGACCTTCTGGATGCGCTTCTGGGTCGGGCGCAACCTCTGCTTCATGACGTTCATCTGGGTCGGCGTCGCGCTCCACATGCTGTACCGCGGCTTTTGGAAGCGAAGCACCTTCGCCGCCGTGGCCGCGTACGTGTGCGTCGTCTTCTTCTTCGCGTTGCACCACGGTCCGTTCCAGCACCCGTACCTGCCCGACGACCAGGCGACGACGTTCTTCAACTCGTTCATGGTCGGCCTCGGGGTCTTCCTGATCCTGTACGTGATCGGCAACCGGATCCCGAAGAACCGACCGATGCAGACGCTCGGCGACATGAGCTACCCCGTGTACCTCACGGTCACCGTGATCGGCTGGACGGTGCTCATCTGGCTGACCAACGCTCTCGGGTACCTCTGGGCCCTGCCGGTCGCGGCCGCCGCGACGTTGCTGATCGCGTTCCTCCTGCACAAGCTGGTCGAGAAGCCCACCTACGCGCTGGCGCAACGGATCACGGCGCAGTCGCGGTTCCGGTCGGACCATTCCTGGTCCGACGAACCCCGGGCGCGCCGACGCCGCCGCGCCCGGCGCGGGCGGCCGGGATACGTCCCCGAGTTGGACCCCGACCGGGCGCCGGAGCGCCCGCCCGAGCCGGCGTCGGCGATGCTCGGGCTGGACGGGGCCGTACCCGACGGCAACGGCCGGGCGCCCGACGGCGTCGGCGCCACCGAGCGCCCGGAGCCCCGAACCTGAGCATTTCCACTACGTCCGTAGTGTTATTACAATTGCGTCCATGGCCGCCGGTCCCGACCCTGCATCCGCTGACACCGCCACGGCTCGCCTCGAGATCGACGACCTCCACGTCGCGGTCGAGGGCGCCGAGATCCTCCGGGGCGTGTCCCTCGCCGTGCCCGCCGGCGAGCTCCACGCGCTCATGGGCCCGAACGGATCGGGCAAGTCGACGCTGGCGGCGACGCTCCTCGGCAACCCCGCCTACGAGGTGACGGCGGGTCGAATCCTGTTCGAGGGCGAGGACATCACCGGCCTGTCGACCAACGAGCGCGCCAGCCGCGGGCTGTTCCTCGGGTTCCAGCATCCCGAGGAGATCCCCGGGGTGAGCGTGCTGAACTTCCTGCGCCAGGCGCTGTCAGCCCGGAAGGGCATCGACGATTTCTCGGTGCTCGAGGTCCGCATGGCCGTCATCGAGTGGGCCGGACGGCTGGGCATGGACACACGGTTCATCGACCGGTACCTCAACGAGGGATTCTCCGGCGGTGAGAAGAAGCGGAACGAGATCCTGCAGATGGCGCTGATGGAGCCCGATTTCGCCGTGCTCGACGAGACCGACTCCGGTCTCGACATCGACGCGCTTGGCGTCGTTGCCCGCGGCATCAAAGCGGTCCGCTCGGCGCGACCGCAGCTCGGGATCCTGCTCATCACGCACTACCGGCGAATCCTCGAGCACCTCACGCCCGACGCGGTCCACATCCTGCTCGGCGGGCGCATCGTCGCCTCCGGCGGCCGGGAGCTCGCCGACCGCCTCGAAGGCGAGGGCTTCGACGCCTTCCGCACGGCGGAGGTGGGCGGATGACCGAGGTCCTCGACGTCAGCCGGGTCAAGGCCGACTTCCCGATCTTCGAGCGCAAGGTCAACGGCAAGCCGCTCGTGTACCTCGACTCGGCGTCGTCGTCCCAGAAGCCGCGCTCGGTACTCGACGCCATGGAGCACCACCACCGCCACCACTACGCGAACGTGCACCGCGGCATCTACACGATCGCCGAGGAGTCGACCGCCGCCTACGAGGGCGCCCGCGCCAAGGTGGCCAAGCTGCTCAACGCGCGTGCCACGGGCGAGATCGTGTTCACGAAGAACATCACCGAGGCGATGAACCTCGTCGCGTACTCGTGGGCCCGAAAGAACCTCGGACCGGGTGACCCGGTCGTGATCTCCGAGATGGAGCACCACGCCAACGTCGTGCCGTGGCACATCCTCGTCGAGGAACGCGGCGTCGAGCTGCGCTGGATCCCGATCACGGACGACTTCCAGCTCGACCTCACCGACCTCGACCGGCTGCTGGACGGGGCGAAGCTCCTGTCGGTCACGGCCATGTCGAACGTGCTCGGGACGCTGAACGACATCCGATTGCTGTCAGACGCCGCCCACGCCGCCGGCGCGCTCGTGAACGTGGACGCCGCCCAGGCTGTCCCCCACCTGCCGGTCGACGTGCAGGCGTGGGACGCCGACTTCGTCGGCTTCACCGGCCACAAGATGCTCGGCCCGACCGGTCTCGGCGGCCTGTGGGCCCGGGCCGAGCTGCTCGACGCGATGCCGCCGTTTCTCGGCGGCGGCGAGATGATCACCGACGTGCGCTTCGACGGCTTCGAGCCCAACGAGGTGCCATGGAAGTTCGAGGCCGGAACCATGCCGTTCGTCGAGGCCAGCGGGCTCGCGGCGGCCATCGACTACCTGTCGGCGCTCGGAATGGACGCGGTCCGCGCCCACGAGAAGCAGCTCACCGAGTACACGCTCCGCGCGCTCGAGGAGCGCTTCGAGGACCGCCTGCACATCCACGGCCCCCGCGACGTCGATCAGCGGGGCGGCGCCATCTCGTTCCTGTTCGACCGCATCCACGCCCACGACGTCGCCCAGGTGCTCGACGAGGACGGCGTGTGCGTGCGGGCGTCGCACCACTGTGCGAAACCTCTGATGCGGGTGCTCGGTGTGCCCGCCACCACCCGCGCCTCGCTCTACGTGTACAACGACGAGAGTGACGCCGACGCACTCGTCGAGTCGTTGGCCAAGGCCGAGAAATTCTTCGCCATCTAGAACGGAGTCCCCCCGATGCCCGGCCTCGAAGACCTGTACCGCGAGATCATCCTCGACCACTACCGCTCGCCCCGGAACCGCGGCGAGCTCCCGGTGCCCCCGGCAACCAAGGCCGAGGGTTTCAACCCGCTGTGCGGCGACGAGGTCGTCCTCTACCTCGACATCGACCCGGACACTGCGACCGTCCGCGACGTCAAGATCGACGGGCAGGGCTGCTCGATCAGTCAGGCGTCGACGTCGATGATGAGCTCGGCCGTGAAGGGAAAGCCGGTCGACGAGGCCCGCAAGCTCATCCGGGCGTTCAAGGCGCTGATGTCCATCCACGAGTCGAAGCTCGAGGGCGAGAGTGACGGCTCCGACCTCACCGCCGAGCTCGACGGTGTGCGCCTGGGCGACCTCGAAGCGCTGCAGGGCGTCGTCAAGTTCCCGGTGCGCATCAAGTGCGCCACCCTCGCCTGGAACACCCTCCAGCAAGGGCTCGACGAACGCGAGTCGGTCGACGCGTGAACGGCGAGAGCCGCTAGCTGTTGTCGAAGAGCACTCTCGGTTTGTCGGGGAGCGCCTTCATCGCCTTCAAGACGGCCTCCACGACGTCGGGGTACCCCGCGTTGAGTCCCAGGACGACCGGCTTCCACGACCAGCCGACGATCGGCCATTGCAACAACTGTCGCTGCCAGGTCTTGACCCCCCGGTCGAAGGCCTTCTGCGACTTGTAGAAGGCGATGTCGAGGACGGCCTCGGATTCGTACGTCGCTCTCTCCTCGTCGGGGTTGTACGCGGGGTCCTGGGCGGACCGATGCCGGGGGCACGCGGACCATCGTGCGCTGGCGAACAGGTCGAGGGCTTGGTGCGCGGGGCTCCCGGTGATGTCCGCTGTTGTGCGGACCTCGGCGGGGCAGACGATGACGCCCTTCGCGGCGAACGCGTCGACGATCTGCTGCACCCGGCCTTCGTCGAAGCTCGGCCACTTGGTGACGGGCGCCGCGGGCGCCGTCCCCTGTCCTACCGCAACGCAAATCAGAACTACCAGCGCGCACAACTTCGTCATCACGCGCTCCTGTGTGCGTCTGGCCCCCGGTCCGAGGAGTGCCGTCGCCCTAGTGTCGCGAACTCCCTCGGCCACCGCTTCGGTGTCCGTGCTGACCCGACCGGGTCAGGCGTTGCGGCTGTTTCAGCCGGGGCGGAACGGAGGGAGGCCGTCGCCTTCCTCAGAGACAGCTGTGCCGCCGGCTGCCTCGGCGAACCGGTTCCATTCGACGCGGTCCCAGGACACCACCTCGTCGCGGACGGTGCCGTCCTCGTCGACGCGGAACAGCGTCGGGACGGTCTCGATCCCAAAGGCGTCCGAGGCGGGATACGGAGCCGTCTCGCTCAGCGTCGTGACCTTCTGACCGTGGCGGTCGGCGTAGGCCTGGATCTCCCGCGCGGGGTCCTCTCCCACCGCGACGACGCGCACCCCGCCATCGGCCAGCGCTTGCACCTTGGGCGCGGCCATCTGGCAGACCGGGCACGTGGTCTTGAAGAAGGCCAAGACGACGGGGCCCTCCCGCCACGGGTCGGTGACGGATTCGCCGGTCGCCGCGTCGGGGAGCTGCAGCGAAGGAGCGCGATCTCCGAGGGCGAGCACCGTGTTCAGGCTATTCCGGTGGAAACGCCCCCGATGACCAGGGGGGGGTGACGTCGTTCACACCCCGGATATAAACGTGACACGGGCATGGAACCTCGACCGACTACGTTGAACGGACGGAAGGCCGACTGGGAAGGGGCTGAGATGAGCCAGGCGCTGGTGACGATGATCGACTCGGCACTCGAGCAGTACCGGAGCCGCGACCTCGTCTCGGCGGCCGAGGTGGTCGACTTCCTGCTCGACCTGCGCCTTGCCGCGATCAACCCCGACAGCGACCCCCTCGAGCAGCTGCTCGAGCAGGAGTCCACGCACGCCGGGAACTGAGCTCC
>DASYFC010000037.1:0-6013 GCA_036498645.1 Acidimicrobiia bacterium | reverse complement strand
GTCTCGGTGGCAGTCGTCGTCGCCGTGCTCGGATCGCTCGTGCGCGCGCCACGGCGTACCGATCTCATGCTGCTCTCGCTCGGTCTCGTCGCCGGTGTGGTCGTGCAGATCGTGCTCGGCGCGCTCGTCGTGCAGAAGCTGCTCTCCCCGCCGTGGGTGATGACCCACTTCCTCGTGTCGATGCTGCTGCTCGCCAACGCGCTCGTGCTGTGCCGGCGCGCCGGGCAGCCGGACGCCGCGTTCGCGCGCCGGCCCGTGCGGATCGTGGCGCCGTCGGTCGTCTGGATGAGCCGCGTGCTCGTCGTCGCGGCCTCGGTCGTAGTGGTCACGGGGACCGTCGTCACAGGCTCGGGGCCACACTCCGGCGACGTTCCGGGAACGGCGCAGCGCGCGACGCGCCTCGACCTGTACATCCCGGACGTCGCGCGCGTTCACGGGACGAGCGCCATGGTGCTCCTCGCGCTCGTGCTCGTGACCCTGCTCCTCGTCCACCGCACGCGGTCTCCACGCCCCGTCGTGCGCCGGCTGGAGGTGCTGCTCGTCGTCCTCGTCGCGCAGGCAGGTGTGGGGTACACGCAATACTTCACCGGGATCCCCGCGCTGCTCGTCGGCATCCACGTCGCCGGCGCCACCGCGCTCTGGGCGGCGACGATCTGGTTCGCCCTCGGCGTCACCGAACGTCCGAGTCCTGCCGATGCGGTGACCGGTGTCACTCCCGTACCGGTGCTCGCCGGCGCCGGCGATCAGCTTCGCTGACGATCCGCGAAATCCCGACGGGGGGTTGTCGGCGCGCCTTCGCACGATGTGCGCGATGAGATCTGCACAGCCGGAGCGTCGAACCGAGGTCGGCAATGGAGGTGCCGTGATGTCGATAGGTTTGGGCGCCGTGGCGGACACGGCGGTGCGAACGGAGGATCTTCGGCGGTTCTTCGAGGACACCCGCGCCGTGGACGGCGTCGACCTCGACGTGAAGACCGGCGAGATCTACGGCTTCCTCGGTCCCAACGGCGCGGGCAAGTCGACGCTCGTGCACGTGTTGTGCACGCTCCTCCTTCCGACCTCCGGACGGGCCGAAGTCGCCGGGTTCGACGTGGCCCGCCAGCCCGTCGATGTGCGGCTCCGCATCGGCGTCGCGCTCCAGGAAGCATCGCTCGACCCCGCCCAGACCGGCATCGAGCTCCTCCGACTCCAGGGCCGCCTCTACGGCCTCTCCAAGAGGGAGATCGAGCAAAGGCTCCACGAGCTCTCGCAACTCGTCGACATAGGGCCCGCGTTGGGGCACCGCATCAAGACCTACTCGGGCGGAATGCGGCGACGCCTCGATCTCGCGGCCGCGCTCGTCCACAACCCGCAGGTCCTGTTCCTCGACGAGCCGACGACCGGCCTCGACCCTGCAAGCCGCCTGCGCGTGTGGGACGAGGTCCGCCGGCTCAACGCGGAAGGGATCACGATCTTCCTCACCACCCAGTACCTCGAAGAGGCTGACGCGCTCGCGCACCGCGTCGGCATCATCAATCAGGGCCATCTCATCAAGGAGGGCACGCCCTCCGACCTGAAGCGCTCGCTCGGGTCGGACGTGATCATCGCCCGTGTCGAAGACGGCGCCGAACGGGCGTGCAACGCCGTGCGCGAGGTCGTCGGAGTCGACCAGGTCGACGTCCACGGCGACGAGCTCACGGTTCGGGCACTCGACGGGTCTGCGGTCCTCAGCCCCGTGGCGATCGCGCTCGACAGTTGTGGCGTCAGGGTGCGTGACCTCACGCTGCGCGAGCCCACGCTCGACGACGTGTTCCTCGAGCTCACCGGAGGGCACATCCAGCAGGACGACGGGCACGCCCAGCAGGAGGGGACGAGTGACAACGGCGACGCTTGACCACGCCCCGGTCCGAGCGCGGCCGGCCGGGTTTCTCGCCGACTGCATCGGCATTGCAACGCGATCGATCCGCGCCGTCCCGCGGGAGATCGAGTTCGTCGTGCCTGCGCTCGTCGTCCCGGTGTTCTTCTACACGATCAACATCGGCGCGTTAGGGCCACTCGCGGAGGCGAACACGGGCCTCGACTTCAAGGCCTTCCAGCTGCCGGTGGCGATCATCTTCGCCGTCACCGGCCTGTCGCGCGCGAGCGCGCTCGTCACCGACATCCAGAACGGTTACTTCGACCGCCTGCTCATGACGCCGATCCGGCGGCTGTCACTGCTGCTCGGGCTGATGATGGCCGACCTCGTCCTGATCACCACGCTGTCGATCCCGGTTGTCATCATGGGATTCATCGTCGGCGTGCGCTTCGAGACCGGGGCGCTCGGCGTGCTGATCTTCATCTTCATGGCGGGCTTGTGGGGGCTCGCCTTCACGGGCTTCCCGTACGCGATCGCGCTCAAGACCGGGAACCCGGCCGCCGTCAACACCAGCTTCATCCTGTTCTTCCCGTTCGCATTCCTCACCACGTCGTTCCTGCCGCTCGACAACCTCAGCGGGTGGCTCCAGACGATCGCCAGGTGGAACCCGGTTACATACCTGCTGGCGAGCATGCGTTCGTTGTTGTACGGCGGTTGGGATTTCTACGACATCGGCGTCGGGCTCCTTGCGATCGGCATCGTCGGCACGGTGAGCATGACGCTCGCGTTTGCCGCGCTGCGCGGTCGCTTGAAGCGGGGCTGAGGGTCTCCGCCGCCCGGATCTCGTGCCCCCCGCGTTCGACTATGACCGGCGGTTCGAGTTCGCCGTCTCACCCGAGACCTTCTGGGCGACGGTGTCGCGAACGGAGCTCTACCCGACGTGGTGGACGTGGCTGCGCGATTTCCGCAGCGATGGCCTGCACGACGGCGCTCATACCGAATGCGTGATCCTGACGCCGCTGCCATATGCGCTGCGCGTCACGGTCGACGTGGAACGCGCGGTGCCGTCCGAACGGGTGGAGACGCGCGTCTCCGGTGACCTCGACGGCCCGGCCCGGTTGGAGATCACGCCGACGCCGATGGGCTGCGGGGCGCGACTCGTCTGGTCGCTGGAGCTGCACCAGCCGTGGCTAGCGCGCTTGGCTCGCTTCACGCGTCCGATCCTTACCTGGGCGCACGACCGGATCATCAGCAGCGGTGTGCGTCAGTTCGAGCGCGTCGCCCTCAGCGACGCCGCCCCGCCCGGCTGAACACCGCGCCGACGAGTGCGCCGAACGCGACGTGATCCGCAACCTGCGGGACCGTCGGCAAGGCGCGGATGCGAGGCCAGCGGCGGCCGAGCACGCCGAGGTCGAGGCCGGCGATGGCGAGGCCGGCGAGCGCGCCCCAGACGACCGTTCGCCGCCGGGGGAGGACGGCCGCGAGCACGACGCCCCAGCCGAGCGAGATCGCACCGTGGGCGACAACACCGGCTGCCGTCAGCGCGGTCGGCGGCGCATCGTCGGCGAGCAGCAACGTGCCGGCGGCCCGGAGCGCGTCGACGGGAGAGCGGCCGGTCGCCAACGCGTGCACGGTCGAGGGAGCCCCGCTCAGTACGCCCGCAACCGCGCCAGCCCGCAGGCCGGCTCGAAGGTCGGACGTGTCCATGGACGACAATGATGCCGACCACGAAGGGAGCGCCGTGCCCGTCCTGCTGCCGGACCAGCCGCTGACGTCACTCGACGAGTACATCGACGGCTTCGACGGTGGCCAGGGCCTGGTGCAGGCGCGAGAGCTGGGCCCGGCCGGCATCATCGAGACGATCGAGCGCTCCGGGCTGCGCGGGCGCGGCGGCGCCGGCTTCCCGACCGCCCGCAAGTGGTCGTCGATCGTGGCCGGCGGCCCAGAAGTCGGTGACCGCTACGCAGTCGCCAACGGCGCCGAGGGCGAGCCCGGGACGTTCAAGGACCGCATGCTCATGCGCCGGAACCCGTACCAGGTCGTGGAAGGGCTCGCGATCGCGGCGGCGACGGTCGGAGCGGTGGGCGCGTACCTGGCGGTGAAGGCGTCGTTTGCGCCCGAGATCGATGCGTTGACCCGCGCGCTCCGCGAGATGAGCGAGGCGGGACTGGTGGGCGACGTGCCGATCACCCTCGTCACCGGCCCCGAGGAATACCTCTTCGGCGAGGAGAAGGCGCTGCTCGAGGTGATCGAGGGGGAGGATCCGCTGCCGCGCCTGTTCCCCCCGTACATCTACGGCTTGTTCACGTCGATGCCGCAGATGGGTTGGTCGGCCGGCATCGACCTCTCGTCGGACGGCGTGGCCGTTCCCAGCTCGAACCCGACGCTCGTGAACAACGTGGAGACGCTCGCCAACGTCGTGCCGATCCTGGGCCGGGGCGCCGAATGGTACCGGACGATGGGCACGGCCCAGTCGCCGGGCGTCGCGATCGCGACCGTCGTCGGCGACGTGCAACACGCGGGAGTCGCCGAGCTCGAGCTCGGCGAGCCGTTGGGAAGCGTGATCCAGCGCGTGGCGGACGGCCCGCGGCCGGGGCGGACGATCAAGGCCGTGCTGTCGGGCGTCGCCAGCGGCGTGATCCCTGCACGCGCTCTCGACGTGCCCGTGAGCTACGAAGGTTTGGCGGCGATCGACAGTGGTCTCGGGTCGCTCGGCTTCATCGTGTACGACGACACCGCCGACATGGTCGCGGTGGCGCGTACGGTCTCGCGGTTCCTGTACGTGGAATCGTGCGGCCAGTGCCCGGCGTGCAAGTTCGGGACGGGAGAGGTCACCGCGTACCTCGACCACATCGCGAACGGCGAGGGGACCGATCACGACGTCGAGGTCATCGGCGCCCGCCTCGACACCGTCACCGACGCCAACCGGTGTTTTCTCGGCGCGCAGGAGCAGGCGCTGATCGGCAGCCTGCTGCGCGAGTTCCCCGAGGAGTTCGCCACCCACCTCGAGGGTGCGCCGCCGGCGCCGGAGGTCCCGATCGCCAAGCTCGTCGACATCCGCGACGGCGTCGCTATCTACGACGAGCGTCAGGGGCGCAAGCAGCCCGACTGGACGTACGCCGAATAGCGCGTCAAGCGAGGGCGACCAGCGTCACCACGCCGCCGACCAGGATGACCGCACCGACGAAGAGTGCCGTCCAGCGCACCCACACCGGCGTGCGCCCGAGGCCCATCGTGTCGGCGACGGCCCCGCGCTCCCGGTGCTGCTCGGCGCGAGCGGCGTCGCGCGTCCCGACCTTCGGGAGATGCTGGCGCCGCCCGCCCTTCCGACTGCGTTTCTCACCCCGACTGCCCATTCGGTTGACCCTAGCAACGCACTAGCGTCCAGCGCGTGCGAGTGCACCTCGTCGACGGCACGTACGAGCTGTTCCGGTACTACTTCGCGTTGCCGGGTCATCTCGACGACGGCGGCATCGAGGTCGACGCCGTGCGCGGCGTGCTCGGCTCGACGCTCGCGCTGCTCGAGGAGGGCGCCACGCACATCGGCGTGGCGACGGACCACGTCATCGAGTCGTTCCGCAACGAGATGTGGCCCGGCTACAAGACGAGCGCGGGAATCGAGCCGGATCTCCTGGCGCAGTTCCCTCTGCTCGAGGACGCGCTGCGCGCCCTCGGGGTGACCGTCTGGGCGATGGTCGACCTCGAAGCGGACGACGCACTCGCGGCCGCCGCCCGGACCGCGGCCGAGGACCCACGCGTCGAGCAGGTGGTGATCTGCACGCCGGACAAGGACCTCGCCCAATGCGTCATCGACCCGCGGGTCGTGCAGCTCGACCGGCGGCAACGACGTCTCTTCGACGAGGCGGCGGTGCGCGAGAAGTTCGGTGTGCCGCCGGCGTCCATCCCGGACTGGCTGGCGCTGGTCGGCGACAACGCCGACGGCTTCCCGGGGCTCCCGGGATGGGGCGCGAAGTCGGCGGCGTCGGTGCTGGCTCGCTACGGGCACCTCGAGGAGATCCCCGTCGACCCGAGCACCTGGGACGTGACGGTGCGCGGCGCGACGAAGCTCGCAGCCACGCTGGGCGACGGGCAGAAGGAGGCGATGCTGTTCCGCGACCTGGCCACACTTCGCGCCGACGCCCCGGTCGGCGCGGTGGACGACTGGCGGTGGCGCGGACC
>DASYFC010000036.1:0-3014 GCA_036498645.1 Acidimicrobiia bacterium | reverse complement strand
TCGGCGCGGCCGTCGGTGCTCGTCCGCGTCACCCCCGGTGTCGAGGCACACACGCACGAGTTCATCGAGACCGGCACGCTCGACTCGAAGTTCGGCTTCACCACGCACGACGACGTCGCGCTGGAAGCCGCGCGTCGGGTGATCGAGAGCCCGGTCCTGAGGCTCGGTGGACTGCATTGCCACATCGGGTCGATGATCGAACGGCTCGACGCCTACGCCCGGGCGGTGGCGATCGTGGTCGAGGTCTGCGCGGCGATCGGGGAGTCCACGGGGACGCGCGTGGAAGAGCTCAACATGGGCGGCGGGCTCGCGTCGCGATATCTCGCCACCGATCCGGAGATGCCGCTGGCGGAGTACGAGTCGACGTTGCGAACGACCGTGAAGAAGTGCGTCGCGGACGCCGGGATCGGCGAGGTGCCCCAGCTGATGGTCGAGCCCGGGCGCTCGATCGCCGCGCCGGCGGCGATCACCTTGTATCGGGTGGGGACGGTCAAGAGGATCCCGCACGGCCGGACGTACGTCGCCGTCGACGGGGGAATGAGCGACAACCCCCGGCCCGTCCTCTACGGCGCCGGCTACGAGGCGTACCTGCCCGCTCGCATCGACGAGCCTCGCCCGCTCGCGTGCTCGATCGCGGGCAAGCACTGCGAGCAGGGCGACCTCGTGGTGGCGGACGCTCGCCTTCCGGACGGCGTCCGCGTCGGAGATCTGCTCGCGGTACCCGTCACCGGCGCGTACGGCTACTCGATGGCGTCCAACTACAACAAGGTGCCCCGGCCGGCGGTGGTGTTCGTGCGCGACGGGCAGGCTCGGGTCGTCGTCCGGCGCGAGACACCCGACGATCTCATGCGCCTCGATGAGCTTTGAGCGCGAGACTGGCGTGATGGCAGACCCGGTGCATGACGAGACCGTGCGGGTCGGCCTGCTCGGCTGCGGACATGTCGGCTCGGCGCTGGTCCGCCTGCTGCAGGAGAACGCCGAGTTGATCGAGCAGCGGGCGGGCGTGCACCTCGAGGTGACCCGCGTCGCCGTGCGCGACCCGCGGCGCGACCGAGACGTGCCCCTCCCGGCGAACCGGTTCACGCAGGACGGGGAGGCCGTCGTCACCGATCCCGACGTCGACATCGTCGTCGAGGTGATCGGCGGGATCGAGCCGGCGCGCTCGCTCATCACCGAGGCGCTCAAGTCCGGCAAGCCCGTCGTGACGGCCAACAAGGAGCTCCTCGCCAACGCCGGCAAGGAGCTCTTCGAGACCGCCGAGGGCTCGGGCGTCGATCTCCTCTTCGAGGCGTCCGTCGCCGGCGGCATCCCGCTCATTCGCCCGCTCCGCGAGTCCCTGGCCGGGGATCGCATCCGGCGCGTGACCGGGATCGTGAACGGGACGACCAACTACATACTCACCCGCATGACGGAGGAGGGCTCGTCGTTCGACGACGCCCTCGCCGAGGCGCAGGCGCTCGGCTACGCGGAGCGGGATCCGACGGCTGACATCGAGGGTGACGACGCCGCCGCCAAGGCGGCGATCATCGCGTCGATCGCCTTCGGTGCTCGCGTCGTCGCCGATGACGTGTACCGGGAAGGCATCGCCGAGATCACCGCCCACGACATCGCGTCCGCGCACGACCTGGGCTACGTCGTGAAGCTGTTGGCCGTGGCCGAGGGTCTCGACGGTGAGGTGGCGGTGCGCGTGCACCCGGCGATGATCCCCGTGCACCACCCTCTGGCTTCGGTGCGCGGATCGTTCAACGCGTTGTTCATCGAAGGCGACGCGGTCGGCGAGCTGATGCTGTACGGGCGCGGCGCCGGGGGCGGCCCCTCGGCATCCGCCGTCCTCGGCGACCTCATCGACGCCGCGAAGAACTTCGCGTCCGGCGGGAAGGGTGCGACCATCGGCGCCCTCGGCCGCCGACGGATCCGGCCGATGGACGAGATCGAGTCGCAGTTCTACCTGCTCATGGAGGTCGCCGACCGCCCGGGCGTGCTGGCCAAGATCGCCGACCAGTTCGGCCAGCACGGCGTGTCGATCAAGTCGATGCAGCAGCGCGGCATCGGCGCCGACGCCCGCCTCATCTTCGCGACGCACCGGGCTCGAGAGGCCGACCTCCGCGCGACGGTCCACGCACTGCGCGACGTCGACGTCGTCCATCGCGTCGGGTCGATCGTGCGGGTGCTGGGCGACGAGGACGAATGACGCCGGCGCAACCGTGGCCGGGCGTGATCGCCGCCTATCGCGACCATCTTCCCGTCAGCGCGGCCACCCCGGTCGTCACGCTGTTGGAGGGCGGTACGCCGCTAGTCGACGCGCCACGCCTCTCGGAGCGGACGGGCGCGCGCGTGCTGCTCAAGCTGGAGGGGCTCAACCCGACGGGATCGTTCAAGGACCGCGGGATGACGCTGGCGATGTCGAAGGCGGTCGAAGACGGTGCCAAGGCCGTCATCTGCGCCTCGACCGGCAACACCTCGGCGTCGGCGGCCGCGTACGCGGCGCGCGCCGGGTTGATCTGCGCGGTGGTCATCCCCGAAGGGCACGTCGCGACCGGGAAGCTCGCGCAGGCGCTCATCCACGGCGCACGCGTCGTCCCGGTCCGGGGGAACTTCGACGCCGCCCTGGGCGTGGTCCGGCAGCTCGCAGAAAGCCGCCGTGTCACGATCGTCAACTCGATCAACCCGTTCCGGATCGAAGGGCAGAAGACCGCCGCCTTCGAGGTGATCGACGCGCTCGGCGATGCGCCCGATGCGCACTGCATCCCGGTCGGGAACGCGTTGAACATCGGCGCCTACTGGAAGGGCTACCTCGAGTACGAGGAGCACGGTCGCCCGCGCCGCCGTCCCCGCATGCTCGGATGGCAGGCGCAGGGATCGGCTCCGCTGGTGCACGGCGAGCCCGTCCCGTACCCCGAGACCATCGCCACCGCGATCCGCATCGGGAACCCCGCGAACTGGGGCGGGGCGATCGCCGCCCGCGACGAATCCGGCGGGCACATCGGCGCCGTCACGGACGCCGAGATCCTCGA
>DASYFC010000035.1:0-41056 GCA_036498645.1 Acidimicrobiia bacterium | reverse complement strand
CCGACCACGACCGGAGCGTCGACGCCGCGCTCGCGCAGCAGGCGCACCGTCTCGGGCACGAGCAGCAGGTGCGAGCCCGACAGGATCGACAGGCCGACCACGTCGACGTCCTCGTCGCCGGCCGCCGCCGCGATCTGCTCCGGCGTCAATCGGATCCCTTGGTACACGACCTCCATGCCGGCGTCGCGCGCCGCCACTGCGATCTGCTCGGCCCCGTTGGAGTGCCCGTCGAGGCCGGGCTTGCCGACCAGCACGCGGATCGGGCCGCCCAGCTCACGGGCGGCCGACTGCACGTGCTCGCGCACCTTCACCATCGCGTCGACGGGTGCCGCCGCGACCGCGCCCACGCCGGTGGGCGCCCGGTACTCGCCGAACACTTCGCGCAGCGTGCCCGCCCACTCGCCGACCGTGCCGCCAGCCTTGGCGAGCTCGATCGTGACGGCCGTCAGGTTCTCGTCGGTGGCGGCGACCCGGCGCACGCCGTCCAGGGCGCGCTCCCACGCCTGGTCGTCGCGCTGCGCCCGCCATTGCTCGAGGTGCTCGACCTGCTCGGCCTCGGCAGCCGGGTCGAGCTCGAGGATGTGCGATTCGCCGCCTTCGTAGGCCGACACGAGCGGGGAAGGTGCCGTCTCCGTGAACATGTTCACGCCCACGACCGGGAGCTCGCCCGACTCGATCCTGCGCACCCGCTCGGCGTTGCTCTGCACGAGCCGGCCCTTCATGGCGTCGATCATCTCGAACGACCCGCCGCCGTCGAGCACCCACTGGAGCTCGGTCTCGGCGGCGTCGACGAGCTCACCCGTCTTCGCCTCGATGACCTTCGAGCCCGCGAACAAGTCGTCGTACTCGAGCAGGTCGGTCTCGTTGGCGAGCACCTGTTGCATGCGCAGTGACCACTGCTGATCCCACGGCCGGGGCAGGCCGAGCGCCTCGTTCCAGCACGGCAGCTGGATCGAGCGGGCGCGAGCGTCCTTCGAGAGGGTGACGCCGAGCATCTCGAGCACGATGCGCTGCACGTTGTTCTCGGGTTGGGCCTCGGTGAGGCCGAGCGAGTTGACCTGCACGCCGTAGCGGAAACGCCGCAGCTTCTCGTCCTGCACGCCGTAGCGCTCGCGCGTGATGCGGTCCCACATCTGCGTGAACGCACGCATCTTGCAGGTCTCCTCGACGAAGCGGATGCCGACGTCGACGAAGAAGGAGATCCGCCCGACCACGGCGGGGAGGTCGTCCTCGGCGACCTGACCCGACTCGCGCACGGCGTCGAGGACGGCGACGGCCGTCGCCAGCCCGTACGCGATCTCCTGTACCGGGGTCGCACCCGCCTCCTGCAGGTGGTACGGGCAGACGTTGATGGGGTTCCAGCGCGGGATGTGCCTCGCCGCGTGCACGACCAGGTCGACGGTCAGGCGCTTCGACGCCGCCGGCGGGAAGATGTACGTGCCGCGGCTCAGGTACTCCTTCACGATGTCGTTCTGCACCGTGCCGGCGAGGCGAGCGGGGTCGGCGCCCTGCTGCTCGGCCAACGCCACGTACATCGACAGCAACCACATGGCCGTGGCGTTGATCGTCATCGACGTGTTCATCTCGTCGAGCGGGATGCCGTCCAAGAGCGTCTGCATCTCGCCGAGGTGGGGGACCGGTACACCGACCTTGCCCACCTCGCCGCGGGCCAGCGGGTGGTCGGGGTCGTAGCCGGTCTGCGTGGGCAGGTCGAACGCGACCGACAGGCCGGTCTGGCCGCGGGACAGGTTCGTCCGGTACAGCTCGTTCGACGCCCGGGCCGACGAGTGGCCCGAGTACGTGCGCATCAGCCAGGGCTTGTCGCGCGGTGCCATATCCCTATTGTCCCATCGCTGGATCACCCACGACGCAGTGGCGCCATCGTCATCGTCGGTCCCTCGGCGGCGAGGAAATCCAGCACGAGCTGGTTCAGCAGGTCGGGTTTCTCCACGGGGACCACGTGCGATGCACCAGGGATCACCGCGAGCTGCGCATCGGGAATCGTGTCGTACAGCGTGATCGTGTGGTCGAACCGCGCGATGTCGTCGTCGCCGACGACGACGAGCGTGGGCGCCGCGATCCGTGCCAGGTCCGCGGTCGGGATCGCGTAGTCGAACCAGCAGTGCTGCATCTTCTCCAGCACCGTCTCGAAGCGATCTGGATCGACGGCGTTCACTTTCCATATCTCCCGCATCATCGGCACGACCGACGTCGGCGTGTCGGGCCGGAACGAATCCGCCGCCTCCGGCAGCAGCCCGTCGGCGCTGAAGTTGGACCCGATGGCGACGAGCCTCCGCACGAGATCGGGGCGCTTGATCGCCACGAGCAGGGCGACATTGCCGCCGTCACTCCACCCCACGAGGTGCGCGGGCCCGGTGCCGAGCGCGTCCATGAACGCGATCGTGTCGTCGGCCATCACGTCGTAGGTGATCGGTCCCTCGACGTCGGCGGTGCGGCCGTGACCGCGGCGGTCCGGGACGATCACCCGGTAGTGGTCGGAGAAGGCGGGCGTCTGCTGGGCGAAGGTGTCCCCGTCGGTCAAGCCGCCGTGCAAAAGGAGCAGCGGGTCGCCCGACCCGTGCTCGCCGTAATAGGTATGGACGCCGTTGGCGTCGACGTAGCTCACGTCGCCGCCCCTCCTCGACTCTCAGCCGTAGTCGTAGAAGCCGTGGCTCGTCTTGCGCCCCAGGCGCTCGGCGCTGACCATCCGCCGCAGCAAGGGGGCCGGCGCGTAGTTGGGGTCGCGGAACTCGGCGTAGAGCGCCTCGATGATCGCGAGGCTGGTGTCGAGCCCGACCAGGTCCAGCAGCTCCAGCGGCCCCATCGGGAAGTTGCAGCCGCCCTTCATGGCGGCGTCGATGTCCTCCCGTGACGCCACGCCGGCGTCGAGGAGCTTCACGGCGTTGTTCAGATAGGGGAACAGGAGCGCGTTCACGATGAACCCGGCCTGGTCCCGCACGAGCACCGGGTTCTTGCCGCACGACTCGGCAAAGGTACGGGCCGTCCCGACTGTCTCGTCGGAGGTCGTGATGCAGCGCACCACCTCGACCAGCGGCATCATCGGCGCCGGGTTGAAGAAGTGGATGCCGCACACCCGGTCGGGGCGGCTCTCCATCGCCATCTCGACCACCGGCAACGTCGAAGTATTGGTGGCCAGGACGGCGGACTCGTGGCACACCCGGTCGAGCTCGTTGAACAGGTGCTTCTTGACGGCGAGGTCCTCGACGATCGACTCGATCACGAGGTCGCACTCGGCGAGCTCGCCGAGGTCGGTGACGGCGCGCACGCGTCCGAGGACGGTGTCGCGCTCGCCGGCGTCGAGCTTGCCCTTGTCGACCTGCTTGCCGAGCGACTTCTCGAGTCCCGCCATCATCCGGTCCGCCGTGTTCTGCTGGCGGCTGCGCAGGCTGACCTCGAACCCGGCCTTGCCCGCGACCTCGGCGATGCCGGAGCCCATGATCCCGGAGCCGACGATTCCGACGCGCTTGACCGTCACGATGTGACCCCCTCGGCGAATGGAAACGCGCACCCTTCGTGCAGAAAGGGCACGTTACCCGCAAGTAGGCTCCCGAGGCCATGAGCCCCAAGCAGGCGTCGGGGACGCTCGCGCTGGTCGGCGGGGGCGAATGGCACGACGGTTGCCGTGATTTCGACGCCGAACTGCTGGCGCGCGCCGGCGACGAGGTCGTCGTGCTGCCGACGGCCGCTGCGTTCGAGCATCCCGACCGGGTCGTCGCCCGGGCGACCGACTACTTCTCGGAGCTCGGCGCGTCCGTGCGCGGGCTGTCGGTGCTGCGCCGTGCCGACGCCGAGGACCGCGCAAACGTCAAGGGTGTGAGCGACGCCGGGTTCGTGTACATCGCCGACGGGTCGCCGCTGCACCTGCGCTCGGCGCTCAAGGACTCCGCCCTGTTCGAGGCGATCGTCGCCGGGTACCGAAAGGGGTCGGTGCTGGCGGCGTCGGGCGCGGGCGCCACGGTCCTGTGCGACCCCATGGTCGACCCGCGGGGCGGCGCGTACACGGTCGGGCTCGGCGTCGTGCGCGAGCTCGCGGTCTTCCCGTACCACGGCACCGCCGCCAACCACCTGCGCGAGCGTTCGATCGACCTGCTGCCGCGGTCCGCGACACTCGTCGGCCTCGACGAGCAGACGGCCTTGATCCGCGAGCCCGACGTCACCTGGCGCGTCGCCGGCACCGGCGTCGTCACCCTCTACGACGGACGGCGAACCACCGTGATCGAGCACGGTTCCAGGGTCGACCGGCTCGAGGTCTGAGCGGCAGCCGCGGCCGGACCTACGAGCTGGGCGGTGCGGCCGGCGTCGTGCTCCCAGCCGTCGAGCTGGGCGCCTCGGCGATCGTGACCTTGTTGATCGTCACCTTCTTCGTCGGCTTGCCGTCACCGCTCGCGGGCGCGAGGGCGCCGATCTTCTGTGCAACTGCGAGCGAGTCGGGCGCAATGCTGCCGAGGATGCCGTACTGGTAGGGCTGCTGGTTGATCGCGTCGAGGCCCTGGCCCGGTGAGGGCGCGGGGCTGGTCACGACGAAGAACTGCGAGCCCGCCGTGCCCGGTTGCTCCTGCTGGGTCTTTGCCCACGCGACCGACCCGACCTGGTAGCCGTTCGGGGGCGTCTCGGCCTGGATCTTGTACCCGGGGTCGCCGCTCCCGTCCCCCTTGGGATCCCCGCCCTGGATGACGAAGTCCTTGGCGACGCGGTGGAACGTGAGCCCGTCGTAGAAGTGTTTGCGGGCCAGGAACACGAAGTTGTTCACGCTCTTCGGCGCCGCGCCGGCGTCGAGGTTCACGACCATCTTGCCCTGGCTGGTGTCGATCGTCGCCGTGTAGGTCGTATCGGGCTTGAGCGTCTGCGCGGGCGGCTTGGAGAACTTGCGGTTCGGTTCGCTGCTGCCGCTGCCGCTGCTCCGAAGCTGGACCACGATCAGCACGATCACGAGCGGCACGGCGAAGATGGCGATCGTGCGGCCGGTGCGCCACTGCCTGCGCCGGCGGGCGGCGGCGAGCTCGGCTTGGCGACGCGCCTCGCGGTTCAGCTTTTGACGCTCGCGCTTGGCCTGCTTCGCCACGGCCGGGGAGTCTAGGAGCGCAACTGCGCCAATTGGCACCCGGGGGCCGTCATCTCCCCTGTACCGTGCGCGGCGTGGGGAACCTGCTCGTCCAGAAGTACGGCGGCACGTCGGTGGCCGACGCCGACCGCATCAAGGCGGTCGCGGAGCACATCGTCCGCACCCGGCGCCAGGGCGACGACGTCGTCGTCGTGGTGTCGGCGATGGGCAAGACGACCGACGACCTCGAGCAGCTCGCACACGGCGTCTCTCACGTCCCCGCCGCCCGGGAGATGGACATGCTGCTCACGGCAGGGGAGCGGATCTCGATGTCGTTGCTGTGCATGGCGATCCTCGACCACGGCCAGCCGGCGGTGTCGTTCACCGGCTCGCAGGCCGGCATCGTGACCGACACCGCGCACCGGAAGGCCAAGATCGTCGAGGTCCGCGCCGACCGCATCAGGGAGGCGATCGCCGGCGGGGTGGTCGCCATCGTGGCCGGCTTCCAGGGAGTGTCGACGGCGCGCGACGTGACGACGCTCGGCCGCGGCGGGTCCGATACGTCCGCCGTGGCGCTCGCCGCCGTGCTCGACGCCGAGGCGTGTGAGATCTACACCGACGTCGCCGGCGTGTACTCCGCCGATCCTCGGGTGGTGCCCGACGCCCGCCGGCTCCCGCGGTTGTCGTTCGACGAGGCGCTGGAGATGGCCGCCACCGGCAGCGGGGTGCTCGCGCTGCGCTCGGTCGAGTTCGCGCGCAACTATGGAGTACCCGTCCACGTGCGCTCCAGCTTCAGCTGGGAGCCCGGAACCTGGGTGGGAGAGGAAGATCCGACGATGGAACAGGCGATCATCTCCGGCGTCACGCACGACACGTCGGAGGCCAAGGTGACGATCGAGCAGGTGCCCGACCGTCCCGGGATCGCGGCCTCGGTGTTCCGAGCCCTGGCCGACGAGGACGTCAACGTCGACATGATCGTGCAGAACGTGTCCTCCGCCGGGCACACCGACATCTCGTTCACCGTCCCGAACGACGAGCTGTCGCGCGCGATGTCCGTGATGGAGAAGGTCGTCAAGGAGACGGACGCCAGCGGCGCAAGCAACGATCCGGGGATCGGGCGGGTCTCGCTCGTCGGCGCCGGGATGCGTTCGAACCCCGGCGTGGCGGCGAAGATGTTCGAGACACTCGCCCGGGAGGACGTGAACATCGAGATGATCTCCACGTCGTCGATCCGGGTCTCGTGCGTCGTGCAAGAGCGCGACGTCGAGCGCGCAGTGCGCGCCTTGCACGACGCGTTCGAGCTCGGTCAGGAGACGGCGTGAGAGTCGGTGTCGTCGGCGCGACCGGCGTCGTCGGCCGAGAGATGCTGCGCGTGCTCGAGGAGCGCGCCTTTCCGGTCGACGAGCTCCGTGTGTACGCGTCGCCGCGTTCGGAGGGCCGCAGGCTCGAGTACGCCGGTCGCGAGGTGACGTGCGAGATCCTGCGCGCCGACGGCTTCGACGGTCTGGATCTCGTGATCGTCGACGTCGACGATCCCATCGCCGCCGAGTGGGCGCCGGTGGCGGCGGCCGCGGGAGCGAAGGTCGTCGACAACTCGGCGGCGTTCCGCATGGACCCGGACGTGCCGCTCGTCGTGACCGAGATCAATCCCGGCGACCTGCAGCGCATGCCGAAGGGCATCGCGTCGTGCGCGAACTGCACGACGGCGGTCCCCCTCACCGCGATCGCCCCGCTGCACCGGGCCGCCGGGCTCGAGCGCATGGTTGTCTCCACGTACCAGTCGGTGTCGGGCGCGGGGCAGTCGGGGCTGCGTGAGCTGGACGAGCAGTGGACGAAGGGTGACGGCCGCTCCGACGTCCTCAGCCGCGCCGGCGCCATCGACGGTGCGATCACGCCGGGCGAGGTCTGGGACCGGCCCATCGCCGGCAACGTGATCCCGCAGGCCGGCTCGCTCGGTGAGTTGGGTTACACGTCGGAGGAGTGGAAGATGCTCCACGAGAGCCGGAAGATCCTCCACGCCGACGACCTGCTCGCCACCGTTACCTGCGTGCGCGTGCCGGTGTACGTCGGTCACGCCGTGTCTGCCAACCTGCGCTTCGCGCGCCCGATGACGAAAGACGAAGCGGTCGAGCTGCTGTCCGACGCGCCCGGCGTGCAACTCGTCGACGGCGGTGACGGGCATCCCACGCCCCTCGAGTCCGCCGGCGTGGATCCGGTGCTCGTCGGTCGCGTGCGCGAAGACGCGTCTGAGCCGGGGAGCCTCAATTTGTGGGTCGCCGGCGACAATCTCCGCAAGGGCGCTGCGCTCAACGCGGTGCAGATCGCGGAGCTGCTCGTGTAGGGGACATGGAACCGCGGCTTGCGAACCGGGGTCGCCTACGCTCGTTGTCAACCGACAAGCAGGTGCACCGTGGTTTTGAGACAGCAGCCACGCGCCCGGCGTCCGATGGACAGGTTCACTCCGAGGGAGCTGGTCCGTCCATCGATCGTCGACGAGCGGAGCGCGTTCGATCTCCAGGCGCTCGCCTTTCTCGTCGCCGCCGTACTGAGCGGCGTCTTCGTGATCCTGTTCCTGCTGGCCTTCCTTCCGTGGCTCCTGGCTGGAGCGCTGACGGCGGCGGTCGACAGCCTGATGCGCCAGGTCGGCTTCTCGAAGTTCACGGTCGACGGCATCGGTGACTGGGTGCTCGTCTTCGTCGTGGGCGCGGTGGCCGTCGCGATCCTCGTCGCCGCCGTCACCGCCATCGCGGCGGTCGCCAACCTCCTCTCGTTCCACTTGACGTCCCGTCGCGATCGCGGGCCCGCTGCGCCGGCCCGATCGCAGGTGCCGTCCGGCGATCGGGGCGCCAACGGCGCCGGAGAGGGTCCCCTACGCGAGACCCGGACCTACGAGCAGTACACCGTCGACGAGCTGTACGCCGAGGCGCGTTACCGCGGCATCCCCGGGCGATCGCAGATGAACAAGGCCGAGCTGATCCGCGCCCTGCGCGGGAACTAGCGAGCTGCGGGTCAGCGCGCGGCCCGGAACACCAAGAAGTTGCGGAGCGGCTCGTCGCTGATCGGCAGGATCCCGTCGAACGGATAGTTCAAGCTCACGACGAGCGCGAGCGTCAACGACACGAGCAGCGCCAGCGCCGTCAGGATGAACAGGTGCGCCGCCCGGTGCTGGGTATCGAGCACCGTGCTCACCACGATCACCGACAAGCCCATGACCGCCAGCATGAACACGAGCGGCCACGGGACGGTCTCGCCCGAGGCGTTGACGAGGCGGGCTCGCGTCTCGACCACACCTTCGAGCAGGTCCAGCGTCTTGTTGTAGGACGCGGTCTCGTCGGCGGTGGCGGGATGGATCGAGCGCAGCGTGCTGAAGATCCGCTCGAGCTTCATGTCACCGGCCCGATCCGGCCGGGCGGTTTCGGCGAGCTTCGGGAAGCTTCGGTCGACGACGGTCCGTGTGTACGACGTGATCGCCCTGCGGAGCTCGTCACCCTCGGCGGTCGGGAAGATGCGGCTGGTCTCGTACATCGCGCTGAGGTCGGCCGCCTTGGCCGCCACCTGCTCGTTGGCCGCTCGCAGCTGGCTGTACTGGTTCACGATGACAAACGCGACGAGCACCGCGTAGATCGTCGCCAGCACCTGCACGGTGACCGCAGCCGTCGGCCCGGCGCGATGGCGGACCTCCGGGCTCACGACGCGACGCATCACCGCGTCGAGCACGAGGTTGAACGTGACGCCGACGGCGGCGAACGTGAAGAAGAGCAGCGTCCCGTTGCCGAAGCCGATGAACGGAGCGAGCGACGGCATCGGTGTTGTACGGACCCCCGACGAAACGACGGATGGTCGGGATGGCGGGATTTGAACCCGCGGCCTCAGCGTCCCGAACGCTGCGCGCTAACCAAACTGCGCCACATCCCGAAGGGCGCTCATTGTAGGTCGGTGTTTTCCGAGCTGACCTCACGGAACGCCGGCGCGCGGTCGTCGCCGCCGACCAGACGTCTCACCGTGCGGCGCAGGGTGCCGGGGTCGACCGGTTTCACGAGCACCGTCTCGGCCGCCGCGCGCTTGGCAAGGAAGCGGTCGGCCTCTCGGTCGAGGAGCAACAGGATCGGAACGTGCGGGAGGCGTCCGCCCGACTCCTCGAGGTGCAAGTCGATCGCGACTGCGATCCCACCCATATTGCCGATCTGGAGGTCGAGCACCACGAGATCGGGCTCGTGCTCGGCCACCGCGTCGCGCACGTCCTGACCCCGGGTCACCTCGATGACTTCCTGACCGGGGGCCACGAGCGCGGCACGCACCTGGTCACGCACCCAGCGCGCATCCGCGGCGACGAGGACCTTCATCGGGCCCGCAACCTATCCGCCCGTTGCCTTCCGCCCCACTCCACCCCGTCTGCCCCTTTCCCGCAGATACCCGAACCGCCATAATCATGCGTCCACTGTTTGGAGGCGGAGTGCGGGTGGGGGCAAGGTTCGTCACACGGCGAGGTGTGCTCGCGCTCCTCGCCGTGCTGGCTCTGGCGACCGTGGCCGCCGCGTGCGTTCCCCCGCCTCCTCCGCCGCCTCCGGATCTGTCGTTCCCGTGCAGCGCGTCGCCGGGCTCGCCGGTGTCGGGGAACGATCCGCTGCGGACGGGCTGGTACCCGGACCAGCCGGGCCTGAACCCGTCGGCCGGTGGTGGGTGCGGATTCGGAGAGCGGTGGTCGACCGGGGTCGACGGCCAGGTGTACGCGCCGCCGGTGGTCGACCCGGGCGCGGGTGCGCACGGGACGCTCCTCGTCGCCACCGAGACGAACCACGTGTACGGCCTGGACGCCGAGACCGGCACGCCGGTGTGGCAGCGCAGCGACCTCGGGGTGCCGTGGAACCCGGCCGACCTCAGTTGCGCCGACCTGACGCCCTGGGTCGGCATCACGTCGGCTCCGGCGATCGACACCGCGACGCACACCGCGTACCTCTTGTCCAAGACGTACGCCGCGGGGACGTCGGGCCCCGCGCAGTACAAGGCCCACGCCATCGACGTGGCCACCGGAGCCGAGAAGCCGAACTTCCCGGTCGTGATCCAGGGCGCAGCGGACAACGACCCGACCGCGACCTTCGATCCGACATACCACTTGCAGCGCCCCGGCCTGCTCCTGATGAACGGCGTCGTGTACGCCGCGTTCGGCGGGCATTGCGACGCCCCGCCGTACCGAGGTTGGGTCGTCGGCATCAACGGGACGAGCGGCGCCACGACCGCGCGCTGGACGGACGAGGCGCTCATCCCGCCGTCCCCACCCGAGGTCGGCAAGCCCGGTGGCGGCATCTGGCAAGCAGGCGGCCGGCTGGTCAGCGACGCGCCCGGCAACATCCTGCTCGTGAGCGGCAACGGCGAGGTCCCGCCGGCGCCGCTCCCGGGCTCGACCCCGTCACCCCGGTTGGGTGAAGCCGCCATCCGCCTCCACGTCCAAGCAGGAGGCACGCTGCAGGCGGCCGATTTCTGGGCTCCCTGCAACGCGCAGGAACTGAGCGACAACGACGAGGACATCGGATCCGGCGCGCCCCTCGCCTTGCCGAACTCGTTCGGCACGTCCGCCGTCCCCCACGTCCTCGTCGTCGTGGGCAAGCAGGGCCCGATCTATCTCCTGAACCGTGACCACCTCGGCGGCTTCCAGCAGGGCGCGGCGAACTCGTGCCCGGACCAATCGGGCCATGCCGGCGACGACATCGGCAGCTCGTCCCCGTTGCCGAACACCCCCGGTGTCTGGGCGACGCCGGCGATGTGGCCCGGCGACGGCGGGAGCATCTACGTCCCCAATCCGACGTTCTACGGCGCGAACACCGGCAAGCTCACCTCGTACAACGTCGTCGACGTCGGTGGGCAGCCGATGCTCAGCCTCGCCGGTCAGTCGAGCGATCCGTTCGCCTATGGCACCAGCTCGGCGGTCGTCACGTCGGACGGGACGTCGTCCGGCTCCGCGCTGGTGTGGGTGACGTTCTTCCCCGTCAACCCCGGCCAGCAACAGAACGCAGAGCTGCGCGCCTACGACGCCAACCCGACCGGTGGCGTGCTGACCCTGCGTGGCAGCTGGCCGATCGGCACCGGCAACAAGTTCACGACGCCGACCGTCCACAACGGCCGGATCTACGTCGTCGCGCGCGACGGTGCCGCCAATGGTCGGGTGTTCAGCTTCGGCGTCGGTGGCGCGGGCGCGACCCGCGCGCCGGCGCGTGGGCCGTCGACCGCCAATGTGCCGGCCGACGCGGGCCCGGACCGCGAGGGATAGCGCGGCGCGCTCAGCCGACGCGCGCTGACGCGGTGGCGAAGAGGTAGCGCCCCACTTCGGCCAGGGCGTCGAAGTCGTACACGTCGCGGGAGAGGAACGGGACGTACGCGACCGCCGCTCTCCCGGCGCGGGCCTTCACGCCGGCGACGTGGTGACGCTCCCGCTCGGCGACCTGCCGGAAGTCGGCCAGATTGGCGTACAGCGAGGCCAACCTCGTGGCCGAGCCGGCGCCGTCTCCCGGGGCGCGCGCCAACTCCGTCTTCTTGGCCGCGATGGTCTCGGCGCGGGCTCGGAGACCTCCGACGCCCTCCTCGCCGAACGACGGATGCACGCGGTTCACGATCAAGCCCTCGACCGGGATGTCGCTCTCGGCGAGGCGCTCGGCGAAGAACGCGGCCTCCTCGACGGCGTCGCGGCGCGGTGAGCTGACGATCACGAAGCTGCTGGACGGCTCGGCGAGCAGGGCGAGCACGCTGGCGGCGCGGTTCCGGAACCCCTCCTCCATCCCTTCGAACGCGCGGAAGAACGCAACCACGTCGTCGATGACCTCGGTGCCGACCACCTTCGACACGGTGCGCAGGAACCGTTGCACCGCCGCGCTCGCCACCCGCAGGTAGGCGCGGGTCGGCATCATCAGCATCCGGAAGATCCGGTTGTCGAGCAGGCGCGTCAGGCGTCGAGGCGCGTCGATGAAGTCGAGTGCGTGGCGCGTCGGCGGCGTGTCCACGACGATGAGGTCGTAGCCGCCCTGTTCGTGCAGCTCGTACAGCTTCTCCATCGCCATGTACTCCTGCGTCCCCGACAGCGCAGTCGACACGTTGCGATAGAAGCGGTTGCCGAGGATCCGTTGGGTCTGGTCGGCGTCGGCCGCGTACGTGGCGATCAGGTGGTCGAACGTCGACTTCGTGTCGAGCATGAGCGCCGAGAGTCGTCCACTCGGCGGGGCTTCGCCCACCGGGTCCCAACGTCGCCGTTCGATCTCGTGCGCGGTGTTCGACAACGACTCCAGCCCGAGCGTGTTGGCGAGCCGTTTGGCGGGGTCGATGGTGACGACGACCGCGTTCCGACCCCGGCGCGCCCCTTCGACGGCGAAGACGGCCGCGACCGTCGTCTTGCCGACGCCGCCGGTGCCACAGCACACGACGATGTGCCGGTCGTGCAGGATGTCGTCGAACGAGACGCCTTCGCTCATGAAACGGTCACGCGACCCCACGACGCCTCGGGCAACTCCTCGACCTGCGCTTTGAACCTGCCGGCCAAAGCGTCGATCTCGGGCGGCCCGAGCTCGGCAGTGAACAGGAACGGAAGGCGCACCTGCGGCAACGGGAGCCGCGCCGCCAGGCGATCGGCCTGCTCCTGCTGGAGCACGTACCGCTCACGGCGGAACTCGGCCGCGCCGACGAGGTCGGTGGCCTCGCGCTGCGACACGAAGACGCCGAGCTCCTCGGCGAGCCGCTGGACCTCCTCCACCGATGCGGGCAGGCCCGGGTCGGGGTAGCACGCGTTCACGACGACCGGCCCGAGCTGCACGCCGATGCGGTCCTCCAGCTGGAAGGCGGTGTCGACGAGCTCGTTCACCGGGGTCTCCTCGGGGACGGTCACCAGCATCACCTGGCAGCGTGCCGGATCCGAGAGCATCTCGATCACGTCGGTCGACTGCTTGCTCACCGGTCCGACGCGGACCGCGTCGCCGAGGCCACGGGGCGACATCAGGAATGTGACGGCATGGCCCGCCGCGGGGGCGTCGATGATGATCAGATCGGCCGCTCGCTCTTGCTCGAGCGCCTTCACCTTGCCGAGGACGAGGATGTCCTTCATGCCCGGGACCGCCGAGGACACGACCTCGAGCGCACCCGAGCGGACCAACCGCTTCGAGATGCGCCGCAGTCCGTGGTTCTCGAGGTAGTCGAGGAGCGCCTCGTCGGGGGTGAGCGTCCGGCCGCGGATCCGCGGCGCCAGCTCCGCCTCCTCGTACCCGAGCGGCGGGCGCCCGAAGCAGGCCGCCAGCCCCGATTTGCCCTCGACCTCGACGATCAGCACGCTCAGGCCGGCGTCGGCAGCGGCGGCGGCGAGGGTCGCGGTCACCGTCGTCTTCCCGACACCACCCTTGCCGGCCACGATCATGACGCGAGCGGAGGAGCAGAAACGCGCCAGGTCCATGCGCATCCAGCCTAGAACCGCTCACATGCGAACATTCGCCCGGCGCCTCGCCGTCGTCGCGTGCCTCGCGACCGCGGCGGCGATCCTGGTCAGCGACGTCGCGTGGGGCCGCCCGGCGCAGGCGACGCCCCGGCACAACGGCATCGACGTCGTGAAGGTCGACGGGTTGCTCGACCCGCCGACGGCGTCGCTCGTGCGCGACGCGATCCGGCAAGCGAACCAGCGCCGATCGACGATGATCGTGCTCCAGCTCGATTCCGGCGGGTCGGTCGACGTCGACGTCGAGCCGTTGCTGCAGGACGTCCGCGGGTCACGAGTGCCGGTCGTGGTGTGGGTCGGACCGTCGGGCGCCAAGGCGAAGGGCGCCGCGACACTCCTCGCCGAGTCGGCACCGGTGTTGTCGGTGTCGTCGGGCTCGAGCATCGGTCCCGCGGTCCCGCTTCGGCTCGACCAGCCCGGCGCCACGAACCGGCGCGCGGTGAGCGACCGGCTGGCGGCACTGGCGACGCGCTGGGACCGCGACGGGGCCGGCGCGCGGCGGCTGGCGGTCGAGAACCTCCCGGCGGACGCCGCCCACCGCGCCGGCGCGATCAACACCGTCGAGCCCACCGTGGGCGAGCTGATCGTGTCGCTCGACGGGCGGGCCGTCCCGACCGCGTCCGGGCCGAAGCTCCTGTCGACTGCCACGGTCGTCGGCCAGGGCCTCGGCCGGCGGCGCCAGCCCAACCAGGAGGTGCGTTTCGGCCGCCTCGACATCGCCAACCAGCTGTTGCACACGCTGATCAGCCCGTCGATCGCCTACCTGCTGTTCCTCGCCGGCCTGGCGTTGATGGTGTTCGAGTTCTACACGTGCGGGATCGGGCTGGCGGGCCTGGCCGGCGCCGCCGCGCTCATCGGCGCGTTGGTCGGCTTCTCGCATCTTCCAGTGGCGTGGTGGGCCGCGGCGTTGTTGATGCTGGCCGTGTTCGGCTTCGCGGTCGACGTGCAAGCGGGTGGTCTCGGAGTGTGGACGTTCATCGGGGGCGGCTCGCTCGTCGCCGGGTCGCTCACGCTGTACGGAGGCGACGCTCGCCTCAACCCACCGTGGTGGGTGCTCGCCATCGTCATCGTCGGCACGGCGCTCTTCATGCTCGGGGCGATGACGGCGGTGATCCGGTCGCGCTTCTCCACGCCGACGATCGGACGCGAAGGGATCGTGGGCGAGGAGGGCAAAGCAGAGGTCGACGTGGCGCCCGACGGCGTCGTCGTCATCCAGGGCGCCCGCTGGCGCGCCCGTACGAACCGGGCCACGCCGATCGACGCCGGCGATCCGGTGCGTGTCGTCGCCGTCGAGGGCCTCGTGCTCGAGGTCGAGCCCGAGGAGGGCGGCGCCCGCGACTACCGCGACCGGAGCGGCCGGCGGAGCCGCGCCCGTGGCCGCGCTCCCGGTGATGGCGGGGGTGACACTGGGGACGAGGCCTAGCGGAGCGGAAATTCTGCGCGTTTCGGGCCTTGTCGAGCACAGGGGAGGGGGATACCGTCGCCCGCACCTGCACGACCCGGGGAGGGGGCCGGTGACGGTCCAAATGACGGAACGGACCTGGCAGCTGCGGGCGGCCTGCCGCGGTCCCGAGTCGGCGCTCTTCTTCCCTCCGACCACGCCGGAGCGCAAGGACGAGCGCGACCTACGCGAAGCCAAGGCCAAGGCGATCTGCGGCGAATGCCCGGTCCAGGCCGAGTGCCTCGACTACGCGCTCGGCATCCGCGAGCCGCACGGCATCTGGGGCGGCCTCACCGAGGCCGAGCGCCGGCTTCTCATCGAGGCCTAACCGGTCGCTGTCGCAAGCTCCAGCTCCTGCGGCGGCGGTCGGCAAAGCCGCCGCCACCGCGGCCTGACCGGTCGCCGTCGCAAGCTCCGGCTCCTGCGGCGGCGGTCGGCAAAGTCGCCGCCACCGCGGCCTGACCGGTCGCCGTCGCAAGCCCCTGCTCAGGCGTCTCTCACTGCGGCCGGGCCGGGGATCCGGTCGTCGCCGCGGCGACGGGTGACGCCCTCGCCGTCGAGCTGTTTGAGGATCGGCAGCACGTACTTGCGCGTCGACCCGAGGAGATCGCGGACGTCGGCAACCGTCACCCTGCCCCGGTCGCGGAGCGCGGCTCGGACCCTCCGCCGCGCCTCGTCGACGGCGCTCGACGCGAACACGATCCCGTCGAGGTCGACGAGGACGCCTTCACGAACGAGCGAGCGCACCAACGCCTGGTCGGCGCCCGCCGACGCCGGCTCGGGCGGTGAGAACGGCGCCTTCTTGAGCGCGTCGAGGAGCGCACGCGCCTCGGCCGACTCGCCGACGCCGGACCGACGCGTGGCGTCGCGCACGTAGCCGCGCTCGACGACGAGCTCGCCATCGTCCGCCAGCGCGGCTCGGAGCCGGTCGGCGTCGACCCGCAGCTCGGACGCCAAGGTCGCCAGGTCGGCACCCGGTTCGAGCGGAGCGCGCGCGTGGTTGGCCCGAACCTTGTCGGCCGCCGCGCTTCGCAGGGCCGTCACGGTGTCCGGGGAGACGAGCCATCGGCCGACGCGGACGGCCGCGCCCGACCGCACGACGTCGTCGGCAAGTGCGGCCGCCTCGGCCGGCCCGAGGCCGGCGCGCGGTCCGAGGGCATCCACGCCCAGCCACCGGTGGCCGGCGAGGAGCCGCCGCTCCAACGGGAGCGCGAGGGAAGCGGCCGCGTCGCGGGCGCGCCCGCTCGGGGCTGCATCCAGCACCTCGGCGCCGCCGACCGTGTCGCGTTCGCCGGGATCGCGCAGCACCAGCCGGTCTCCCGGGGCCAGCGGCACCCGCGCGTCCAGCCGGAGGCGGCCGTACCGGCCGGCGGCGTCGAGCACGCGCAGGACCGCCGCGTGCTCGCCTGATCCCACGTAGCACTGCAGCGAGGCACGGCCGCGGAAGGTTCTGTCCCCGAGCGGCTCGAGGCCGACGTCGACGACGTCGGTCAGCTGCCACTGGCCGCCTCGGACGACGCCGTCGCCCCGACGCACCGCGCTGCGCTCCACCCCCGGCCCGGCCAGGTTGAGCGCGACCCGGGTGCCCGGCGAGGCCACGTCCAGCTGGTGGTGCGCGGTCTCGATGGCGCGAATCCGCGCCCGCCGCGCCCGCGGGCCGACCTCGACCTCGTCGTCGACGCGCAAGGAGCCGCCGGCCAGGGTGCCCGTCACGACCGTCCCCGCGCCCTTGGCCGCGAACACGCGGTCGACCCAGAGCCGCGGCCGGTCACGGTCGACGGGCTCGGGCGCGGCCGCGAGCACGGCGTCGAGGCCGGCGCGCACGTCGTCGAGCCCCCGCCCCGACACCGCGTCGCACACCACGACCGGCGCGTCGGCGAGCGCCGATCCTGCGAGGCGCTCGTCGAGCTCGAGGCGGGCCAGCTCCAGCGTGTCCCCGTCGACGAGGTCGGCTTTCGTGAGGCAGACGAGCCCGTGCCGGACGCCGAGCAGTTCGATGATGCGCAGGTGCTCCTCGCTCTGCGGCATCCAACCCTCGTTGGCAGCGACCACGAGCATCACGACGTCGACCGCGCCCACGCCGGCGAGCATGTTCTTGATGAACCGCACGTGGCCGGGCACGTCGACGAAGCCCACCTGCTCCCCGGACGGCAGCTTCGTGAACGCGAATCCCAGGTCGATGGTGAGACCGCGCTGCTTCTCCTCCGGGAACCGGTCGGGGTCGGTCCCCGTGAGGGCAAGGACGAGCGACGACTTGCCGTGGTCGACGTGGCCGGCGGTGGCGACGGTGCGCACGGCGTGCCGGGTCAGGCGGACGCGGCGGCGAGGGCGCGGGCGACAGGCTCGTCGTCCGCGGGGTCGACCGTGCGCAGGTCGCAGACGACGGTGTCGTCGTCGATCCGGCCGACGACGTCGTGCTCACGCATGTGCGCGAGCGCCCGTGCGGGCGCCGGCACCTCGACCCCGACGCCGACCGACGGGATCGTCAAGCCCGGCAGAGAGCCGCCGCCGGCCACGGCGTCGGTGTCGAGCACCTTGGCCGCCGGGATGGTGGCCGCGATCGCCTCGGCCCGGGCGCGCAGCCCGTCCAGCGGGGCGGTCGCCATCCTCCACAGGGGGATCGTGGTCGCGTCCCCAGAGAGATAGGAGAAGGCGACCGCCTGCAGCGCGGCGAGGGTGAGCTTGTCGGCCCGCATCGCCCGGGCCAGCGGGTGGGCCGCGAGGGTGGCGACGAGGTCGGCTCTGCCCACGACGATCCCGGCCTGGGGACCGCCGAGCAGCTTGTCGCCCGAGAACGTGACCAGCGCCGCACCGGCGTCGACGGCCTGCCGGATGCCGGGCTCGTCACGGAGCCACGCCGGCCGGCTCGCCAGCCATGGTGTCGTCTCGTCGAGCAGCCCCGAGCCGGCATCCACCATCACGGGCGGCCCCAGCGCCGTGAGCTCGGCGACGCGCGCCGACTCGACGAAGCCGACCATCCGGTAGTTGGACGCGTGCACCTTGAGGACGAGGGCGGTGTCGGGCCCGACGGCGCCCGCGTAGTCCGCGCGGCGGGTGCGGTTGGTGGTGCCCACCTCGACCAGCCGGCATCCGGACTCGGCCATGATCTCGGGCACCCGGAACCCGCCGCCGATCTCGACCAGCTCGCCGCGCGAGACGACGACCTCGCCGCCCCGGGCCAGCGCCGCCAGGGAGAGCAGCACCGCGGCCGCGTTGTTGTTGACGACGAGGCCGGCTTCGGCGCCGCACGCCCGGGCGAGCAGCGCGCCGGCGTGCTCGTGGCGTGAGCCCCGCTCGCCGTCGTCCATGTGGTACTCGAGGTTCGAGTAGCCGCGGCCGATCGCGCGGGCCGCAGCCAGCGCGTCGTCACCCACGGGCGCGCGGCCGAGGTTCGTGTGCACGATGACGCCGGTGGCGTTGATGACGGGACGCAAGAGGCGGTCCTGGAGCTGCTCGACGCGACGCCGCGCATCGGCGATCACGTCGTCGCCCGACACGGCGCCCTCGGCCTGGTCGCGCGCCATCCCCTCGCGCGCGGCCCCGATCGCGTCGCGGGCGCACGCGACGAGCAGCTCGTGCGGAAGGCCCGAGAGCGCCGCGAGCACCCGGTCGACGCCGGGCAACGCGCGCCGTGGGTCCACGTCGCCAGCGTAATTCGGTGCCGGTGCGTGGCTCGCGGGGAACTCGCGACTCGCCACGTAGACTGGCGTCGAAGTGCGCGACGCTAGTGACCCTTTGGATGGGCCCGACTCCGAGGCGTTGCGGTGGTGACCCCTCGGGAGGCCGCCACCGTGATGCTCGTCCGTGACGCGCCGCAGCTGGAGGTGTTCATGCTGCGGCGCAACGTCGCGGTCGAGTTCATGGGCGGTGCCTACGTGTTCCCGGGCGGCGCGGTCGACGCCGGCGACCGGGCGCCGGAGCTGCTCGGCCGCTGCCACGGGCGCGACGACTCCTCCGCCAGCACCCAGCTCGGCATGCATGCGGGGGGAATGGGCTTCTGGGTCGCCGCCATCCGTGAGACGTTCGAGGAGGCCGGGGTCCTCCTCGCCCGCTCCGCCGCCACGAGCCGTCCCGTCGACCTCGACGACCCGTCCGTCGCGGCGCGGCTCGAGACTGCCCGCCGGGCCGTCGGCGCCGGCGAGCGGCCGTTCGTCGAGGTCGTCGAGGACGAGGACCTGTTGCTCGACGCCGGGGCTCTCCATCTCTTCTCGCACTGGATCACGCCGGCGGAATCGCCCCGCCGTTACGACACTTGGTTCTTCGTGGCCGCCGCGCCCGAGGGGCATGCGTACCTGCACGACGACAGCGAGACGGTGGCGTCGGTCTGGATCCGCCCGGAGGACGCGCTCGCGCGGGCCGAGCGCGGCGAGCTCGAGATCATCTTCCCGACGATGCGCAACCTCGAGCAGCTGGGGCGCTTTCCGACCGCGGCCGAGCTGCTCGAGGCCGTCACCGCGTCCGAGCCGCGCGTCGTCGCCGACGCGGGCGGGGCGCGCATCCTGCTCCCGGGCGATCCCGGCCACGAGGGGGTGGCCTGATGCCCGACATGACGCCGGGCGTCCCGAGCGCGCTGTCGCCGCTCGTGCGTCGCATCGTGGCCCCGAACCCCGGGCCGATGACGGGGCCCGGCACGAACACGTACCTCGTCGGCATCGACGAGGTCGCCGTGATCGATCCCGGCCCCGACACGAAGAGGCACATCGACGCCATCGTCGGGGCGTCGATGCGCGAGCGCGTCCGCTGGGTGCTCCTCACGCACACGCATCCCGACCACGCGCCCGGCACCGAGCGGCTCGTGAAGGCGACCGGCGCCGAGGTCGTCGCGTTCTCCAAGCGGGACCCGGTCGTGACACCCGACCGAACGGTCGGCGACGGCGACAGCATCGAGGGCACCGAGTTCGGGCTCGAGGTCATCCATACGCCCGGTCACGCGCCCAACCACATCTGCTTCCTGCTCGAGGAGGAGCGCGTCCTGTTCACCGGCGACGTCATCCTCAACGGCTCGTTCTCGGTCGTGAACCCCGCTCGCGGCGGCGACATGGCCCAGTACATGGCGTCGCTCGAGAAGCTCAAGAAGCGGCGGGTGGCGCGCATCGCTCCGGGCCACGGCGACGTCATCGACGAGCCCAAGCCGAAGATCGACGAGTACCTGAAGCACCGCCGGGCGCGCGAGCGCCAGATCCTCAAGGTGCTGAAGGACGGCCCGCTCCGGGTGTCCGACATCGTCGACCGCATCTACGCCGACACGCCCGCCGAGCTGCAGGAGTGGGCAGGCCGCCAGGTGCACGCCCACCTGCTCAAGCTCAAGGCGGAGGGGAAGGTCGAGGGTGGCAGCGTGAAGTCGGCCTGGAAGCTCGCGTAGCGGGCTGCCGTCAGCCGGCGCGCAGGTCCGCGAGCGCGTCCTCGATCCCGCGGTGGAACGTCGGGTACGCGTAGATCATCCACCGCAACCGTTCCACGGGCACCTCGGCGTACACGGCCAGGGCGATCAAACCCAGCGTCTCTCCGCCGTGCGGACCGACGGACGTCGCGCCCACGAGGACGCCACGCCGCCGGTCTTCGACAAGCTTGAAGAAGCCGTCGTTGCCGATCTTGTGGATCCATCCGCGTGACGTCGTCCGCAGGTCAGCCATCCCGACGCGCACGTCGATGCCCTGCTCCCGTGCCTGCCGCTCGGTGAGGCCGACCGCGCCGATCTCCGGGTCCGTGAACGTGACCCGCGGCAGCGCGCGGTAGTCGGCCGGAGGCGTGTCCTCGCCGAGGATGTCCGCGGCCGCGATCCGTGCCTGGTAGACGGCGATGTGCGTGAAGGGGCCGAGCCCGGTGACGTCGCCGATCGCATACAGCCGGTCGGCGGCGCGGAGCCGATCGTCGACGGGCACCGCATGAGCGTCCGGGTCCAGTCCGACGCTGGCGACGCCGAGGGGATGCAGGTCCGTCCGACGGCCGGTGGCGACGAGCAGTCGCTCGCTCCGGAGCGGCTCGCCCCGGTCGAGCGTCACCTGCACTCCCTCCGCCGCGCGCGAAACCGACCGCGCGCCCACCCCGGTGCGCACCTCGACGCCTTCGCGCCCGAACACCCCTGCGATCAGCTCGCCCGCCTCGGGCTCCTCGGGCGGGAGCAGACCCTCCGATTGCTCGACGATCGTCACCTTGGAACCGAAGCGGGCGAAGACCTGGGCGAACTCGAGGCCGACGGCGCCGCCGCCGAGCACGACGAGCGACGCCGGCACTTCCTCGGTCTCGACGGCCTCGTGATTGGTCCAGTACTCGACCGTGTCGAGCCCGGGGACGGGCGGGATCGCGGGCCGCGTGCCGGTCGCGAGCACGACCGCGCGGCGAGCCTCGAACGTGCGGTCGCCGACCCGCACGCGGCCCGGGCCGTCGAGTCGGCCGGTGCCTCGCACGAACCGTCCACCCTTCGCTTCGAAGCGCTCGACGGCGACGCGGTCGTCCCAGTTGTCGGTCGCATCGGCGCGGATGCGAGCGGCGACTGGCGCCCAATCGGGATCGACGGTCGCGGTGCCGGCGAGATGCGGGACCCGCCGGGCCTCGGCGAGTGCGTTCGCGGCCCGCGTCATCATCTTCGTGGGGATGCAGGCCCAGTACGGGCACTCGCCGCCGACGAGGTTGGCCTCGATGCCGACGACGTCGAGCCCGGCGTCCGCGACGCGCTCCGCGAGCAGCTCGCCGCCGATGCCCATGCCGAGCACGATGACGTCGGCGGTCTCTGTCACGGTCGGGGTTCTACCGCGCGGCGGCGTCTTTCGCGTCGAGGTTGGCCTGTGCGAGATCGAAGATGCGGGCCGTGCACGAGCTGAGGTCGAGCGGCGGGAGCAGCTCGTCGACGATCTGTCCCGCGATGCGGCGGAACACGGCGCCGGCGGCGCTGTCGGGTGAGGTGATCACGACGGGCTTCCCGGTGTCACCCCCCGCCGACACTCCCGGCTCGATGGGCACCGCGCCGAGGAGCGGCACGTCGATCTCGTTCGCGAGCGCGGCGCCGCCGCCCTCGCCGAAGATCGCGTGGCGCGACCCGTCGGGCGCGGCGAAGGCGCTCATGTTCTCGATCACGCCGATCACCTTCAGGTAGCTGCGCCGCGCCATGTCGGCGACTCGGGTCGCGACCTGCTGGGCGGCGAGGGCGGGCGTGGTCACGACGAGGAGCTCGGTGCTCGGCAGGAGCCGCGCCAGCGCCATCTGGATGTCGCCGGTGCCGGGCGGCATGTCGATGAGGAGGTAGTCCATCTCGCCCCACCGCACGTCGGTGAGGAACTGCTCGAGCGCGCGGGCGAGGATGAGCCCCCGCCACATCAGCGCCGTCTCGGCGTCGTCGACGAGGAACCCCATCGAGACGACCTTGATCCGACCCGGCGCGCCGGACGGGTCGGTCAGGTTCGGGACTTCGACCTCGTTCGGGTCGATCTTGCCGTCGGAGCCACCGAGACGGCCTTCTACACCGAGCATGCGCGGCACGCTGAAGCCCCAGATGTCGGCGTCGAGCACGCCGACGGTCCGGCCTTGCGCCGCGAGCGCAGCGGCGAGGTTCACCGTCACCGAGGACTTGCCCACCCCGCCCTTGCCGCTGGCGACCGCGAGGACGCGTGTCGTCGGGAGCACTTCGGTCCCGGGCGCGTTCTCGCGCGCCTGCCAGCGGGCACGCTGCATCACCGCGGACTTCTCGTCCTGGGTCATCTCGCCGTACTCGACCCGCACATCGGTCACGCCCCGCAGCCCACGGACCTTCGATTCGACGTCGCTCTGGATCTGCGCCCGCAGCGGGCAGCCGGCCGTCGTGAGGGCCACCTTCACGGTGACCTCGCCGTCGTCTGCGACGCGGACGTCGCGAACCATGCCGAGCTCGACGATGCTGGCGCGCAGCTCGGGGTCGATGACCCCCTCGAGGGTGCGGCGCACATCGTTCGGGCTCGGCGGGGGACCCTCGACGGCCCGATGGACGGGCGCGCCGGGGTCGTCGGGATCGGGCGTGTGAAGAGCCATAAGTCAGAGCTTCCGCCCAATAAAACCAGCGGTCACCTTGAAAATATGCCCGGGCGGAGGTACGGTCAAGCCGTCATGGCAAGCCGGCCCGACGAACTCACGGTCCTCAAGGCGTTGGGGGACGAGACCCGCTACGCGATGTACCGGGAGCTGGCCACGTCGACGGCGCCTTTGTCGGCGGGGGAGCTCGCCGATCGCCTCGGGCTCCACGCCAACACCGTCCGCCTGCACCTCGATCGCCTGCGCGACGCGGGCCTGATCGAAGCGGAAGCAGTGCATCGTGGCACCGTCGGCCGCCCGCAGCATCTCTACTTCCTCGCCGACGGCGCGCCGGGTCTCGGCTTCGACCCCCCGGCGCACGCGCTGCTCGCCGGTCTGCTCGCGAGCCTCGCCGAACGGGTCGGCGCCGATCCCGATGACGCCGCAGATACGGGCCACGCCTGGGGCACCGAGGCCGGCAAGCGCGCCCGCACGCGCAGCTGCCTGCGGGCGCTCGACGACGAGCTCGCCCAGCTCGGCTTCGAGCCCTCGCCCGACGCCGCCGACGGTGAATACGAGGGCGCGACCCGTATCGAGTTCCTCCACTGCCCGTTCCGGGAGCTCGCCGAGGCGTACCCCGAGCTCGTTTGCAATCTGCACCGCGGGCTGTGCGAGGGCGTTGTCGACCAGGTGGGCGGGGGAAGGGTCGAGGAGTTCGCCACGTTGTACGACCCCGAGCCGTGCCATGTGACCGTTTCCGTCGGATACGCTGAAGATCGCACATGAACCATCACCTGGAGGACCCATGCTCACCCTGACCGACACCGCGTCGAGCAAGGTGAAGGAGCTCATCAAAGCCGAGGACAATCCAGAGCTGGTGCTGCGCGTCGCAGTGCGGCCGGGTGGGTGCTCGGGTCTGAGCTACGAGATGTTCTTCGACACTGACGTGGCGGCCGACGACCTCGCCAGCGAGTTCGGTGACGTGAAGGTCGTGGTCGACCCCGCGAGCTCGCAGTACCTGACGGGCGCCTCGCTCGACTACAAGGACGGGCTGCAGGGCGCCGGGTTCACGATCAACAACCCGAACACGACCCGCACGTGCGGGTGCGGCCAGTCGTTCTCCTGATCGACTGATCGACCCGCTCGACCGAGCCGCGCTCGGTGCTCTGACGACCCCGCTCCGGCGGGGTCGTTTCGCGTCTGACGTCGCCGTCGCCGCGTCGTTGCGCGCAGACACTGGAAGTGGCGACGTGATCCTCGTAAGGTTCTCGGGACACTTCACGACTGCGCGATCCGCGCTGGCCGAGGGAGGCCCGAGACCATGACACCAACGTGGCCACCGAGCGGCGGTGGGGAAGGCGGCGACCAGGGCGGCGGCTCCGGGAGCACGTGGCCCCCGCCGCCCCCGCGTCCGGAGCCTCGACCGTGGGAGCCGTCCCCGGCTCCCGCCGCGCCGAGCGCGCCGGCCGAGAAGCCTGCGAAGAAGAAGGCGGTCAAGAAGAAGAAGGCGACCGCCAAGAAGAAGACCGCGCGCAAGCCGGCCAAGAAGAGGGCGACCGCCAAGAAGAAGACGGCGCGCAAGCCGGCGAGGCGCAAGGCAGCCAAGCGCACGACCAAGAAGCGCACCACCCGGAAGGCCGCCAAGCGGACCACGAAGAAGCGCGCCACGAAGAAGCGCGCGACCAAGAAGCGGACCACGAAGAAGGCCGCCAAGCGTCGCACGACGAAGAAGCGCGCCGCCCGCAAGCCGGCGAAGCGCAAGGCCGCCAAGAAGCGGTCGACGCGCAAGACGGCGAAGAGGTCCACCCGGAAGCGGAGCCGGTAACCCGGCCGAACCAGTTCGGCTCAGGTCACCAACTGCTGGAGCAGCTGCTGCTGCTCGTCGTGACCGAACGCGCCGTCGATGCGCGAGACCACGGTGCCGGTCGCGTCGACGCCGAACAGCCACGGCTCGGTCTGGATGCCCCACGCCTGGACTGTGGGCGTCGTGTCCCTGCCCGTCAGGTTCGTGTAGATCTCGGTGTGCACGAACGTGATGCGGTCCTTGTACTGGTCGGTGAGGGTGAGCAGGTCGTCGAGCGTGGGCCCGCAGTACCGCGACTGGCACAGGGCCGGGGTCGCGAACATGGCGGCGACGGGCTTCCCGGCGCCGATGACGTCCGACAGCGACACCTCGTGCAGGGGGCACGGTGGGTTGCGGGTGCAGATCGGGTCGACGCCGAGCGGGTTCGCGACCGTGGGCGACGCGGCCCGCGGCGCCGGCGTCCCGGCGACCGGCGCCTGCGGCTGGTCCTGCACCTGGAAGGCGAGCGACGCGTTGCGCTGGCGACCGTTCTGCTTCACCTGGACGACGCCCACCCAGGGCCCCGACTGCGGCAGTGTCACGTCGGCGGTGTAGATGCCGCGGGCCTTGGGAAGGCCGCGAGTGTGCAGAACTGTGTCGACGGGTGCGCCGAGCGTCCGGCCCTGCCCGAACGCGAGCTTGGCGGGCGGTCCCGACGCGTACTTGGGGCCCTCGGAGAGAGCGAAGGCGATCCGCTGCGGGTTGGGTGACGCGTAGAGATCGCTGGCGAGCAGCAACGCGGAGAGTCCCTTGCCGTTGGCGCTGGACCCTCCGCCCCCCGAACCGCCGCATGCCGCTGCCAGCAGCAGGCCGCCGCTGGCTGCCAGGAACGCGCGCCGGCTCAGGGGCACGGGAGGCATGCCCCTATCCTGCCGCTCGGAGAACGTGATGTCCGATCGGGTCGCCTTCGTGTGCAACGGCACGCCGGTGGAGGTCGATGCCGCTCCCGGTGAGTCGCTGCTGTCCGTGCTGCGTGAACGGCTCGGGCTCGTGTCGGCCAAGGACGGGTGCGCGCCGCAGGGCCAGTGCGGCTGCTGCACGGTGCTCGTCGACGGTGACGCGCGTGTCGCCTGCGTGACCCCGGCGGTCCGGGTGGACAGCCGTGCCGTGACCACCGTCGAAGGGCTCGATTCGGCGACGCGGGACTCGCTCGCAGGCTCGTTCGTCGGCACGGGCGGATCGCAGTGCGGGTTCTGCACACCGGGGATCGTGATGCGCGCCGCGTCGTTGCTCGCGAAGGGCCGCACCCGTCGCGCCGACGTCGACCGGGGGCTCGCCGCGCACCTGTGCCGGTGCACCGGCTGGCAGACCGTGTACGAGGCGATCGACGCAGCGGCGTCCGGTCGAGTCACGGTGCCGCGGACCGATCTCGACGCCGCCGCGGAACGCGCCGAGCTCGAGGGGGGCGGCCGCCAGCGCGTCGGCATCGACGTGCCCCTCGGCGGCGGTGGCTTCGCCGACGACCTCGCTCCCCGCGACACCCTCGTCGCCGTTCCCTGCCCGCAGGGAACGGTCACCGGCGCCGTCGAAGCCGCCGGCACGCGATGGGTGGTGGCGGAATCGCTGGCCGAGGCGCGCGCCGAGGCGGGGAAGGTCCAGGGACGGCGCACGACGATCGACGAGCGTCCGCCGTTGTCGCCGCCCGACCTCCCATCCGGAGGCGTTCGTCTCGCCACCGGCTGGGTCGAGCCCGCGTATCTCGAGCCGGACGCTTCGTGGTGCGAGCCGGGCGGCGAGCCGTCGACACCGCTCGCCAACGGGGGCGCGTTCGGGGGAAAGGAGTCGTCGCCCGTCCCGGCGGCGGCCCGTGCCCTGGCCGACCGTCTCGGCCGCACCGTCCGTGTCGTGTTCTCGCGAGAGGACGTCGTGCGTCTCGGCCCCAAGCGCCCACCGATCGGGGCAGCCGCGGTGTACGAGCGCGGCGGGGTCGACGTGCAGGGACGCGTGGCCGCCGACGCGACCTTTGCCGCCGGCGTCACGCCCTATCGGCTCGAGATCCGCCAGCAATGGGAGTCGGTGCCCGTCGCCGGGCCGCCGGTCGGGATGCATCTGCGGGCGGCGGGGATCGCCGAGCTCGCCGTGCTGATCGAGGGTGCGCTCGACGAAGCGGGAGCCGATCGGGCAGACCTCGTCGCCGACGATCGCGCCGCCGCCGTGCTCCTCGACTCGTGTGCAGCCGTGGCCGGCGGCGCCTGTGCCGGTGCCCGCGTCCACCTCGACGGCTCGGGCGCACTCGAACGCGTCGAGGTCCGCCTCGACGCCGGCGACGCCCTGGACCAGGTCGTGCTCCGCTCCTACGCCGTCGGCGCCGCGCACATGGCCCTGGGTTGGGTGCTGAGCGAGGGGATCGCGGTCGATCCCGACACCGGCGAGGTCCACGACCTGACGATCAGGTCCTTCGGCGTGATCCGCGCCAAGGACACGCCGGCCATCGACGTCACCGTCGTCGCCGACGACGGCGCGCCGCGGCCCCGTTCCTCGGACGCCGTGTTCGCGGCGGTCGCCGCCGCGGCGTGGAACGCGGTCACGCGCGCGGAGGGCGCGCGCCCCGAGGCGTTTCCCGCCCGCGGGACGCGCGCCGCCCGTCGTCTACGCCGTTGACGGCGTCGCCGGTGCCGCCGGCGTCGCCGGTGCCGTCTCCTCGGGCGGCCGGAACAGGAAGAAGCTGATCACGAGCACCCAGATCAGCCAGACCAGGAACACGATGAACCCGACCGCGAAGATCGCCCCGGAGTCGGTCACCACGGCGAGACCGCTCACGATCCAGCCCAGAGCGATCACGAGGCTCGCCCACCCCAACGGGGCGGGGAAGACCCCCGTGCGCAGGGCGGCAACGCCGGTGGCGGCGACGAGGATGGCGATTCCGAAGTTGCCCATCCCGCCAATCGTTCCCGACAGCAGGTAGATGAACTTGGGATTGACCCCCGCGGTCGCCCCGGTGGAATCGATGGCGAGTGCGACCGTGGCGTTCAGTGCGAACGCCGTGAACGCGGTGATCAGGCCGACGACGCCGCCGAGGACCGAGATGGTCGCCAGCCGCCGCGTGTCCTCGGAGCGGCGGAGCGTGCTCCAGAGGCTTCCGAGGAACCACAGAAACGCAGCCCCGCCCAGACCGGTCAGGAACGCCCCGGTCTTTATCGCGGCGGTGTGGTCCGTGTAGTACGTCGCGATCTTCCGGACGGAGTCATCCGGGCTCGGCGGTGAGCCCCCGATGAGCGCTCCGACCACCACCAAGACCACGAACAACACGCCCGCGGCGGCGCCGTACCGCTCCCACTTCGAATCTTCCATGTCGTGCCTCCTTGGGGGGCACGACACCCGCGCCGCCCGGGTCATGCTCCGCTGACGTGTTGCCGACGTCAAGCGTTACTCCGACTCGGTCCGATAACGTCCTTGCCGTGCTTGGCGCCGTGCTGATGATCGTGGTGATGGTGCTGGTCGTGCCGGTCGCGATCATGTTCGGCGGCGCGATCTGGAGCGCGCTGTTCGGCTGGGTCTCGTCGGACGACGCCGACCGACGCCACCAGGGCGACGCGGCCTAGGCAACTCCGTGCGCGCGCAATCGGTCCGCTTCCCGTCCTACGACGGCGAGGTCGACGCCCACCTCGCGCTGACCGACGGCGAGCACGGATCGGGCATGGTTCTGTTGCACGAAGCGCTCGGTGTCACCGACTACACGCGCCGCGTCGCGTATCGCCTCGCCGAGCTCGGCTATGTGACAGTCGCGCCCGACTTGTTCTGGCGCATCGAGCGCATGGTCGATCTGGCTCATGACGAGTCGGGCATGGCGAGGGCGCTCGAGCTCATCGGTCAGTTCGATCCGCACGCCGGGGTGCGGGATGTCGACGCCGCACTCTCGTACCTCCGTTCTCGGCCCGACGTGAGCGGGCCGGTCGGCGTCATCGGGTTCTGCTTCGGCGGCGGCCTCGCCTACGGCGCCGCCTGCGAGCTCGACCCGGCGTGCGTCGTCGGTTACTACGGCGTCGGCGTCGAGCTCCTCGCCGAGCGCATCGACGAGGTGACGTGTCCGACGCTGCTGCACTTCGGGACGGACGACGTTTTCATCACTCCGGACGCGCTCGAGGGCTTGCAGCTCGCGGCGGGCGCGAAGGCGAACGTCGAAATCGACGTGTACGAGGGCGCCGGCCACGCCTTCGACAATCCGCACGCGGACTGGCACCACCCCGATGCCGCCGACCGGGCGTGGGACCGCACCGCCGCCTTCTTGGCCGCGCACCTCGCGGCGTCGAGCTGACGAGGCGCGTCAGCCGCCGTTCTGCGCGTCTTCGAACTGCTTTCGCAGCTCCTCGAGCCACTTCCTGAACTGCTTCTCCGGCCCGCCGCCGTCACCCTTCCCGCGGTTGTCGGGCGGCGGCAGGGTCGTGGGCGGAGCCGTCGGGGGCGGAAGCGTCGTAGGCGGAAGCGTTGTAGGCGGTGCGACCGTGGTGACCGGTGCGGCGGGGGTCGTGGCCGGAGGCGAACCACCCTCCGAGCCGGCGTTGTAGGCGGCGAGACCGGCAACGGCGGCTCCGGCGACCAGCGCCGCGACGAGCAGGCCCATGGCCCACGGCCACCGACGCCGCCGGTGCGCAGGTGCCACGGGCGCCGGCCGCACCTCGGTGCGCACCGGCGTCGCCGGCATCGTCGAGGTGCCACCCGGGTCCGTCGACGCGACCGCCGCTGCCGCGACGGGCGCGGTCGTGAGGCCCGACGCCGGGTCGGCAGCCCGGCCCGCCAGGTGGTCCCGGACGGCGGCGGCGCTCGGACGGGCGTCCGGGTCCCGCGCGGTCATCGCGCCCAACATCCGCGGCCAGCCACCGGGCAGCCCGGCCGGGATATCCGGGTCGCGCGACAGCCGCGCTGCCGCCGCCTCCGCAGGAGGGCCGTCGAACGCGCGCCGACCGGTGAGGCACTCGATGAGCACGAGCCCGAGGGAGTAGACGTCGGTCGGCGGGCCCACCTCGCCTCCCTCGAGCTGCTCGGGCGCGATGTACGCCATCGTTCCGATCGCCTGGTGGGTACCGGTGATCCTCGTGCCGCCGAGCAGGCGGGCGATGCCGAAGTCGGCCAGCCGGACCGAGCCGTAATCGTCGAGCATGAGGTTCGACGGCTTCACGTCGCGATGCACGATGCCTTGGCGGTGGATGTAGTCGAGCGCGGCGGTGGTCTCGCCGCCGATGCGCGCCACCCGGTCGGACGGGAGCGCGCCGGCGTCCAGCAGCTGCCGCACCGTCGCGCCGCCGAGCAGCTCGAGGACGAGGAAAGCGTCGCCGTTGTCTGTGCCGGCGTCGAGGAGGCGGACGAGGTTCGGATGCTGGAGCCGCGCCAGGGTCCGGGCCTCGGCGGCGAAGCGACGCTCGTGCTCGACCTCGCGGAGCACCTTCACCGCCACATCGCGCTCGAGGCGCACGTCCCGGCCCCGGTACACGTCGGCCATGCCGCCACGATCGATGAGGTCGTCGATGCGGTACCGGGACTGGAGGATGGTGTGGGTGGCGATCATGAGGCGCCTTGGGACCTGCCGTCTGGACGTGTCGCCCGAGGGCGTAGTTGTACCCGCTCGTGCGAGCTCACAAGCTTCGCCCGCTAGTGGCCCGGCGCGCCATCCCCACCGGCCAGCGAGCGGGCCTGGCCGAACCGGTAGCCGACCGAGCGCACGGTCTGGATCAGCCCGGCTCGCTCTTCGCCGAGCTTGGCTCGTAGACGGCGGACGTGGACGTCGACGGTCCGAGCCCCGCCGTAGTACTCGTACCCCCACACCCGCGACAGAAGCTGCTCGCGGGTGAACACCTTGCCCGGGTGAGTGGCGAAGAACCGCAGGAGCTCGTACTCCATGTACGTGAGGTCGAGCGGTCGGCCGGCCATCGCCGCCTGGTAGGTCTCGAGGTTGAGGACGAGGTCGCCGTACTCGACGACCTCGGGTCGCGTCGTCCGACCCGTCCGCCAGTGCAGGTGCCGCAGGCGCGCCTCGAGCTCCCTCGGGTGAAACGGGGCGAGGCAGAAGTCGTCGAACACGTCTTCGCGCATCTCGAGCTCGGCGAGCTGCGCGCCGGAGACGAGCAGGAGAATCGGCTCGAGGGGGGCGTCGCGCTTGCGTAGCGAACGGCAGATCCCGAACGCGCCCTCGGGGTCGTCGTCGGCGCAGATGACCGCGCCCGCCCACCCGTCGGGAGGCTCGTGCTGCACGGCGATCGAGGCGTTCGAGACCGCCTTCCACGGATAACCGGCGAGGTCGAGCGTCTGCGCGAGCAGCGCCGGCGGCGGGTCCGGGAAGACGAGGAACGGCTCGGTGATGGCCGACATCATCACAGCGCGCCGAGGTACCGGTCGAGCTCCCAAGGGGTGACCTGGCCCCGATAGTCCGCCCACTCGCTGCGCTTGTTGCGGATGAAGTGCTCGAAGACGTGCTCGCCGAGAGCCTCCGCCACCAGCTCCGAGTCCTCCATCACGTCGACGGCCTCCGCAAGCGATCGCGGCAGGGAGTGGATGCCCTCGGCCGCCCGCTCCTCGGGGGTCATCTCGAAGATGTTGTTCGTGGCCTCGGCCGCGAGCTCGTAGCCCTCGTCGACGCCCTTCAAGCCCGCCGCCAGCATCAGGCTGAACGCGAGGTACGGGTTACACGCGGGATCGGGGGAGCGGAACTCGATCCGGGTCGAGTCCTCCTTCCCCTTCTTCGCCAGCGGCACGCGCACCAGCGCCGAGCGGTTGTTCCGAGCCCAGCACACGTACGTCGGCGCTTCGTAGCCGACGATCGGTGCCTCGCTGTTGATGGCCAGGCGCTTGTACGAGTTCACCCACTGATTCGTCACCGCGGTGATCTCGGGAGCGTGACGTAGGAGGCCGGCGATGAAGTTCTTGCCGACCTTCGAGAGCCCGGCGCTGTCGCCGGGATCGTGGAACGCGTTGACGTCGCCTTCGAAGAGCGAGAGGTGCGTGTGCATCCCCGACCCGAACGCGTGCGCCAAGGGCTTGGGCATGAACGTGGCGTACACGCCGAGATCCTGCGCGACCTCCTTCACGACGAGGCGGAACGTCATCACGTTGTCGGCCATCGTGAGCGCGTCCGTGTAGCGCAGGTCGATCTCGTGCTGGCTCGGGCCGAGCTCGTGAAAGCTGTACTCGACAGGGATGCCCATGGCCTCGAGCGTGAGGATCGTCTGCTTGCGCAGCTCGCTCACCATGTCCATCTGCGTGAGGTCGAAGTACGACGCGTCGTCGAGCGGCTCGGGCGTGCGCGGCGACTTGAAATAGAAGAACTCCATCTCCGGACCGGCGTAGAAGGTGAACCCCTTCTCACGGGCGCGCTCGAGGTTTCGCTTGAGGACATGGCGCGGATCGCCTTCGAACGGCTCGCCGTCGAGACGGTGCACGTCGCAGAACATGCGCGCAACGGGGGCGTCCTCGCCGCGCCACGGCACGATCTCGAACGTGCCCGGGTCGGGCTTGGCGAGCATGTCGGCTTCCTGGACGCGCGTGTAGCCCTCGATAGCGGAGCCGTCGAACGTCATGCCCTCTTCGAGCGCGCCCTCGAGCTCGGCCGGTGTGATCGCGAAGCTCTTGAGCTTGCCGAGCACATCGGTGAACCAGAGGCGCACGAAGCGAACGCCCCGTTCCTCGACGGTCCGGAGCACGTAGTCGAGTGGCCGTTCCATCCGACAAGTGTTGCAGCCCCGTCGGCGGCGACGGCAGCCCGAATCCGCAGATCAGGGTCGCTTAACAGAGCGTTCATTGGGGGGCAATGGATGCGAAATCGCCGGCTGGGAGCGTGCGCCCGGCGGTGACCGACCCGCGCCTCGCCGGGCGCGCGGGAGGGGGCATAGGCTCCCGCCGATTTGCAGGGCGGCGACCTCGCCGGACGTCGGGATGCGTCCGGCCACAGACGAAGGAGACGAAGTGGCGGAGCAGCGCACCCCGGGCGACGTGCTGAAGCTGGCCCAGGACTCGGGCGCCGAGATCGTGGACCTTCGGTTCTGTGACCTCCCCGGGCTCATGCAGCACTTCTCGATGCCCATCCACGAGCTGACCGCGGACGGCTTCGACGAGGGCTACGGGTTCGACGGCTCGTCGATCCGCGGGTTCCAGGAGATCCAGGAGTCCGACATGCTCCTGGTACCCGACCCGAACACGGCGGTCATCGACCCGTTCCGCGAGCACACGACGCTCTCCATCAACTGTTACGTCCAAGACCCGATCACGGGCGAGCCGTACTCCCGCGACCCGCGCTACGTCGCGAAGAAGGCGGAGGAATACGTCAAGGGCACGGGCATCGCCGACACGATCTACATCGGGCCCGAAGCGGAGTTCTACATCTTCGACTCCGCTCGCTTCGATCAGAACCAGTACTCGGGCTACTACTACGTCGACTCGGTCGAGGGCGTGTGGAACTCGGGCCGCGAGTTCGAGCTCGACGGTGGCCCAAACCTCGGGTACAAGCCCCGCTACAAGGAGGGGTACTTCCCCGTCCCGCCCATGGACAGCTTCCAGGACCTCCGCTCGGAGATGATCCTGACGCTCGAGAAGCTCGGCATCGAGGTCGAGGTGCAGCACCACGAGGTGGGCACCGCCGGCCAGGCCGAGATCGACATGCGCTTCGACACGCTGCTGACGATGGCCGACAAGCTCATGCTCTACAAGTACGTCGTCAAGAACGTGGCGAGGTCGGCGGGCTACACGGTGACGTTCATGCCGAAGCCGATCTTCCAGGACAACGGCTCGGGCATGCACACGCACCAGTCGCTCTGGAAGGGCGGCGAGCCGCTGATGTTCGACGAGAAGGGCTACGGCCAGATCTCGGACCTCGCGCGCTGGTACATCGGCGGGCTGCTCAAGCACGCGGCGTCGATCCTCGCGTTCGCGGCGCCGACCACGAACTCGTACAAGCGGCTGGTGCCGGGTTACGAGGCGCCGGTGAACCTCGTGTACTCGCAGCGCAACCGGTCCGCGTGCGTGCGCATCCCCGTGTACTCGAAGAGCCCGAAGGCCAAGCGCCTCGAGTTCCGGCCCCCGGACCCCTCGTGCAACCCGTACCTCGCGTTCTCGGCGATGCTGATGGCCGGGCTCGACGGGGTGCAGAACCGCATCGAGCCGCCCGACCCGCTCGACAAGGACCTGTACGACCTGCCGCCCGAGGACATGGCGAAGGTCCCCCAGGTGCCGGGGTCGCTCGACGAGTCACTGGCCGCGCTCGAAGCCGACCACGAGTTCCTGCTCGCGGGAGGCGTGTTCACACAGGACGTCATCGACACGTGGCTCTCCTACAAGCGGGAGAACGAGATCGACGAGCTTCGTCTCCGCCCGCACCCGTGGGAGTTCTACATGTACTACGACATCTGACGGCGACGGCTAGCCTCAGCGCCCATGAAGTGGGCGGGTCGTCCTCGGACTGCGTTGGTCCTCGCGGCCGCGATTGCGGCGTTCACTGCCAGCGCGTGCTTCGGTGGTCCGCCTCCGCCGCCTCCGCCGCCTGGACCCTGTGGGACATCGGGTTCGGGTTCTCAATCCGCTTCGACGGGAGGTACGCCGGCGCCGTTGCCGCCTGACTCTGCCGCTCAGAAGGCACGCGACGAGGCGGCGCGGAGCAATACTCGGACGACCGACAACAAGATTCCCCTTGTCACCGTCGCACTCACGCCCGGCGGCAAGCCCGTGATCAACAAGACCGCGGTCGCAAGCGCCGACGAGGCGGGCCAGGTCGCCGGACAGCAGGCACAAAGCGGGAACGTGGTGGCGGTCGAGGTCGCGAGTCCCGTTCACGCAACCCTCGCCGGTCCGGATCCGCTCCGAATCCAGCAATGGGCTCTTGACCAGGTGCCGTACGAGCAGGCGTGGGCGACCTCGAACACCAAAGGCGCCGGAATCACAGTCGGTGTCGTCGATACCGGAAGCACGGCGAATCATCCCGACCTCGCCGGGCAGGTCCTGGACGGCCATTCGTTCCTGAACAACGGAACGGAGTCCAACAGCGCGGTCGATGACAACGGACACGGCACTCACGTGAGCGGAATCATCGCCGCGGTGAACAACAACCTGACCGGGATCACTGGGGCGGCGCCGGAGGTCAAGATTCGACCGGTGAAGGTTCTCGACTCCAACGGGAGCGGGTTCAACTCCGACGTTGCGAGCGGCATCACGTGGGAGGTCGACAACGGCGGCGCCCAGGTCGTGAACCTCAGCCTCGGGGGACCAGCGTTCGACCAGGCCAGCTGTCTTGCCATTCGCTATGCACAGCAGCACGACGTCGTCGTGGTCGCGGCGGCCGGCAACTGCGGCGGCTCCAGTTTCCAGGCGAACGGCTGCTCGTCCCAGGATCAGCCCTCGTACCCCGCTGCTCTCTCGCAGTCGGCTGACGGTGCCGAGCCGATCGCGGTCGCCGCCACGGACGAGGCCAATCCACCGAACCCCGCCCCGGGTCATGCGCCGTACTCGACCACCGGGTCGTACGTCGATATCTCAGCACCGGGCGGGTCGGGAGGGAGCTGCACGCCAGCCTCGTCCTGCAACATCCTGTCCACGGTTCCCACTTCGGGATCCGTCAGCGACCCGACCGGTTACAAGGCAATCGCCGGCACCTCCATGGCCACGCCGTACATCTCTGGCGCGGTCGCGTTGTTGCGAGCGGCATTCCCATCATGCGCGGCGGTTGACGTGCGTGCCCGTCTTCTGAATACGGCGACGGACCTCGGGCCCCCGGGACCTGACACAACGTTCGGGGCTGGCGAAGTCGATCCGAATACAGCGGTTGCCGCCTGCCCCTAGTTCCTATACCTGCCCGTAGAACACGCGCTCGACGACCTTGCGCGCCCGGCGCGTCACGCGGCGGTAGTCGTCGCGTAGCCGGGCCTGGGGCTGCGGCCCGTAGCCGAGAAGTCGCCCGAGCCGCGTCGCCTCCCGCCCGTCCGTCGGCAGTGCGTCGCCGGGTCGGCCTGTGAGCAGGTACTGCGCGTTGCGGGCGCGCTCGCAGAACCGGTACGCCTCCTCGAGAGCGTCGGCGTCACCGGCGTCGAGCAACCCGTCGGCGCGGAGTTGGTGCAACGCACCGATCGTCGACGTGACCCGGATCTCGCGATTGCGCGCACCGTGCTGGAGCTGGAGCAGTTGCACCGTGAACTCCACGTCGGACAACGACCCGCGTCCGAGCTTGAGATGGAAGCGCGGATCCTCGCTCGGCGGAATGCGCTCCCGCTCGATGCGCGCCTTCATGCGGCGCACTTCCCGAACGTCGTCGTCCGGGAACGGGTCCCGGTACACGAACGGTTCGATCAGCGTCGCGAACCGCTCGGCGACCGTCGCGTCCCCCGCGACGGGCCGCGCCTTGAGGAGCGCCTGGAACTCCCACGTCTCCGCCCACCGCTCGTAGTACGCCTCGTAGCCCGAGAGGCTGCGGGCGAGCGCGCCCTTCTTTCCTTCCGGCCGGAGGTTCGCATCAATGCGGAAGGTCTGACCTTCGGGCGTGATGCCGCCGAGCTCGCTCATCAGCTGCTCGGCCACCTTCTCGGCGGCGCGAAAGTCGGCAGCATCCTCGCCGTCGTAGACGAACAGCACGTCGAGGTCGGACGCGTAGCTGAGCTCGGCCCCGCCGAGGCGCCCCATGCCGATCACGGCGAAGGGCAACGACGGCCCGACCGACCGCAGCGCAGCCTCGACGCACGCGTCCGCGAGCCCGGCGAGCTCGCTCTCGGTCGTCTCGATGGACGCGACTCCGAGCACGTCGCGCGCCGCGATCCGGAGCATTTCTCGTCGCTTGAACCGGCGGAGGCCGACGCGCCGCTCGTCGGCACTCGGCCGCCACATGAGGTTACCGAGCGCCTCTTCGACGAGCTCATCCCGGGACTTCACCCGCGACAACGCGTCATCGTCGCCGAGCGCTTCGACGAAGTCGGGTTGGCGGCGCAACGCGTCGCCGAGCAGCCGGCTCGAACCGAGGAGCCGGCACGTGCGCTCGGCCGCGCGTGGCGACTCCCGGAAGGTCTGGGCGAGAGAGGCCGATCGCACTTCGCCCTCGGCAAGCCGCCGGAGCTGGAGCAGGCCGAGGTCGGGGTCGGGCGTCGACGAGAGCCAGCTCAGGATGACGGGCAACAGCTGCTGCATGACGCGTGACCGCCGCGTCAGGCCCTGGGTGAGCTCCTGGAGCGCCGCCCGTGTCTGCGAAACATCCAGGAAGCCGAAGGCGGCAAGGCGCTCTTCGACCGCGCTTGCCGTGAGAGGACCTGCGCCTGCGAGCGTGTCGAGAAGCGGCGCGAAGAACAGCCGCTCGTAGATCGACCGGACGCGGTTCTGGCAGCTGCGATAGTCGGCCTCGAAGAGGTCGAGCGCGGTCTCGTCGCCGCGGTCCCGGTAGCCGAGGACCCGGGCGAGCCGCGTTCGGGCGGCGCTGTCGCTCGGCAGGGTGTGGGTCTGCTGCTCGTCCTGTAGCTGGAGCCGGTGCTCGACAGTCCGCAGGAAGCGGTACGCGTCGTCGAGTTGCCGGGCGTCGTCGCCCTCGATGTAGCCGCCTGCCGCGAGCTGCGCGAGCGCGTTGAGCGTCGATGAGGAACGTACCGACGGGTCATGACGGCCGTGCACGAGCTGCAGGAGCTGCACCGCGAACTCGATGTCCCGGATGCCGCCCCGGCCTCGCTTCACCTCGCGATCCGTGAGACCGCGGCGGTGCATCTCGCCTTCGGCCCGGGCCTTCATCGCCCGCACCGAGCGCACCGCGTCGGGATCGAGCACGTCGGGCCAGACGAAAGGCCGGGCGGTCTCGAGGAAGCGCGCCCCGAGGTCGTCGTCGCCGGCCACGGGACGAGCTTTGAGCAGCGCCTGGAATTCCCACGGCTGTGCCCATCGCTCGTAGTAGGCGCGGTACGCGTCGGTGGTGCGTGACAGTGGGCCCGAGCGCCCCTCCGGGCGAAGATCGGCATCGGTGCGGAACACGATGCCGTCGGGAGTGGGCGCCGTCATCGTCGTGAGGACGTCGCGGGCGGCATGCTCGGCGGCCGTGCCGTCGCCGTCGTGCAGGAAGAGCACGTCGACGTCGCTGGCGTAGTTGAGCTCTCTTCCGCCGAGCTTGCCCATCCCGATGACGGCCAGTGGAACATCGGGTTCGACGATCTCGAGCGCGCACCGCAGGCACACTTCGGCCAGCGCGGCGAGCTCCCGCCCGACGGCGGGAAGGTCGGCCGCCCCGAGAAGGTCCCGCGCCGCGATGCGCAGCAGCTCGCGCCGCTTCCAACGTCGCAACGCCGCGGCGCTGTCGTCTGTCCCGGCCAGGAACTCCGACGCCGACGCGCGGTACTCGGGCAACTCGCGCTCACGCTCGAAGCCGTCGCCGTCGCGGAGCGGGTCGAGCAGCGACGGGTCGTGCACGATGGCATTCGAGAGCGAGCGTGAGGCCGCGCTCAGGGCCACGAGGGCGTCGCGCAGGCGGGCGTTCGTGGCGAGCTCGTCGCCGAGCGCGGGGTGATCGTCCAGCAGCCGCGCCAGGAACGCCCGGGCCGCGGCCGGGTCGGCCGAGCCGTCGACCGCGGCGTCGAGCGCGGGTGAGTCGAGGAGCGTCCTTGCCACCCGTCCAGTGTCGCCTACGGAGCGGGCCGGGGGCTTCGGCCTTTCAGCGCACCCGGAGCGGCACGCCCGTATCCTTGAGTCGTGCCGCGGCTTCGGGTTGCCCTCGCGCAGCTGAACCTCGTCGTCGGTGACCTCGAGGGCAACGCGGCGCGCATCATCGAGACGTACGAACGGGCCGAGGCCGACGCGTGCGACCTCGTCGCGTTCCCCGAGCTGGCGATCACGGGCTACCCGCCCGAGGACCTCCTGTTGCGGCCCGCCTTCGTGGCGCAGGCCCAGGAGAGCTTGGAGAAGGTCGCCGCCCGCACGGGCCGGGCGGTGGCGGTCCTGGGGTTTCCGCTTCTCGAACGCGACCTCTACAACGCGGCCGCGGTGTGCGCGAACGGCAAGGTTCACGGCGTGTACCGCAAGCACATCCTCCCGAACTCCACCGTCTTCGACGAGCAGCGCTACTTCACCGCCTCGAGCACCGACGGCCCGTTGTTCAACGTGGCGGGCACACGGGTTGCGGTCACGATCTGCGAGGACGCCTGGAGCCCGAGCGGGCCGATCATCACCCAAGCTGCCGGCGGGGCCGAGCTCGTCGTGAACATCAACGGCTCGCCGTACTACGCGGGGCGTCTGCGCGAGCGAGAGACGATGCTCGCCACTCGGGCCGCCGACGCGTCGGTCCCGATCGTCTACGTCAACCTCGTCGGCGGTCAGGACGAGCTCGTGTTCGACGGCGGCTCGCTCGTGTTCGACGAACAGGGCCACCTCGTGGCGCGGGCGCGCCAGTTCGCCGAGGACCTGCTCGTCGTCGACGTCGACGTGCAGCCGACGTTCCGCAAGCGCCTCCTCGATCCCCGTGGGCGGTGGTCGGCGCCGGCGCTGGCCGAGGTGAAGGTCGCGGACGCGCACCTCGGCGAGCGGGGCGAACCGCCGCGCGTCGAACCGACCCTTCCTCCGGTTCGTGAGGTGTACGAAGCGCTTTCGCTCGGCACGCGCGACTACGTGCTGAAGAACGGGTTCACCGACGTCCTCATCGGCCTGTCCGGTGGCATCGACTCGTCGCTCGTCGCCGCCATCGCCGGCGATGCCCTTGGCCCCGACCGGGTGCTCGGCGTGCTGATGCCGTCGCGCTTCTCGAGCGAGGGGAGCGTGGCCGACGCCGAGGCCGTCGCCCGGAACCTCGGCATCCGGACGATCACGACGCCGATCGAGCCCGCGCACGGCGCGTTCCTCGACATGCTCGCAGAGCCGTTCGCCGGCACCGAGCCCGGGCTGGCCGAGGAGAACCTCCAGGCCCGGATCCGGGGCACCGTGCTCATGGCCCTGTCGAACAAGTTCGGCGCGCTGGTGCTCACCACCGGCAACAAGAGCGAGCTTGCCACCGGCTACTCGACCTTGTACGGCGACATGGCGGGTGGATTCTCGGTGATCAAGGACGTGCCGAAGATGCTCGTGTACGCCCTTGCCCGCGATCGCAACGAGCGCGCCGGGCGCGACCTCGTCCCCGAATCGGTGCTCGACAAGCCGCCCAGCGCCGAGCTCCGCCCGGATCAGCGTGACAGCGACGCGCTGCCCGACTACGCGCTCCTCGACCCGATCCTGGAGGGCTACGTCGAGGGTGACCTCTCGGTGGCCGAGCTGGAGGAAGCCGGCTTCGATCCCGACACGGTGCGCAGGATCGCGAGGCTCGTCGACCGCAACGAGTACAAGCGGCGCCAGGCGCCGCCGGGTGTGCGGGTCTCGCCCAAGGCCTTCGGCAAGGATCGGCGCCTGCCGATCACGAACCGCTGGCCTGGTTGAACGCGCGCCTCCGCGCGTTCTCTCCGGAGCTGGCGCTCGTCGTCGCCAGCATCCTGTACGGCGCGACGTTCACGGTCGTCCAGGACGCGCTCGACGACCTCACGGCCACCGGCTTCATCCTGTTGCGCTTCGCCATCGGTGGAGTCGCGCTCCTGCCCCTCGCCCTGCGCCGCGGTTGGCGCGGGCCGGGGGCGCGGCCCGCGGACTCGGCGCGGGTCATGGCCGGCTGCGGCGTCGCGCTCGGGGTCACGGCCTTCGTGGCGTACGTGTGTCAGAACGTCGGTCTCCAGCACACGACCACCTCGAACTCGGCCTTCATCACCGGCCTCTTCGCGGTGTTCACACCGCTCGTCGCCGCCGTCGTGTACCGGCGTCTGCCGAATTCGTCGGTGGTCGTGTCGGTCGTGCTCGCCGTTGTCGGGCTGTTCCTCCTCACCGGCGCGCAGCCGACACTGGGCTTCGGCGATGCGATCACCCTCGTGACTGCGTTCGCCTTCGGTATCTGGTTCGTGCAGGTCGGGGCGTGGGCGAACCGCTTCGACGCGGTGTCTCTCACCTGCGTCGAGCTGCTCGCGATCGCCTCGTTCTCGGTTCCCCTCGTCGCGCTCGACGGCCTGGGCAACCTGACCGCCCAGGCGGTCTTCGCGGTCGTGTTCACCGGGCTCGGCTGTTCGGCGTTCGCGTTCAGCATCCAGGTGTGGGCGCAGCGCAGGGTCGAGCCCGCCCGCGCCAGCATCATCAACCTGCTCGAGCCTGTGGTCGCCGGCTTCGTCGGCTACGAGGTGGGCGAGCGGCTCGGCTGGGGCGGTTACCTCGGCGCCGTGATCATCCTGGCCGGCATCCTCGTGGCGGAGGTCGGCGCGCGGCGCCGGGCGCCCGATGCGGATGTGCCGTCAGTCACTTGACCGGTCGGTCAAGGCCCAGTGAGAATGA
>DASYFC010000034.1:0-28178 GCA_036498645.1 Acidimicrobiia bacterium | reverse complement strand
ATCGTGGTCGACGGTCGCCGGGAAGCCGATGCGGTCGAGGTGCTCGGCCACGACGCGCATCGCCGCCGCCGGCGCTCGGCCGGGTGTCGTGCCGAAGTAGGGGCGACGGCGGCGGTACAGCACCTCGGCGACGTGGACGACGCGCCGGGCGCGCTCGCCGACGCGCAACGCGACGTCGTGGTCGAGAGCGAGCGCGAGCTCGGGCCGGATGCCGCCCGCCGCGTCGAGCGTCGCGCGCCGAAAGACGGCGAGGCGCCCGGTGTACGGGTACACCGACAGGCGCTCCGGTGACCAGTCCGGCTTGAGGCGCGGGCCGGTCGGCGTGCCGTCGCCGTCGCGGTCGAGCGGGTCGTGGAGCTCGTCCTCGTCGGTGTAGACGAAGTCGACGTCGTCGTCGGCGACGGCGAGCACGCGCTCGACGGCGACGGGGTCGACACGGTCACCGGCGTCGAGCCAGGTGACGAGCTCTGCGTTCGTGCTCGCGACCGCGTCCGCGAGCGCAGCGGCGGGCGCCACGGCGTCACTCGTCGCCCGAAGCGTCACGCGACCGTCGGAGCCGGTGCGCTCGAGCGTGGCCCGCAGCGGCGCGATCTGCTCGGGGCTCGCGACCACGCAGGCGTCCCAGCCCCCGGCGGTCTGGTGTCGTAGCGAGTCGACCGAGTCCGCCACGCGGTCGACCGGCGCGCCGACTGCTACGACGACGATCGAGATTCGAGGCGGCGCGGGAGACGGATCTCCGGTCACCGGAGCAGCGCCCGGACACGATGCCAGGCGCGCAGGAGACGGCCCGAGCGCGAGCCGAGGATCCCTTCGGCGCCGGCCAGCGCTTCCTGGTGGCGTCGCAGCTCGGCCTCGAGCACCTCGATCCGTCCGAGCGCCTCGCCCAGTCGGGCCTCGTGTCCGACGATGTCGTCGCGGGCGAGCAGGAGCTCCTCGCGCACCCGCAGGTTCTCCTCCGCGACCGGCCCGCCGCCCTCCTCGATCTGGGCGTGGAGCTCGAGCACCTTCTCACGCACCTGGCGGACCTCGAGCCGGAGCTGCCACCACGCCCGGTCGTACGTCCGCACGACCTCGGGCAGCAACGTGTGCGACCGCTCGTACAGCGTGGCCCACGGGGCGAGGAACGAGACGTCGTAGTCGAGGTTGCGCACGAAACCCTGGCGGGCGAACTGCGCCGACCAGTCTTCGGGCGCGTGCACGTTCACGCTCGCCGGTTCGGAGTAGTCGAACGGCGTCGAGGAGAACAGCACGCGGTCCGTTGATGCGCACAGGTTCTCGAGCGCGGTTTCGGCGTCGACCGGGGAGAGCTGCTCGAGCACGTCGATGCACACGACGATGTCGTACTTACGCTCGAGCGGCTCGCCGAGGGATCCAGTGGCGTCGAGGCTGCTCGCGTCGACGTCGAGGTCGCGGAGCTTCTCGACGAGCCGCCCGGGCTCGGAGCTCACGTCGAGCGCCGACTCGATCTGGAGATCGGTGACGAGACGGCGCGCGTCCCGGGCGGCGTCGTCGGGCGAGGGCACGGGTCGATCGTAGCGGTGCCGGTCGCCGCGAACGCGGGCTGTAGCGTCGCGAGCCGTGCCCCGACCGAGCCTCCGAGGGCTCCGGAACCGATTCCGGCGAGCGCCGGACGCGGTGCCGTACCTCTCGCACGTCGACTCGCCCCGGTGGCGGGACCCGCCGACGCACTCGGTGCTCGTGTCGGGATGGGTTGCCGTCCCGCGCGCCTCCGTGTGGGAGGGACCGTTCGTCGACGTCGGTGAGCTGCGCCCCCTGGAGCTCGTCCAGCGGGGCGAGGTGGAGGCATCCTTCGGCGACGACTGGCACGTGACGGGCTACCAGACGATCGTGCCGATCACTCCCGAGACCGCCAACGGTCGCTGGAGCCTCGTACTCCGTGTCGACGGTCGGGAGTACCGCCAGGTGCTCGACGTCGACCCGTCGGCGGCCGCGCTCGACGAGTTCCGTGACATCAAGCGCAAGAAGCTCGAGCGTCTCGAGCGGATCTTGCGCTGCCCGCGTCCCGCCGGCGGGGGGATCGGTGCCGACGACTGCCGGGGCGAGCTCAGGCGGGTGGACGGCGCCACCCTCGAGTGCACCCGCTGCGGCGCCCGGTATTCACACGACGAGCACAACTACGACTTCCTGCCGGACGACCTCGCCGCCAGCTCCGGCATCGTCCACACCGACAACATCTCCTCGTGGGGCCATGATCCGATCGCGACCCAGATCATCGAGGACCACGCCGACGGCCTCGTCCTCGACGCGGGAAGCGGCTTCAAGTCGACGGTGTACGAGAACGTCGTGAACCTCGAGATCGTCGGCTACCCGTCGACCGACATTCTCGGCGTCGGCGAGCACCTTCCGTTCGCCACCGGATCGTTCGACGCCGCCCTGTCGCTGAACGTCCTCGAGCACGTCCGCGATCCGTTCCGCTGCGCGGCCGAGCTCGCTCGCGTCGTACGCCCGGGCGGAAAGTTGTACGCGTCGGCGCCGTTCCTGCAGCCGTACCACGGCTACCCGCACCACTACTACAACATGACTGCATCCGGGCTCGAGAACCTCTTCGCCGGCGCGTTCACGGTCGAACAGCTGGGGGCGCCGGCGTCGGCCGTGCCGATCTGGGCGCTGAGCTGGTTCCTGAACTCCTATGTCGCCGGTCTTCCTACCGAGGTGGCCGAGCGGTTCCGGAGGCTCAGCGTGGAGGACCTCATGGCGCCGGCAGAGGCCTACCTCGAGCGCGACTTCGTCACTGACCTGCGCGCATCGACGAACATCGAGCTCGCCTGCGGCTGCATCCTCGTCGGGACGCGCCGGCCGACCTGATCGGCGACGTCTACGTCCATTCGGGCGCGATCGCAGCGGCGATCACGTAGCCCGAGATCGAAGCACCCAGGTCGCTCAGGTGCACGAGGTCGTTCCGGACCTTCATCACGCCCTCGGGGAAGGTGAGGGACTCCGAGTACTGGTACCCCGGTGCGAGGTAGGGATTGAGGTCGATCTTCGTCGCCCCCGGGATGCTCGCGTTCAACTCCCACGAGATGAACTCGTTCATGCCCACGAGGTTGGGGGCCGCGTTCTGTGCGACGGGCGCGAGGGCGACGTACGGAACCCCGCTCGCCTTGGCGATGTCGACCAGGTTGATGATTCCGGTTTGCTGTTGCGCCAACCAAGCCGCGTCGTTGGTGCCGTCGAATCCGTTTCCGACGAACTGGATCACGACGATCTGAGGATGGAGCTGGTCGACCAACCCCTGGAGTCGGGTCGACCAATCCACTCCTTGCAGGTTTCCGGCCGGAGCGGTTCCGTTGACCGCGGCGTTGACGACGTTCGAGCAGCGGCCGCTCTGCTGGAGCACGTCCTGCACGTTGCTGACCGGTGACATGAGGGAGTCCCCGATCAGCAGGACTGTCTTGCACTGGGTGCCGTTGTAGTGCGGGATGCTCGGGTATCCCGGGAACTGCGGTGCGCTCGGCGGCGGAGGAGCGAAGCACCCGGCCACCAGCACGAGCAAGCCGACGAGGAGCAAGGGGAACGCGCGGCGAGAGCGCCGCTCGGTCGATTTCCTACCCATTGCTGCCCTGCCTCTTGCCGCTCCAATTCCGCGCTACTTCGAGCGGAACCCCGAGAACACTAGCGCCGTGACGCCATGACGGCGGCGTACCCGCCGAGGGCGCGCAGGCGACGGAGCGGCGCCTCGGGGCGCGGCGCCCGGCCTCGCAGAACCGGGCTCACGACGTCCCGCCGCGCGTACGAGCCGGTGATGAGCAGGTACCGGGCGAGCGCCTTGGCGACCGTGCGCCGGTCGGAGTGGCGGGTGAGCGTGAGGAGTCGGTTGCGCTCGTTGTAATAGTCGAAGAGCGACGAGCCCTCGACCGTCGATGCCGAGTGCACGTGACGCACGACCGAGTCGGGCACGTACCGGTACCGCCACCCGCGCTCGCGGCCGCGCCAGGAAAGGTCGACGTCCTCGTAGTAGAGGAACAACTGCTCGTCGAAGAGACCGACGTCGGCCAGATAGGACGCGGTGAGCAGCACCGCCCCGCCGCTCCACGCGAACACCGATTCCGGCGTCCCGTACTGCCCATGGTCCCGTTCGAGGTAGCCGCGGTCGGCGCCGTACCCGTCGCCGGCGAGCACGGTCCCGACGTTGTTGATCACGTCGAACGGCCGGCCCCCGAGCGGGACGCTGTGCCACTCGGGCTCGCGCCCGACCTCGAGCTCCACCTCGCGCCGGCCGGAGCGCGCGCTGACGTGCGTCGCGCCGTCGGCGGCCAGCCGGAGCTCGCATGCCTCCGCCGGCGTCGCGTCGGCCACCGGGATGCGTAGGACGGCGCGTCCCTTGGTCCACTGGTAGCCGGGCTCGGGCTCGGGGCCGTGCTCGGGCCCCCAGAACCCCTCGACGAGCTGGGTGTCGCGCCAGACATCCGATCCGCCGGCGCGGGCGCCGCTCACGCGAACGCCGAGCCGCCGCTGGTCCCCGCGACCCGGGCGGCGGGTGCCGGACCGCATCTCGACCTCGCGGAACCGCGACTCGAACAGGATCTTCGGACAGGCGGCGCCGATTTTCGGGTTGTGGCCGAGTGCGCGTGCCAGCGGAGCGAGCCAGCCCGGTTCCACGAGCACGTCGCTGTTGACGAGGGCCACTGCGTCGACGTCATCGAGGTCGCGCAGGGCGAGGTTGCAGCCGCCCGCGAACCCCAGGTTCCGATCGCTCGTGATGATCTCGACGTCGGGCCACTGATCGCGTGTCTTGTCGACGACGCCGTCCGACGACGCGTTGTCGACGAGCACGACCTGGAAGCGGCCGGCCGGCCACTCCGTCGCCCGCAGTCGTCGCAGGCACTCCAGGGTGAGGTCGCCGCCGTTGTAGTTGAGGACGACGGCGCGCACGCGCCCCGGCTCGGTCACGACCGCAGGTGGTGTACGAGGCGCTCCAACGGCTCCCGGTAGTGGGGGAGGAGCGGCAGCCCACCGAGGCGGAGGGCGGCGTTGTCGAGCACCGAGTTGGCCGGGCGGGGCGCCGGCCGGGGCGGGTCGAGGTCGGCGGTCGCGATGGGACGCACCCGACCCGGATCGAGTCCGGCGACCTCGAGCACGGCACGGGCGAACTCGAACCACGACACCGCGCCCTGGTTCGTGACATGGAAGACGCCCGGCCGGCGTTCGATCGCCAACCGGCGGATCATCGGCGCCAGGTCGTCGGCGAAGCTCGGTTGGCCGCGCTGGTCGTCGACGAACGCGAGCTTCTCGTGCTCGCCGGCGAGGCGGAGGATCGTTTTCGCCATGTTGTTGCCGTGCAGGCCGCACACCCACGATGTGCGCACGATCGTGGCGTTCGCGCCGTCGACCTCCAACTCGCCGCCGAGCTTCGATCGCCCGTACACCGAGACCGGGGCCGGCGCGTCCCATTCGACGTACGGCTCCGGCTTCGTACCGTCGAACACGTAGTCCGTCGACAGGTAGCACACCCATGCACCGACGCGGCGAGCGCCCTCGGCGACGTACCGGGTCCCGAGCGCGTTCACGCGGAATGCGCGATCGGGATCACCTTCGCAGGCGTCGACGGCCGTCCACGCGCCCGCGTGCACGACGACATCGGGCGCGGTCGAGGTGATCGTCTGGAGGACTGCGTCGCGGTCGCCGACGTCGAGGGTGGCATGGTCGGCGGAGATCACGTCGTCGCCGGAGCACACGTCAACGACCTCCCGCCCGATCTGGCCCGCGGCGCCGGTGACGAGAACGCGGGTCGTCATTTCCAGGCAGCGCCCTCGACGACGGGCGCCCGCTCCCGCAGCGGCTCCCACCAGTCGCGGTTCTGCGCATACCACTGCACGGTCTCCGCGAGTCCCCGATCGAACGGGATCTGCGGCTCCCAGCCGAGCTCGCGCCGGATCTTCGTCCAGTCGAGGATGTACCGGCGGTCGTGCCCGGGCCGGTCGGGGATGATCGTCTTCAGGTCGGCGGGCTTCCCGAGCTCGGCGAGCACCGTGTCCGCGATCTCCTCGATGCTCTTCTCGACGCCGGTGCCCACGTGGTACGTCTCCCCCACGCGGCCGCGCTCGAGCACCGCCTCGATGGCGGCGCAGTGGTCGAGGGCGTGGATCCATTCACGCCGGTTCTCGGTGGACGCGTACATCTGCAGCGGCTGGTCGTCGAGGGCGCTTGTCACGAAGACCGGGATCACCTTCTCCGGGAACTGGTAGGGCCCGTAGTTGTTGGCGCAGTTCGTGATCGTCACCGGGAGGCCGTAGGTCTCGTGGTACGCCCGCACCGCGTGGTCGGCGCCCGCCTTCGACGCGTTGTACGGAGTGCGGGGCCGGTACGACGACGTCTCGGTGAACAGATCTTCGCTGTCGAGCGCGAGGTCGCCGTATACCTCGCACGTCGAGATGTGATGGAAGCGCCCGACACCGACCGTGCGCGCCGCCTCGAGCAGCGTCTGCGTCCCGATGACGTTGGTGCGGAAGAACAAGCCAGGGTCGAGGACGGCCAGGCTGTTGTGCGACTCGGCGGCGAAGTTCACGACGACGTCGATCCCCTGACTCCGCAGCACCTGCTCGGCGAGCTCGTAGTCGGCGATGTCGCCCTGTACGAACGTGATGTGGTCCTCGACGTCGTCGAGATTGGGGCGGTTCCCGGCGTACGTCAGGAGGTCGAGCACTACGGCGTGGTCGCCCGGGTGGTGCTCGACCCAGAACCGCGTGAAGTTCGATCCGATGAAGCCGGCGCCGCCGGTGACGAGGATGTTCACGGCCGCTCTACGTTCGCAGGCCCATGTGCGGGCGCCACTGCGGCTCGATCTCCTTGCGCAGCGGGTTCGACTGGTCACGCTTCGACAGGATCGGGTCGGCGACGCCCCAGTCGGCGCCGACCTCGGGATCGTCCCACGCGACGCCGAGCTCGTCGGCCGGGTTGTAGTAGCAGTCGACGAGGTACGTGATCGTCATGTCGGTCAACGACGCGAACCCGTGCGCCACCCCGGGAGGGATGAACACACCCCGGTGGTCGTAGGTGCCTTCGGCGGTCTGCCCGAGATCGAGAGTCAGAGTGGCGCCGTCGGTCGGGGAGCCCTCGCGCAGGTCGTGCAGCACGACCCGGACGCGTCCGCCGGCGACGTACCAGTAGTCGGCCTGGTGCAAGTGGTAGTGCAGGCCGACGACCGCGCCCGCCTGGCGGTCGCCCCGATTGCCCTGGATCATCTCGCGGCCGTTGGGGAACCACTCACGGCGGTAGGTCTCGACGAAGACGCCGCGCTCGTCGCGATGCACGATCGGGTCGGCGACGTACAGACCGGTGATGACGTCGGACTCGGTGACGGTTGCCATCCGGTTACTTGTTGGCGCCGAAGCGCCGGACGAAGTCGTTGACCGAGTAGTACGCGTCGATGGACTCACCGGCGTCTCCCCAGAAGCCCTCGATGACGTCGTACTCGATCGTGCCGGCCTTGACGAAATGGTTGTTGACGTCGGTGATCTCGAGCTCGCCCCGCGCCGAGGGCGCGAGCGTCGGGAGCACCGAGAACACCGTGCCGTCGTAGAAATAGACGCCGGTCACCGCATACGGGCTCGGGGGATCCTGCGGTTTCTCGGCGATGCTGCAGATACGGCCGTCCACGATCTCGGGGACGCCGAGGTGACGCAGGTGCGCGGGGTCGCCGACCTCGGCGAGCAGCACGCGGCTGCCGACGTCCTGCTGCTGGAAGCGCTCGACGGATTGCGCGATCGACCGTTCGAACACGTTGTCGGCGAGCACGACCACGACCTTGTCGCCGTCGGCGAAGCGCTCGGCGAGCCCCAGCGCCTCGGCGATGCCGCCGGGACGCTCCTGGTACGCGTACAGGAGCCGGTCGAGGCCCCACTCGTGGCCGTTCCCGAGGAGGCGGAGGAACTCACCGGCGTGCGTACCCCCGGTGACCAGCATCGCCTCGGTGACGCCGGCCCGGACGAGCGACTCGATCGGGTACGTGACCATGGGCCGGTCGTAGACCGGCAGGAGGTGCTTGTTGGTGATGCGGGTCAGCGGGTCGAGCCGGCTGCCCGTGCCGCCCGCGAGGATCACGCCTTTCACGAAACCTCCTGTCGCCGTCGCAAGCTCCGGCTCTGCGGCGACGGTCGGCGAAGCCGCCGCCGCCGCCGCTGAGGCTACCGCCCGGAGCTGAAGAGGTCCGCTTTGGGGCGAGATGGTCAGGCTGTACCGGGGGCAGTTCGCGCCTCCGAACGCGGGCGTGCTGCCTGCGCCGTAGCGGGCACCGGGCGCTCGGCGCGATCCTCGGCCTCCTCTCCGCGAGGGCTGGCCGAGTACAGGAACCACCCCACGAACGCGGTGACGACCAGCGCGTACGCGATCGTCAGGATCAGCGGTGACAGCGGTGGGGACCATGCGGGGTGTCGCCAGTACTGGATCTCGCCGTCGTATCCGACCGTGTACCGCCGGAGGTTCTGGGCGAACGCGAGGAAGTGCGCGGCGACGAGCATCACGCCGGCGCCGATGAACAGTCGAGGCTCGGCGAGCTGTCGGCCGCGTCCGCCCGACGCGATCGCCATGGCGGCGACGATCGGAACGCCCACCGCCAGGGGCAACCCGTAACGTCCTTGCCACGCGGCCCCACCCGCCTTGCCGAACACGGCGCTCTCGAGCGTGACGGGGACGACGACCGTCGCCGCGATCACGATGAAGAGGGCTGCGACCTGCCGCCGGCGGGCGAATGCCAGCGCGACCAGGACGAGGAAGCCGAGTCCCGCGGTCCACAGCACGTAGGTGAGCGCGGGAGATTGGGTGTCGAGCCAACCGAAGTACCCGATCATCTGCTTGTACCGGTCGAACATGGCCCCGACGGTGAAGCGCGCGATGTCCGCCGTGGGGATGTTCTTCGCCGCGTTCGGCGGCTTCGTGTAGCCGAGCGACCCGACACCGATGTCCCACGCGACCTGCGCCACACTGAGCACGACGATGAGCGCCGTCCAGAATCGTGCCCAGCCGGAGCGAGCCAGGGCTCGGATCGACTCCCAGCCTGCGAACACGGCGACCGTGATCCCGATGAGCGCGAGCCACAGTGGCCCGAGCTGGCGGCTGAGCGCCAGCACGCAGCCCGCGATGCCGGCTGCCGTGACGAGCCGGCGGTCGATCCCGTCGCGCGCGTCCGACAGGAGGACGAGGGCACACACCCAGAACGCGACGGCTGCCGCGATCTCGGGGCCGTTGGGGTTCACGGAGCTGCCGACGAAGAGCACCATCGGCGTGATCGCGAACAGGACCCCGACCGCGATGACCCTGGGGAGAGCAGTCCGCTGGAGCGCGGTGATCGTCGTCGCGAGGAACGCGGCCATGATCAACACGCTGAAGAAGCGCATGAGGTACACGACTCCCGACCCCGGGTGATACAGCCATGACGCGATGCCGACTACCGCGTAGTAGGAGGGCGGGTGGCGTCCGGCCGAGGTCAGCGTCTCGACGTCACGCGTCGACCCTTCGACGTGTGCGCACTCCGCGGTGGTGTTCGGCCGGAAGGCGAAGCACGCGCTTCCCTCGTCACGGTAGATCGCCGGCACGCGCACCTCGAGCGCTTCTGGGGTCACATCCAAGTGCTGACGGAGCAGCGACTTCTGCTCCTTGCCGGTGAGCTGTCCGTGATCGAGCGCGACGGCCCGGACGACGTGCGAGTTCTCGTCCGGCGCCGCGAACAGCGGGTTCGCCAGCGCCCACAGGCCGCCCACCGCGGTGACGAGCACGAAGGTCGTCCACCAGAGGCGGCGCGGGCTCGACAGGAGCGGGCCGGACACCGCCCTCCACCACGAGGCAACGCGACCCTTGGGCATGGGCCGCCGATGCTAGAGGGAGGCCGCGTCAGCGGGCGGACGGCCGAGCAGCCAGGCGACGAATGCGGTGACGGCCAGGGCGTACGCGATCGTGAGGAGGAGCGGTGGCAGCGGTGGGTTCCATTGCGCGCGCTGAAAGTACGCGAGAGGTCCGTCGACCCCAACCGTGTAGCGGCGCAGATCCTGGGCGAACGCGAGAAGCTGACCGAATCCGACGACGACGCCGACGACCAGCACGAGCCGGCCGTTCACGAGGTCGCGACCGCGCTCGGTCGCCGCGAGCGAGAACGCGGCGAGGATCGGCACGCCGACCGCGAGCGGCAAGGTGTAGCTGCCCTGCCAGAAAGTCCCGTCGGCGTTGTACGGCGTCGCGTTGACGACGACCGGCACGACGACAACGGCCGCCAGGAGCGCGACGAGCACCACCGCATGCCGTCGACGCACCCACGCCAGCGCGACGAAGACGAGGAACGCGAGCGCCGCCGTCCACGGGATCCAGACCAAGGTCGCGGCCGGGTTGTCGAGCCAACCGAACCACCCGATCATCTCCCGGTACCAACGGAACGTCTGACCGAACGAGTCCTGCACCTGCTCGAGCCACGACAGACCCGACGGCGCCCGGCCCGCGAGCGTCGGGTCGCGAGGTTGCACGATCACGTCCCACGCCACCTGCGCCAGCGCTGCGGCGACGATCAACCCGCCCCAGATCCGCACCCACGTCGAGCGGGCGAGACTCCGGAGCGCTTCCCGGCTCGCCATCGCCAGGACCACGACGGCGATGAGAACGAGCCACAACGGACCGAGCTGGTGGCTCAGCGCCAGGACGCACCCGGCGGCGCCGGCGCCGGCGACCACCGTGTTGTCGACGGGCGCGCCCGGCCGCGAGACGAGCACGAGGCTGCAGACCCAGAACGCGAGTGCCGCCGCGATCTCCGGTCCCGATGGGTCCACGAGACCGCCGAGGAACACGACCATCGGCGTGACCGCGACCGCCAGGCCGACCCCGAGAAGGAGCGGTGCGGCCGACCGGTGCATGGCGGTGATCGCGGACGCGAGCAGCGCGCCGGTGACGACGGCGCTGACCAGTCGCATCAGGTACACGGTCGCGGTCCCCGCGTGGTGCACCCACGACACCAGGCCCACGGCGCCGTAGTACGCGGGCGGTTGCCGAGCCGCGTACGTCGCGACGTCGGCGTCCTCAGTCGGTCCGCGGAATCGGAGGCAGGGAGCGAGGAGGTCGACGTGATCGGCGAAGCACGGGACGGCACCGATCGACGCGTAGATCGCCGGCGCCTGCACGACACGAACACTGTCCTCGACCCGCCGCAGACTCCTGGCGACCGGACCGCGAGGCTCGTCCCCAGTGAGCCGGCCGTGGGCGAGGGCCGTGGCGCGGATCACGTTCGCCGGCTCGTCGGGGCCCGCGAACACCGGCTGGGAGATCGCCCAGAGCCCGCATAGCACGGTGACGAGAACGAAGCTCGTCCACCAGACGCGCCGCGAGCTCGAGCGGAGCCCGTCTGCGAATGTTCGAAGCGCTCGGCCTGCACGCACGGAGGGTCGATCCTAGAGGCGAGGCAATGCCAGTTGACGGTTCGGCGTCCGTAGAATTGAACGATCATGGTGGCTGAGAACGTCGACGTGCGGAGCGCGTCCGGTGTCGAGCAGGTGTGCGATCTCAGCGTCGTGCTCCCGTGCCTCGACGAGGCCGAGACGCTGGCTACCTGCATCACGAAGGCGCAGCGGGCCATGGAGGAGCTCGCCCTCGACGGCGAGGTGATCGTCGCCGACAACGGCAGCGCCGACGGCTCGCAGGAGATCGCCCGTCGACTCGGCGCCCGCGTGATCGACGTCCCCGTCAAGGGGTACGGGAGCGCGCTGCTCAGCGGCATTGCGGCCGCGCGTTCCGAGCTCGTCGTGATGGCCGACGCCGACGACAGCTACGACCTCAGCCAGATCGAACCGTTCGTCGACGCGCTGCGCGGCGGCGCGGAGCTCGTGATGGGGAACCGTTTCCTCGGCGGCATCGAGCCCGGGGCGATGCCGACCCTGAACCGATACGTGGGGAACCCGATCCTCACGCGGTTGGGTCGTCTGCTCTTCCGCAGCCCGAGCGGTGACTTCCATTGCGGCATGCGCGCTTTCCGGAGGTCGAGCATCCTGTCACTCGGCCTGCGCACGGCGGGGATGGAGTTCGCCAGCGAGATGGTGGTGCGGGGCACGCTCGCCAAGCTCCAGATCGTCGAGGTCCCGGTCACCCTGTCACCCGATGGGCGCACCCGGGCTCCGCACCTTCGCCCCTGGCGCGACGGCTGGCGTCATCTCCGCTTCCTCTTCCTGTACAGCCCGCGGTGGCTCTTCTTCTATCCCGGCATCGCACTCATGGTCGTCGGCCTCGCGCTCGGGATTGCATTGCTTCCCGGCCCGTTGCACATCGGCTCGGTCGGGCTCGACGTCAACGCGTTCGTGTACTGCGCGGTCGCCGTCATCATCGGGTTCCAAGCTGTCCTCTTCTCGGTCCTCGCGAGAGCGTTTGCGGTGGGCGCGGGCCTGCTCCCGCCCAGTCGGAACACGGAACGGATCTTCCGTATCGTCACCCTCGAGGTCGGGCTCGCCGTCGGCGCTCTCCTGCTCCTTGCCGGGATCGGCCTCTCCATCTACACCGTGTTGTTCTGGAGCGGGCGCTCCTTCGGGGCGCTCAGCACGTCGTCCACCATCCGGCTCGTCGTGCCGGCCGCCATGCTCATGATCCTCGGCCTCGAGACGGTGCTGGCCAGCTTCTTCCTGAGCATCCTCGGCATCAACCGGCGCTGATGACGAGCCAGCAGCCGGATTCGAGTGGCACCTCCGCGCCCGCGGTCTCGGCGGTGGTCCTCGCCTTCCGGGACGAGCCGTGGCTCGAACGCTGCGTCCACGCGCTCCTCGCCTCGACCGGCGTCGACGTCGACGTCGTTCTCGTCGACAACGGCTGCACCGACGGCGCCGTCGAGCGCCTGGCGCCGACACCCGGCGTCGTGGTCGTGCGCCCGGGCGAGAACCTCGGGTTCGCCGGCGGTTGCAATGCGGGCGCGGCGGTAGCGTCCGGCGAGTTCCTGGCGCTCGTCAACGGCGATCTCGTGGTCGAGGCCGACGCGCTGTCAGAGCTCGTCGCCTTCGCCGCCAAGCCGGGGATCGGAATCGCGCAGCCGAGCATCCGACTGTCGGACGACCCGAGCCGTCTCAACTCGGACGGCAACGAGGTGCACTTCCTCGGGTACAGCTGGTGCGGAGGCTTCGGGAAGCCGGCCGCGACCCGAACCGCGCCCCGGTCGATCACGAGCGTCATGGGGGCAGCCATGGTGCTTCGCCGCGAGCTCTGGGATGAGCTCGGCGGCTTCGAGGACCGCTACTTCGCGTACCACGAGGATGTCGACCTGTCCCGGCGTTGCTGGGACCGAGGCCTCGAGCTCGTGAACGTGCCCAGCGCGGTGGTGATCCACCGGTACGAGTTCGGACGCGAGCCCAGCAAGATCTACCTGTCGGAGCGCAACCGGCTCCTCTTCGTGCTCACCGCGTACCAGTCGCGGACGCTGCTGGTGCTCGCGTTGCCGTTGATCGCCGTCGAGCTCGCCGCGCTCGCCGGATCGGCCGTCACCGGCTCGGCGGGCCAGAAGGTGGCCGGATGGTGGTGGCTGTTCCGGCACCGAAGGTGGATCGCGAAGCGCCGCCGGCAGCTGCAATCGGAACGAGTTGTCTCGGACGGCGAGCTGGCCCACCTCTTCGCGACGCGCCTCGATGCCGGGAACTACCCGCTTCCCGCGTGGCTGGAGCCGCTCGACGCGTTGCTTGCCGCGTACTGGTTCGTGGCGCGCAGGTTCCTGACCAGGTCCTGACCGGATCCTCCGCCGTTCTCGGCATCCGCCGCGTCGGGGTCTCCCGCGCGGACGGGCACGGCGCCGAGCAACCACGCGACGAAGGCGCCGATGACGACCAGGTACAGGATGGTGAGGAGCAACGGTGATACGGGTGGCGTCCAATCAGGATGCTTCCAGAACTGCACGGCGCCGTCGTACCCGACCGTGTAGCGCCGAAGGTTCTGCGCGAAGGCGAACGCCTGCGCGGCGGCCAGCACGACGCCGGTCACCAAGAGGAATCTGCGTGAGACGAGCTGGCGGCCGCGTTCTGTCGTCGTGAGCGCGAACGCGGCGAGGATCGGGACGCCGACCGCGATCGGGAGGGTGTAGCGACCCTGCCAGCTGAGGCCGCCCGCGTCGCCGTAGGCGGCGCTCTCGATGACGATCGGCACGATGACGACTACAGCCAACAGGGCGAAGAGCACGGCCACGTACCTCCGGCTCGCCCAGACGACGGCGGCGAAGAAGAGGAAGACGACGGCGGCGGTCCACGGCAGCCATGTCACCGCGGGCGCCGGGGTGTCCAGCCATCCGAACACGCCGATCATCTCCTTGTAGCGGAAGAAGCCGCGGCCGGTGACGATGCGCACGATGTCGCTCATCTCGATGTTGACCCGTGCTCCTCCCGAGCGGGAGACATCGAGCGGCTTGATGATGACGTTCCAGGCCATCTGCACGATGCAGGCGCCCGCGATGAGGAACGTCCAGAGGCGGGCCCAGTTGTCCCGGGCGAGGTTGCGGAGCGCGGCTCGGTTCGAGACACCGAGGAAAGTCAGCGCAATGATCGCGAGCCAGAGCGGGCCCAGCTGACGGGTGAGGGCCAGGACGCACCCCGCGATGCCGGTCGCGCCGACCAGCCATCGATCGACACGCTCGTGGGCTCGTAACACCGCGAGCAGGCCACAGACCCAGACCGCGATCGCGGCCGCGACCTCGGGACCACTCGGGTTCACGATGCTGCTGACGAACAGGACCATCGGCGTGATCGCGAGCGCGAGGCCGACGACGAGGAGCTTCGGCGCCGCCGCTCGTCGCAGGGCAGTGATCGCGGTGGCGATCAGCGCGCCGGTGATCGCGGCTGTGATGAGCCGCATGAGGTACAGCGCCGCCGTGCCCGGATGCGTGATCCTCGACGCGACCCCGACGATCGCGTAATACGCCGGAGGATGACGCGCCACGTACGTCGCCCCGTCGACCTCACGCGTGGAGTTCGTGAACCGAAGACATTCCGCCGTTCGGCTGCCGACCCTCGCGAAGCAGCTCGTGGCGTTGCTCGCGTAGAACGCGGGCACGCGCACCAGCAGGTAGTCCAGCCGATCGTGCTTGAACTGCTCGCGAAAGGCGGGCGTCAGGCTCCTGCCCGTGAGTTGCCCGCGATCGATCGCTACCGCCCTGAGCACGTGCGACGGCTCATCGGGGCCCGCTAACAGAGGATTGGCAAAGGCCCACAATGCGCAGAGGATCGTCACCGTCGCGAAGCTCGTCCACCACACGCGACGATTGCTCGACCGCAGTCCGTCGACCATCGATCGCAATGACGACAAGATGCGTCCCGAGCGCATTGCGGCCCGATCCTAGATGGCTGCTCATCGTGCGAAGGACCCGTGCAGTTAGTCTTCGCGCCCGGTGACCCCCCAACAAGGCCAGATCGATGCTGCGCGTCGAGGTGGTGCGGTCGCGTCCGTACCAGTGGCGTGGCGCTTCCCGATCCTGCTCGCAATCGTCGTCGTGGTGCTGGGCGCGCTCGAGATCAGCGGATCGTCGGCCTCGCTCTACGCCGGGCGCGACGGGGGCGTCATCGTGGGGCGGGCGCGGAACCTTCGCACCGACGAGTGGTGGGTGCGGACCCCGTTGCTGGCCCGCCAGGAGACGCTCGGGTTCCCGGACCGCGACGCGATCGGCGTGGGCTCGCACGACATGGCGATCCTGCCCGACGTGCCGACCGGCGGCTGGGAGAACGTGCTCAGACCGCACGTGCTCCCGTACCACGTGTTCGGCATCGAGCGGGCCTTCGCGTTCGACTGGTGGCTCGCGTTCCTCGCGTTTCCGGCCCTCGGCGTCTACGCGCTCGCGCTGCAACTCGGCGTCCGCGCGCTGACGGCGGCCCTGATATCGCTGATCGTGGCGTTGAGCCCGTTCGTGCAGTGGTGGACCGGCCCGTGGACGGCGACGATCGGATACGGCACGCTGGCCGGCGCCGCGTTCCTCGCCGCAGCTCGAGCGCGATCTCCGTACTCGCGGATCGGGTTGGCCGTGGCCGCGGGGTGGCTCACCGCGTGCACCGTCGTGGCGTTCTACCCCAGCGCGTTGTTGCCGACGGTGTTGCTCGTCGGGGCCGCGGTCGTCGCCGCGATCGCTCCTTCGTTTCCGTCACCGGAACGGCGCCGGGAGTGGTGGCTTCGCCTGGCCGCCGTGCTCGGCGTCACCTGCGCCGTCGGAGGCGCGCTCCTCCTCGCGTTCTTTCTCGCGCATCGCGATGGGCTCGACGCACTGTCGAACTCCGTCTACCCGGGTCGCCGGAGGAACGGAGGAGGGACGGGCGGCATCGCCGTCCTCTTCAGCGCGCCGTTCGACCTGATCGAGTCCACGCGTACCGCCGTCGTCGTCATGGTCAACGGCATCAACCAGTCGGAGGCCTCCGCAAGCCTGTTCACGATTCCCGCCGTCACCGCCGCCGTCCTGGCGACCCGCGGCCGGAACCCGTTCAAGCCGTGGCGCCGCCGGCTGCCGCTCGTCGCCGTCCTCGCGGTCTCCTGGCTGCTGCTCGCCTGGTACTTCCTGCCCATCCCGGAGGGCGTGGGCCGGATCGTCCAGTTCGATCGCGTCCGTCCCGACCGAATGCTCCTCACGTTCGCCATCGCCAGCGCGCTCGCCCTCGGTCTGTACTTCGAGGAGCAGCGGCGCAGATCGGCGCCCGGGCGGTACGGCGCGGTTGTCGCCGGCACCGTCGCGTTCGCGATACCGACGCTGTGGGCCGGGCTGCACCTCACCATCGACGGCGAGCACGCGGCGCGCTGGCAGGTCCTCGCTCTCGCCGCCGTCAGCACGGCCGGCATCGCGCTCGCGCTGCGAGGGAAGCTCGTTGGGCTCTGGGTTCTCGTCGTCTTGTTTGCCGTGAGTGCAGCGACGATCAACCCGCTCCAGCACGGGCTCGCCGCATTGTTGAACAGCCCGGCGGCGCGTCTCGGTCGTGAGCTGCGCGCTCGTCCCGGCACGGGATCCGTGCTCGAGTTCTGGGACGGGAACATCAACACCCGAGGTGGACTGACTGTGTCCGGCGTCGCGCTCGCCTCCGGCGTGAACCCGTACCCCAACGTGAAGGCGTGGCACGTCCTCGACCCCTCGGACACGTCGCGGCGAGCGTGGGACAGCTACAACAACGCGGTGTGGGACCCGGGCGCTCCCGGTAGCGCCCCCCAGATCTACGGCGCCGGCGACACCGTGCACGTCACGGTCGACCCGTGCGATCCGCGTCTCGCCCGGCTCGGCGTCCGCACGATCGTCAGCGCGCAGCCTCTCGGGGATTCGTGCCTCGTCGAGACCGACCGAGTCGATGACGGGAGCGGACCATTGATCGCCTACCGCGTCGACCGATCGCCCGGCGGCTGAGTCGCCCGACCCCACGCCGCGACGCGCGCGTGCTCAGGCGATGAAGTACTTGGCCTCGGGATGGGGGACGATGATCGCCGACGTGCTCTGCTCGGGCACGAGGTGGAACTCCTCGGTGAGCGTCACGCCGATGCGTTCGATGTCGAGCAGCTCCGCCACCTTGGTCTGATCCTCGAGGTCGGGGCACGCCGGGTAGCCCCACGAGTACCGCGACCCGCGGTACTGCTGGCGGAAGAGCCCCGCCAACGTCGGGCCGTCCTCGTCGGCGAAGCCCCACTCCTCGCGGATGCGGCGGTGCCACAGCTCGGCCAGCGCCTCGGCCATCTCGACCGACAGCCCGTGCAGGAGGAGATAGTCCTGGTACTTGTCGGCGGCGAACAGCTCCTGCTCGCGCTGACTGGCCGCGTCGCCGATCGTGACGACGTGGAAGCCGGCGTAGTCCTTGTCGCCCGAGTCGGCGGGGCGGAAGAAGTCGGAGATGCAGAGGTACCGGTCCTTCTGCTGGCGCGGGAAGTTGAACCGCAGGCGCTCGGTGGTGCGGTCGTCGTCGGACCACACCACGAGGTCGTCTCCGTAGGAGTTCACCGGGAAGTACCCCCACGCGACGGCGGGGACGAGCAGCCCTTCCGCCTTCGCCCGGTCGAGCTGATCGCGCAGGACGGCCCGGATCCGGTCCTTGAACTCGGCGTCGGTCTCGGCTGACCGCCCGTCGCGCTTCTCGGGGCGGAACTGCCACTGGTTGCGGAACAGCGCCGTCTCGTTCAGGTACGAGGCGATGTCGTCGATCGAGATGCCCTTGGCGACGCGTGCGCCCAGGAACGGGGGCTCGAACACCGGAACGTCGGTGGCGACGTCGGAGCGTGCCGGGACATCGGCCGCTTCCTCGGCAGCGCGCTGCGACTTGCGGGGTGGCAACGCCCGCCCCTCGAGGGCCCGCCCGAAGTCGGGATCGAGCTGCCCGCTGCGCTTGCCGTCGATGAGCGTGTCCATCGTCCGCAGCCCCTCGAAGGCGTCCTTCCCGTAGAAGACGCGGCCCTTGTAGACCTCGCGCAGGTCGCGCTCGACGTAGTTGCGGGTGAGCGCGGCGCCGCCCAGCAACACGGGGATGCGGTCGAGGCCGCGGTCGTTCAGCTCCTCGAGGTTCTCGCGCATGATGATTGTGCTCTTCACGAGCAGCCCGCTCATGCCGATGGCGTCGGCTTCGACCTCCGTCGCCTTGTCGACGAACTCGGTGAGCGGCACCTTGGTCCCGAGGTTGACGACCTCGTAGCCGTTGTTGGTGAGGATGATGTCGACCAGGTTCTTTCCGATGTCGTGTACGTCACCCTTCACCGTGCCGATCACCACCCGGCCCTTTCCACCGGAGTCGGCCTTCTCCATGTGCGGCTCGAGGAACGCGACCGCCGTCTTCATCGTCTCCGCGCTCTGGAGCACGAACGGGAGCTGCATGTCGCCCGACGCGAAGAGGTCGCCGACGACCTTCATGCCGTCGAGCAGCACGTCGTTGATGACCGACAGGGCCGGACGGGTGGTGAGCGACTCGTCGAGGTCCGCCTCGATGCCGTCCCGGTCGCCGTCGATGATGCGGTGCTTGAGGCGCTCCTCGACCGGCCAGCCCGACCGGTCCTCCTGCTCGACCGCGCTCGCCTCGACGCCCTCGAACAGCGCCATGAACTCGGTCAGCGGGTCGTAGCCGTTGCGGCGGCGGTCGTAGACGAGGTCGAGCGCGACGTCCCGGATGCGGTCGTCGATCTTGTGCATCGGCATGATGCGGGCCGCGTGGACGATGGCGGCGTCGAGGCCGATCTCGACGCACTCGTGCAGGAACACGCTGTTCAGCACGTGACGGGCGGCGGGCTTGAGGCCGAAGCTCACGTTCGAGACACCGAGGATGGTGGACGCGCCCCGCAACTCCGCCTTCACCCGCTTGATGGCGTCCATCGTCTCGATGCCGTCACGGCGGAGGTCGTCCTGGCCGGTGGAGAGGGGGAACGTGAGGCAGTCGAAGATCAGGTCGGCGGGCTCGATGCCGTACCGCTCGGTCGCGATGTCGTAGATCCTCTTGGCGACGCGGAACTTCCAGTCGGTCGTGCGGGCCTGGCCCTCCTCGTCGATCGTCATGCAGACGACGGCGGCGCCGTACTCGCGGGCGAGCTTGAACACCCGGTCGAGGCGCTTGCCTTCGCCGTCGCCATCTTCGAGGTTGGCCGAGTTGAGGATCGCCTTGCCCCCGAAGTGCTGGAGGCCGCCCTCCAGCACTTGCGGCTCGGTCGAGTCGAACACCAGCGGGATAGACGCCTGCGTGGCGAAGCGCGACGCGATCTCGTCCATATCGGCGGTTCCGTCGCGCCCGACGTAGTCGACGCAGACGTCGAGCACGTGCGAGCCCTCCTTGACCTGCTCGCGTGCCATCTGCACGCACGTCTCCCAGTCCTCCTCGAGCATCGACTCGCGGAACTTCTTCGAGCCGTTCGTGTTGGTGCGCTCGCCGACGACGAGGAACGACGTCTCCTGGTGGAAGGGCACGTGGCTGTAGATCGACGCGCACCCGGGCTCGTACACCGGGTGGCGCTCGAGCGGGGCGCGGTTCCCGATGGTCTCGACGACGCGGCGCAGGTGCTCGGGCGTCGTGCCGCAACACCCGCCCACGATGTTGACGCCGAGCTCGCTCGTGAACCGGTCGTGCGCTTCGGCGAGCTCGTCGGGTGTGAGGTCGTAGTGCGTGCGCCCGTCGACCACCGACGGGAGGCCCGCGTTCGGCAACGCCGAGAGGAACGTGCGCGCGTGCTGCGACAGGTGCCGGAGGTGCTCGGTCATCTCGCCCGGGCCCGTCGCGCAGTTGAGGCCGATCACGTCGGGCTTGAGCGCCTCGAGCGTGGTGAGCGCGGCGCCGATCTCGGTGCCGACCAGCATGCGGCCGGTCAGCTCCACCGTCACCTGCACCATCAGCGGGACCTCGCGGCCCGCCCTTGCCATCGCCCGCCGGGCCGCCACGATGGCGGCCTTGCCCTGGAGCAGGTCGTACACGGTCTCGACGAGGAGGACGTCGACGCCGCCTGCGAGCAGGCCCTCGATCTGCGTCTCGTAGCCGTCGCGTAGCTCGGCGAAGGAGATCGCTCCCAGCGACGGGAGCTTCGTGCCGGGACCGATGGAGCCGACCACCCAGCGGGGGCGGTCCGGCGTGGCGAAGCCGGACGCGACCTCCTTGGCGATGCGGGCGGCGGCCTCGTTGAGCTCGAACGTCTTCTCGGGGATGCCGTATTCGGACAGGACGACGGGGAACGACCCGAATGTGGCCGTCTCGACCGCGTCGACACCGACTTCGAAGAACTCGCGGTGCATCTCGGCGATGACGTCGGGGCGGGTGAGCACGACGTGCTCGTTGCAGCCCTCGAGGTCGGGGCCGCCGAAGTCGTCGGGACCGAGGTCCTGGTCCTGCACCCACGTCCCGAAGGCGCCATCGAAGATCAGGACGCGATCACGTAGCGCCGCCAGGAAATCGGACATCGGGGACAGGCTACCGGAGCGTCTCCCGCGACTTGCCTGTCAGTTTCGCGATCGCTTCGTCGCGCGTCGGAGTGCCTGGAGCGGAGGACCGAGCCGGCTGTGCAGCACCGCGTCCCGGAGCTGAGACGGTGGCGGGCCCGGCGGCAGGCGGACGCCGTTGTTCCGGCCTTTGGCGAGGATGATGATGAACTCGACGTCGTCCTCGTCCTCGGGGGGCGCGAAGGCTTCGACCTCGAAGTCGAGGTCGAACTTCTCGCGGACCTTGACGAAGAAGTCGAGGAACGTGTCCGGCTGCCAGCAGTGGAAGTGGATGCTGTACGCCTCGGACATCGTGCTCTCGACGTAGCTGTCGAGGTCGCCGGGCCGAACATGGGCGACATGGCGCGCCCAGTCGACGTAATGGTCGCGCCGGCTGGCGACGGCCCCGTCCTCGTGGTCACGCAGCAGGTGCTCAACGCTCGTCAGCTCACGCTCGCGGTCGAAGGTCCGGCGCTGATCCGGGAGCCCCAGGTACACGACCCCGCCCGGCTTGAGGACGCGTGCGAACTCGAGCAACCCCGCGATCGGGTCCTCGAGGTGCTCGAGCAGGTGGTTGGCGATCACGAAATCGACGGAGCAGTCGTCGAACGCACTCAGGTCTTCGGCGCTCCCGATCACGTCGACGGGGGCCAGCTGGACGTCGGCCAGCTCCGGGTACTGCCGGCGTTGCTCCTCGACCGTCAGCCGGTCGACGTAGCGGACCCGCGCCTCCCGGTGGATCCCCAGAGGAACGTGCAGGGCGCCGATCTCGATGCCGTCACCCCGGAGCCAGGCGCTCAGCCGCCGCCGCTTGTCCACGATCGCAGAGGCTACGCAAACGCCGAGAAGCGCGACGTTCCGGGAAATTCTCCTTCAGCCTGTCGCTCTGAGTGACGATCACCCACCGAGAGTGGCAGATCTGCCACACTGCCCCCACTGTCCCCAATCTCCACATCTTTGCCCCTTTTCTCCGGAGCTGATCGATGGACCGCAGAACCCGACGGACGCGGCGGATCCGCATCCGTTCACGTCGCACGAAGCTCGCCGCCGGTTTGGCGGTCGCGGCCGCATCGGTGGTCGTGCTCGCCGCGGCCGCGTTCGGGCAGCAGGGGGGCGGCTCGCCCGCGATGCCGAAGCCGAAGGTCGATCGCGTCGATCTGACGGCGGGCGCGGGCCAGGTCGACGCCGGTTGGGAAGGACAGGTCGGCACCCACGCCAACCTCGTCGCGGTCCAATGGAACGGCGACTCGTCGGCGCAGTACACGTTCGAGTTCCGGAACGCGGACGGGAAATGGCTGAAGGCGGCCGACAGCGGGACGTTCGACAACGGGCCCGACCCCGGCACCGGGGACGCGAAGGCGGGTGGTGCCACCCCCCAGACGAAGAACGTGACCGAGCCCGTCTGGGTGGGCAAGAACGTCACCGGCGTGCGGGTGCGGCTCGAAACCGGATCGGCCCAGGACGTCACGCTCCACGTCATCGACTCGACCACCGGCACGAGGCCCGGCACGAACGTCGAGTCGACGAGCCCGACCCCCACGACGCCGCCTGCGCCGCCGCCGAGCGCGCCACCCGCGTCGGCCGGCGGAGGCTCGGGTGGCGTACCCGCCTCGAGCACGACCACGACCACGACGACCCAGCCCCTCGAGGGCTTCGGCCTCGGCCAGGGTCTTGCGACAGCCGCGCTCGCGAGCATCGTGGTGGCGTTCATCGTGCGCCGACGTCGGCTGCTCTCGGTGCTCGTCGTCGTGGTGGTCGCGGTCGGGATCGCCTGCGCGCCGACCAAGGACGGCCCTGGCTCGTCGACGATCCCGAACGCGATCGTCCCTCGGTCGAGTTGGGCGCCGGACCTCGGGTGGAACTGGGACGCCTGCCCGGGCGGACCGGAGTACGCGTACGTCGCCAACGCGATCGTCCATCACACGGTCAACAGCAACGACTACGGCCCCGGCGACAGCGTCGGGCTGCTCCGCGGGATCTGGGCGTACCACGTGCAGTCGTTGGGTTACTGCGACATCGCGTACAACTTCCTCATCGACAACTACGGCGTGGCGTTCGAAGGCCGTTTGGGTGGCATCGATCAGCCCGTCATCGGTGCGCACGCCCTCGACTGGAACACCGGGACCACCGGGATCGCGGTCTTGGGAACGTTCAGCTCTGTCCGCCCGTCGGACGCCGCCCTCGGCACACTGCAGGATCTCATCCGGTGGAAGTTCAAGGTCCACGGCGTGAACCCGTTCGACGTGGACTACGCGCACATTCTCGGCCATCGGGATACGTATCAGACGGAGTGTCCCGGCGACGCCTTCTACAACTATCTCCCGGCCACGCGCGACTACGTGAAGTTCTCCTGGTAGCGCGCGCTCGCGATCAGGCGCGTCCCCGGCGTTCGCCGACCATGACCCCCTGGTCGGCGCGGGCCAGGAGATCGCGATCGCCGGAGCTGTCGCCGTAGGCCCACACGAATGCCGGCCCGGCTCCGAGCCATTCGTCCAGGCGTCGCACCTTCTCGGCGCCGCGCACGTTGGGTCGGACGAGCTCGCCCGTCAGCCGCCCGTCGTCGCCGACGGCGAGCTCGGTTGCGAGCACGGCGGCGACCCCGAGCCAAGCTGCGATCGGGTCGAGGTAGCTCTTGAAGGACGCCGACACGATCACGAGCTCGTGCCCCTGGTTCCGGTGCCAGGTGACCCGTTCGACCACGTCCGGACGCAGGTGGCGGGCGACGACCTCCTCGGCGAACTCGGCCGCCACCGCGCTGACGCGGGCGGCATCGTGGCCCGTCAGCGTGTGCCGAACCAGCGCGACCTTCGCCGCGTCCCGCCGTTCGTCGTCCAGCGCCGCCCGGACGAGGCGCGGGCTGATCGCGAGCAACGCCCGGGTCAGCCGTGCCCGTCCGACCACGGCTCGGAGGAACGGCACGACGTTGTCGCGCGTCGAGATCGTCTTGTCGAAGTCGAACGCCGCGATGACGCGCTCGCCGCGGGGCGGCGGCTCGTCCATCGTCAGAGCGGGAGCTTGCGGAACAGCGGCCGGGGGACGTGGCGCAGGACCGTCATCACCCAGCGCAGCGCCGGTGGGACCCACACGATCTCGGAGCCGCGCTCTAGGCCCCGGACGATCGCCTCCGCCACCGCCTCCGGCGTCGTGGCCAGCGGCGCGGGATCGAGACCCTCGGTCATCCTCGTGTGCACGAAGCCCGGCCGGACGATCATCACCGACGCACCGGTGCCGACGAGCGCGTCGCCGAGACCCTGGAAGAAGGCGTCGAGGCCGGCCTTTGTCGACCCGTACACGAAGTTCGAACGGCGGGCCCTCTCTCCGGCGACCGACGACAGCACGACGATGGTCCCGTGACCCTGGGCCCGGAGCCGGTTCGCCACCGGGACGGCGACGCCGACGGGGTCGAGGTAGTTCACGCGCGCGATCTCGACCGCGGCCGCGCCGTCCCGCTCGGCTCGGCTCTGCTCGCCGAGCACACCGAACGCGATCAGCACGACGTCGAAGTCGCCGAACCGGTCGAAGACTCCGTCGACGAACGCGTCGTGCGTGTCGAGCGCATCGCCGTCGAACGGCACCGCCTCGATCGTCACGTTCGGACGCCCGCCGGCGAGCTCGCGGAGCTCCTTCACCTCGGCGTCGAGGGCGTCGGGCCGGCGCGCCGCGAGCACCACCGTCGTCGCCCGCCGCGCCACGAGCTCACGCACCGTGGCCAGTGCGATCTCCGAGCCGCCCCCGAGGACGAGCACGGATTGGACCGAGCCGAGGGAGTCCTTCACGCCTGCGTCACAACAGCCCGATGCGGCGGGCGAGGTCGGACTGGAGGACGTTCGACGGGTCGACGCGCGCCTTGACCTCGCGCAGTCGGTCCAAGTGCGGGTACATGAGCGGGACGAGGTCGGGACGCACCCGTGAGTCCTTGGCGAAGTAGACGCGCCCGCCGGCGTCGGCGACGAGGCGGTCGAGCTCGTCGAGGAGCGGCGCCAAGCCACGCGCGCCGGCCGGGATGTCGAGCGCGAGCGTCCAGCCGGGCGTGGGGAACGACAACGGACCGGGATTGCCGGGCCCGAACCGCTTGAGCACGGCGAGGAACGACGCGCAGTGTGCGCCGCTCAGCTTCTCGAGCGTGCGGCGAACCGTCTCGTGCTCGTGGTCGGGCACGACGTACTGGTACTGCACGAAGCCGCGGCTCCCGTACATGCGGTTCCAGTCGCGCACCCCGTCGAGCGGGTGGAAGAAGGACCGGATGGATTCGATGTGGCCGCGCTTCTCAGTGGGGTAGTGGCGGAACCACGCCTCGTTGAACGCGCGCATCGTCAACCGGTTCACGAGACCGCTCGGTACCCACGCCGGCGCGGCGAGTCGGGTGTGCGGGTCGTACTGGCGGGCGGTGCTGCGCTGCCGCGGCGGCAGCCGGTCGAGCGGGGTGTGCTCGCCGCGCAGCAGCACCGACCGGCCCAGCGCCGTTCCGCTGGACAGGCAGTCGATCCACGCGACCGAGTACCGGTACGCGTCGTCGCCGCTGCGGAACCGGGCCATGGCGTCGTCGAGGTCGGTGGCCCGCTCGGTGTCGACGGTGACGTACGCGGTCTCGACCGGGATCAGGCGGAACGTCGCCTCGGTGACGACGCCGGTGAGCCCCATGCCGCCGGCGGTGGTCCAGAACAGCTCGGGGTCGTCGTCGGGCCCGATGTCGTGCACGCCCTTCGGCGTGCGCAGCGTGATGCGCTCCACGTGGTTGGCGAAGCTGCCGTCGACATGATGGTTCTTGCCGTGGATGTCGGCCGCCAGGGCCCCGCCCACGGTGACGTACCGGGTCCCGGGCGTGACGGGGACGAACCATCCCCGGGGCACGAGCAGGCGCAGCAGCGCGTCGAGACTCGCGCCCGCCTCGACGCGGATCACGCCCCGGTCGAGATCGAGGTCGAGCACACGGTCGAGCGTGGTGGCGTCGATCACGGAGCCGCCCGCGTTCTGGGCCGCGTCTCCGTAGCTGCGTCCGAGGCCGCGGGCGATCGCGCCGCGCCGTCCCGGGTGCTCGAGGACGTCCTCGACGTCCTCGACCGTGTCGGGCGCGATGACGTCGGCGGCCGTGGGCGCGGTGCGCCCCCATCCCGTCAGCAGCCGTCGGGGCTCAGGTGTCACGGGCTCAACCGGCATGGACTCCGATGGCGAAGGTCGCCAGCCAGACCAAGCCGAGCAGCTGGAGCATGCGGTCGCGCAGCACGACCTCTTCAGGCGCGCCGCCGCCTCCCTGTTCGACAGTGAGCGCGTACCGGAGGATGGCGAGCACGAACGGGACGATCGAGAGGCGGAACCAGAAGGTGTTGCCCACCTCGGCGGCACGCTCGAACGCCCACAGTGCGTACCCGGTGATCGCCACGCCCGACGTGACCGCGCGCACGTAGTTGAGGAACGAGTCGGAGTACTCGCCGAGGGTCTGCCGATGTCCGGCCGACGACTCGCCCAACTCGGTCAGCTCGGCGTGACGCTTCCCGGCGACGATGAACAGCGACCCCGCGCCGACCACGATGAGGAAGAAGTTCGACAGCGGCACGTTCGTCGCGTAGGCGCCGGCGATGGCCCGGAGCCCGAAGCCGGCGGCGACGCAGCCGAGGTCGAGGACGGGCTCGTGCTTGAGCCACAGCGTGTAGGACACCGTGACCACCACGTACGCGGCGACCACGACGACCAGCCGGCCGCCGTTGAGCGGCGCCGAGATGGCCAGCGCGAGCACGATCAGCACGACCGCCGTGACCTTGGCCTGTGCGGTCGAGATCAGCCCCGCCGCGACCGGACGGTGCCGCTTCTTCGGATGCTGGCGATCCGCCTCCGCGTCCATGGCATCGTTCAGGAAGTACGTGCCGCTGGCGGCCAGGCAGAAGGCGGCGAACGCGATCAAAGTGCGCCCGATCTGGTCGGGCTCGGTGAGCACCCCCGCCGCGCCGGGCGCCGCGAACACCAGCACGTTCTTCACCCACTGCTTCGGGCGCGCCTCGCGCAGGAAGCTGCGGACGAGCGAAGGCCGGCGCCCGGTCTCCGGCGCCTCGGCTCCGGGCGTCGGTGCCGGCCGCTGGGGGGCGACGGACATCGCCCGACAGCGTACTTGTGGGAGTCCTCTACGCTTCGGCGCATGACCCACGCGCCGCGGAAGGTGTACACGCGCAAGGGTGACGATGGGACTACGGGGCTGTTCCACGGCGGGCGAATCGGAAAGGACGCGCCCGGCCCGGCGGCGTACGGCGACGTCGACGAGGCAGTCTCCGCGCTCGGCTTCGCCCGCGCCCTGACGGAACGGGGGACGGACCTCTACGAGCTGCTGCTCCGACTCCAGCGCGAGCTGTTCGTCGCCGGAGCCGAGCTGGCGACCGAGCCGGGGAAGCGCGACCGGCTCGAGCCCGGCGTGTCGCGGGTGACGCCCGAGATGGTCGCCGCCCTCGAGCCGGTCATCGACGACGTGACGGCCCGCTTCGATCCGCCCCAGGAGTTCGTGCTGCCGGGCGAGAACGAGCTCGCCGCCGCCCTCGACCTGGCCCGGGCGGTCGTTCGACGCGCCGAGCGGCAGGCGGTCGGCGCCCGCGACGCCGGTTGGCTCGACGACAGTCAGGTCGTGCCGTACCTGAACCGACTCGCCGACCTCGTCTACACGCTGGCACGCTGGCAGGAGCACGGCTTTCGCCCCGTCCGCACCGACGGCCGGAGCTGAACACCCGACCAGGAGGCGCCCGTGTCGCTCACGTTCACCCTGTCCCCTTCGCCGGTCGACCGCGTCCAGGCCGATCTGCTCGCCGTACCCGTCGGCGCCGGCCGCGCGCTCGGGCCGGGGGCGTCGGCGGTCGACGCCGCCCTCGACGGCGAGCTCGCTGCCTTCATGGCGGAGGCCGACTTCGACGGCAAGCCGGGCCAGACGCTGGCGGTGCCGACCCGCGGTCGCCTCCGCGCCGCCGCCGCGATGCTCGTCGGCGTGGGCGCGTTCGACGAGGTCACCGTGGACGGCATCCGGCGCGCCGCCGCCGCCGTCTCCCGCAGGGCGACGAAGGCACCGTCGGTGGCGACGACGCTGGTCGACCTCGCCGACGCGGCCGGGATCGAACGCGCCGCCGCCGCGCAGGCGCTCGCCGAGGGGTTCGTGCTCGGTTCGTACCAGTTCCTCAAGTACAAGGGCGACGGCGACGCGACCCGATTGTCGAAGGTAGTGGTCGTCGGCCGGGCGAACGCACGTGTCGAGGCCGCGCTCGACCGTGGCGCGACGGTGTCGGCTGCTGTCACGTGGGCCCGCGACATGGTGAACGAGCCCTCGGGCGCAAAGTCGCCGGCGGCGTTCGCGGACGCGGCG
>DASYFC010000033.1:0-13976 GCA_036498645.1 Acidimicrobiia bacterium | reverse complement strand
CCGTACACCCAGGAGACGTAGATGACACCGCGCCCGTCGGGGTCGCGAAAAGTGGTCCCCCCGTTGTCCCGCCAGTAGGGATGCTGGTCGGGTTCCGGACGGACGCCGCCGGCGACCAACTTCGCCGTCGCTTCGTCGACTGCAGCCTGGTCGGGCAGGTAGAAGACGAGTTGGTCGAACGCGTCGACGACCGGTCCCGGTGGCTGCACGCGAACGATCTCGAGGTGCGTTTCCGTGCCGGGGAGGCCGAAGATCGTGCCGTCCTCCCCGTAGCTGCCACGAAACTCGTCGACGACGCGGAGGCCGACGAGATCCCGGTAGAACGCGATCGTCGCGTCGAAGTTGGCACTCGCGCGGACAACCCGAAGCGCGCCGACACGGAGGGACGCGGGCCAGCGGTCCGGTGCCGTCATCCCAGTGCGCCCGAGTCGCGGAGCGCGGCGATGTGGCTCGCTTCGTAGCCGAGCACGTCGGCCAGGACCTCGTCGGTGTGCTCTCCGACCTTGGGCGCCCGCGTTGGCTCCGGGAGCTCCTCACCGAGGACGTGAACGGGCAGGGGTATCTCGTCGGCGCCGAGCCGGGACGCCGGGATCCACGGGAACCGGTCCCGGAACTGGGGATCGTCGGCGATGGACCGCGACGAGTTCACGGGCGCGATCGGTGTGTTGACTTCGTTGCCGAAGGCGATCCACTCGGCCGCCGTCTTCGTCTTGAAGATCTCTCGAAGCTCGTGCTGCAGCTCGCGGTTATTGCGGGCGTGGTCGGCGTACGGCTTACCCGGCCACCGCTCATAGAGGTCGATGCGCCCGACCCCTTCGCAGAAGTTCTTCCAGAACGCCTGCTCGGACGCCATGAACAGCACATGGCCGTCCGCGGCCTCGTACATCTGGTAGCGGACGCCTTCGCGCATCCCCGCCGTGCCGGGGGCGCGGCGCTCGTAGTTGTCGCTCGGGTTGCCCGTCACCTCGGACTCGGGTCGCTCGTACGCCTTCCACGTCTCGATGCGGTACCAGTCCATGTACGCAGCGGCGTCGGACTGCGCGACTTCGATCTGGCATCCCTCCCCCGTCGCGCGCGCTCTCGTGACCCCGGCGAGCAGCGAGAACGCGCCGAGGAGCGGGCCGGCGTGGATCCCGATCGAAGGATGCTCGGGCATGTAGCACGTGCCGTCGTCGTCGTAGGCAGGTGACACGACGCCCGCCCAGGTGTCGAAGGCGATCCCGTGCGCGGGGAGATCGCGGTACGGACCGGTCATGCCGTAGCCCGAAAGGGTGCAGAACACGATCTGCTTGTTCACCTCCTTGAGCTGCTCGTATCCGAGCCCGCGCCGCTCGAGGGCGCCCGGCCGCATCGCCTCGACGACGGCGTCGGCGCCCCGGACGAGGTCCTTGTACACCTCGACCGCGTCGGGGTTGCGCAGATCGAGCGTGACGCTGCGCTTCCCCCGGTGGATGTGGAGGTGCATGAGCGACTCGCCCTCGACGATCGGCCACGTCATCTCGCGCACGTAATCACCCTGCGGCGGCTCGACCTTGACCACGTCGGCGCCCAGGTCGGCCAGGAACGAGGTGAGCTCGCCCGGGCCGAGCAGCGAGCTCTCGACGACGCGCAGGCCTACGAGCGGGCCGGACGCCGGCGCCGGGCTCACAGCGAGTCGCCCCGCGACAACGGGGTGTCAGGGTGCGGCGTCATGAGCTCCTCTCGCCAGCGTGCTCGACCGGCGTCGCGGGCGCGACCGTTCCAGCGCGCGATGCGCTCGTCGCTGCCCTCGTCCGCGGTACGCATGAGCGATTCGTGCCCGGCAGGGTCGGTCGCCCACACGGTCACGACCTCGACGTCGTTCATCAGCACCTCGTACAGCCCGACGAGCGTGTGGCCGTAGTCGGCGAGAAGCGGTGCCCTGAGGTCGCGCACCAACGCGAGGTAGTCGAGCGCGGCGCCCGGCTGGACCTCGGAGATCTCGTGCACGAACACCGAGCCGCTCACGGCGCCGGCGCGCAGGTCGGCCAGCGACGGGCAGCCGGGCGCGGCACCGAGCAGGCGGTCGAACCCGCCGCTGCGTGCCTTGAGCGCCTCCTGCCACCACTCGACGAGCTCGGGGTTCCTCGTGCGGCGGAGGTTCGTGGCCTCCATGAGGCGCCGCCACCCCGACCACCCGTCGACGCACTCCCACATGTTGACGACTTGGGGCCAGCGCCCGGTCGAGCCCATCGTGTACCAGGTCCCGACGAGCTCGAGGCCTCGGTCGGCGGCGGCATCGGCGTTGAACCCGACCGTGTGCTCCATGTAGCGCATCGCGCCCTCGCCGACGATGTCGATCACTTCGTGGAGATAGAGGTTGCGCTCCGCCATGGGGCTGCGACTGTATCGCCGGGCCGCGCTGCCACCGTGAGACGATGACCGCGTGGACACGGTCGGCATCTTGCTGCGAGCCGGGGCAGCGGGAAGGGACGTCGGATCGATCGCCGACGAGTTCGATCGCGTCGAGGTTCCGGCGGCGATGGGGTACGCGCTCGGGCTCGATCCCGACCAGGACCCTGACGGCGAGAGCCCCTCGCTCCCGGACGGGCGTCTCGTCGTGCTCGCCGGGCCCGGCGTCGTCGGCACCCGGAGCATCGACCGGCTCCGCGCATTCGCGGCCGCCGCCAACGTCCCGGTCGCGAACACGTGGGGCGCCAAGGGCGTGCTCCCGTGGGACAGCCCTCACCACATGGGGACGTGCGGGCTCCAGGGACGCGACTTCGAGCTGCTCGACTTCGCGAGCTACGACGCCATCGTCGCCACCGGAACGGACCTCGCCGAGTCCCCCGAAGAGCGCTTCGCTCTCGCGCCCTTCGTGGACATCCGTCCGACCGCGCTCGGACGCCTCGCCGACCGGGCAACACCGAGCAGCGAACCGATCCCGTCCAACGCGCTCTACGCCCGCCTGTCGGCGGTCGCCCAACCGGGATACACGGACGACCGTGTCCCGCTGCATCCTGCCCGCGCGGTCGCCGACGTGCGCGCCGCCTCCCCCACCGGCGGGGTCGTCGTCGCCGAGCCCGGTCTCGCCGGGCTCTGGGTGGCGCGTACGTTCCCGACCACGGCACCCGGATCGGTCGTCGTCCCCGCGATCGCGACCCCCGGCATCGCCGCCGCGCTCGCCCTGGCGGCGGCGCTGCGCGGCATCCCCGCGATCGCCGTGACCACCGAGCCACTCGATCCGACCACGCTCGGAGTGCTCGAGCTCGCGACCGAGCTCGGAACGGCGCTCGCGATCGACGTGTGGGGCGCGAGCGGGCCTGTCCGCCGGGCCGAGGAACACCTCGAGCAGCTCCGCGGCGCCGTGAGCGAGCCCGGCGTGACGATCGTCGACGTCCCCGTCGACACGTCCCTGACCCGCAAGCTGGTCGACGCCGCCGGCGCGGTCGTCGCGTGGAGTGGTCTTCCGCGGAGCCCTTGACGCCTCAGCCCGGGCGCGCCGACGCCAGCATGCCGAGCCGCAACGACAGGGCTGAATAGCGCGACTCGTCCAGCCCGGCGCGCTCGGCGGCGCGCTGCACCATGCGGGTGATCGCCTTCTCGCCGAGGCGCGTCAGACCCAGTCGCCCGTCGCGGTCGACCGAACGGAAGGCCGGCCCGGCCGTCAGACCGGCCGCAGCCTCCCAGTCCTGCCACGCGAGCACCGGGCACAAGTCGGGCTCGACGCCGTAGGGGATCACGAGGCGGCCGCGAATCAAGCTGACGGCCAACCCTTCGTCGACGACCGTCAGATCCGACACGTCGAGCGACACGAGCTCCGAGGGGCGGAGACCCGCGACGTATCCGACGAGCAGCAGGGCGCGATCGCGCACTCCCACCAGGTTGACCGGGATGGCGGCGAGGATCGATGCGAGCTCGGACGCGTCGAGCGGCACCGTGTGTCCCGGTGCCCGCCGTTGGTGCCACTGCGCACGCGTGAGCGCGAGGCGCACGCGTTCGTCGTCGGTGGGTGTCGCGAGCCCCGACGCCCGGTGCCAATCACGGATGGCCGCAACACTCCGCGGCACGGTCGCGCCCTCGTTGCCGGCGACGAGGTCCTCGATGTAGTCGACGACCGACGCCGGAGCGGCCGGGATGGCGGTCTCACCGCGCCCGACGCACCAGCGCGCGAACGCGGCCCAGTCACTCCGGGTCGCGTTCAGACTGGATTGACGTGCCATGACGCCTCAACCGTATTACGGCGTTGTCACGGCGAGTGGTTCATGCGCGCGTTTCTGCGCTTCATCGCCAACCGGTGGCGGCGCCGGCAGATGAAGGCGCTTGAGCATCACTGCGTTCACAGCGACGATGAAGCTCGAGCCCGACATCGAGAGCGCGGCGATCTCGGGGCGGAGCACGAGCCCGAAGGCGGGCTCGAAGACCCCGGCGGCGATGGGCAACGCGATCGCGTTGTAGCCGATCGCCCATCCGAGGTTCTGACGCATCTTGCGGAGCGTGCCCCGACCGATCGTGAGCACGGTCGCGACGTCGAGAGGGTCCGATCGCATGAGCACGACGTCGGCGGTCTCGATCGCAACGTCCGTCCCGGCGCCGATGGCGACGCCGAGATCGGCCTGCGCCAGGGCCGGCGCGTCGTTGACGCCGTCGCCGACCATCGCGACCTTGCGCCCCTCCTCCTGGAGCTCGCGGACCTTCGCCGACTTGTCGCCGGGGAGGACCTCGGCGATCACGGTGTCGATGCCCAGCTGTTCCCCGATGCGGCGCGCCGTGGCCTCGTTGTCGCCCGTGAGCATCACGACTTGCACTCCCGCGTCGTGCAGGGCTGCCACGGCCTGCGCCGCGGTCGGACGGGGCGCGTCGGCGATGCCGATCACGCCCGCGGCGCGGCCGTCGACGCCGACGAGCACGCTGGTGCGGCCGCCGTCGGCGAGCTCGGCGCGGCGCTCCCCGAGCGGGCCGAGCTCGATCTTCTGCTGCTCCATGAGCCGGAGGTTGCCGACCGCGACGCTGCGACCGTCGACGTTCGCGAAGGCGCCGTGTCCCGGCACGCTCTCGAACGACTCGACGGGCACGCGTCGTGCACTCTTCGCATCCGCATCGCGGACGATGGCGTCGGCGAGCGGGTGCTCGGACTCGCGCTCGACGGCCGCCGCCAGGGCGAGCAGCTCCCACTCGTCGATGCCGTCGGCGACGACGTCGGTCACCTCCGGCTCGCCCTTCGTGAGCGTGCCGGTCTTGTCCATGACGACGACCTCGATGCGAGCCGCGGTCTCGAGCGCGAGCGCGTTCTTGAACAGGACGCCCCGCTTCGCTCCCAGCCCGGTACCGACCATGATCGCAGTAGGGGTCGCGAGCCCGAGCGCGTCCGGGCACGTGATGACGACCACGGTGATCGCGAACAGGACCGCGTCCTGCGTCGGGCGGTCGCTCAGCACGAACCAGGCGAGGAACGTGAGCACGCCGCCGATCAGCGCCACGAGGACGAGCCAGAACGCGGCGCGGTCGGCGAGCTTCTGGCCCGGCGCCTTGGAGTTCTGCGCCTCTTGCACGAGCTTGACGATCTGCGCCAGGGCGGTGTCGGCGCCGACCTTCGTCGCGCGGACGCGGAGGGTGCCGTTCTTGTTGATCGTCGCGCCAATCGCCGTCGCCCCCGGTTCCTTGTGGACCGGGAGGCTCTCGCCCGTGACCATCGACTCGTCGACTTCGCTGTCGCCGTCCTCGACCACGCCGTCGACGGCGATCCTCGAGCCCGGCCGCACGACGAGGAGATCGCCGACGACGACCGCGGACGTCGGGACCTCGACGGGCTCGCCGTCTCGGAGAACGACCGCGGTCGGCGGGGCCAGGTCGAGCAGTGTGCGGATGGCGTCGTTCGCTCCGCCGCGCGCCCGCATCTCGAACCAGTGGCCGAGCAGGACGAACGCGGCCAGCACCGACGCCGCCTCGTAGAACACGTCACCGCCGCCCGTGAGCGTGACGACGACCGAGTAGAGCCAGCCGGCGCCTACCGCCACCGCGACCAGCACCGTCATGTCGAGCGTCCGGGCCCGCAGGGCGCGGAACGCACCGACGAAGAAGATCGAGCAGGAATAGAAGATCACCGGCAGGCTCAGCAGGAGCGACCACACGTCGTCGCGCAGCCCGAACGGCGCCGCCACGGAGAAGTTCAGGACGTCGCGACCGATCGGCGACCACAGCACGATCGGGACGGAGAACAGCGCGGCAACGAGGAAGCGGTTGCGCATGTCCGCGACCATCGATGCCATCGACATGTCGTCGTGCGTGTCGTGACCGTCATCTCCCGTGGCGAGCGGGTCGCACACGTGGTTCGGCACCGTCTGGCCGGCGCAGTGGTAACCGCAGTCACGCACCCAGTCGCGGAGCGCCTCGACCGAGGTCGTCGTCGAGTCGAACGTGACGGTTGCGCTCTGCGCGACGGGATTCGCCTCGACTGCTTGCACGCCGGGCCGACGGCCGAGAATCGCCTCGACCCGCGCCTTCTCGCTCGCCCACTGCACGCCCCGGACGTCGAGCACGACCTTCTCGGACATCAGTCGGCGACGCCGGCCCGGGCGACGATGTGCGTCGGCGCGCCTTCGACCGGGAACTCGCGGCGCTCGTCAGCACTCGAGTCGCGAGCCATACGACCCCCTCTCGGCTCGACGGTACGCTGGATGCCATGAGGACCGAGGACATGATCATCGTCAGTGTCGACGACCACGTCGTCGAGCCGCCCGATCTGTTCGAGCGCCACCTTCCGGCCAAGTACCGGGACCTCGCGCCCAAGGTCATCCACAAGGACGACGGCACCGACGTCTGGCAGTTCCTGGAGTTCGAGGTGCCGAACATCGGGCTCAACGCGGTCGCGGGCCGTCCGCCCGAGGAGTACGGGATCGACCCGACCAGCTTCGACGAGATCCGCGAAGGGTGCTTCGACATCGAGAAGCGCATCCTCGACATGAACGCAAACGGCGTCCTCGGCTCGCTCAACTTCCCGTCGCTGCCCGGGTTCGCCGGCCGGCTCTTCGCCGCCCTCGACGACAAGGAAGCGGCCCTCGCGCTGGCGCAGGCATACAACGACTGGCACATCGACGAGTGGTGCGGCACCCAGCCGGGTCGGTTCATCCCGCTCGCGGTCCCCACGATCTGGGATCCCGAGACGCTGGCGGGCGAGATCCACCGCGTCGCCAAGAAGGGGTGCCACGCGGTCACGTTCCCCGAGAACCCGGAGCCGCTCGGTCTGCCGAGCCTGCACTCCGATCACTGGGACCCGTTCTGGGCGGCGTGCGCCGACGAGGGGACGATCGTCTGCATGCACATCGGCTCGTCGTCGAAGCTCGTGACGACGGCCGCCGACGCGCCCATCGACGTGATGATCGTCCTGCAGCCCATGAACATCGTGCAGGCCGCCGCCGACCTCATCCACTCACCGGTGTTCAAGAAGTTCCCGGACGTGACGGTCGCGCTCTCCGAAGGTGGGATCGGCTGGATTCCGTACTTCCTCGAGCGCCTCGACCACAGCTACAGGGTGCACAAGGCGTGGACGGGAGCCGACTTCGGCTCGAAGATGCCGAGCGAGGTGTTCATGGAGCACGTCGTGCTGTGCTTCATCTCCGACGCAGTCGGAGCCCGCATGGCCCGCGACATCGGCGTCGACCGCATCACGGTCGAGATCGACTACCCGCACTCGGACACGACGTGGCCGCGTGCGCCCGAGCGGCTCATGAGCGACTTCGCCGGCACCGATCTCACCGACGACGAGATCGACCGCATGACGCACCTCAACGCCATGCGAGAGTTCACGTACGACCCGTTCCGGCACCGACCTCGCGAGCGGTGCACGGTCGGCGCGCTCCGGGCAGAGGCCATCGGCGTCGACATCGAGCCGCGCTCGTCCGCCCGGCGGCCGAAGAGCGAGCGCGAGGGGCCGGTCAAGATGACCGATTTCTCGCCCACTGCGTAGGCCCGAGTTGGCCGACGACGACGCGCCGCGTCCGCTCCCGCCTCGGGACCCGCGGCCGCTGCTCGTCCACTGGGTGATCGACGCCGCCGTCGTGTTCCTATTGACGGTGATCGTCGCTCTGTTCCTCGGCGCCGCGGTGCTCACCGTGGCGATCGCGTCGGCGGTCGCGGGCGTCTTCCTCGCCCCGTGGACCCGCAGCCTCGAGGCGCGCGGCCTCGCCCGCCGAGCCGAGCGGGCCGCCGACTCGACCACCGCAGAGCCTCAGTAGCGGCGCGTGCGCGACGCCTCCGTCGCCGAGGCCATCGCGGTCAAACCCCGCTACCGCGGGTTGTCGCACTACTACGGCCTCTTCGTCTCGCTCGTCGCCGGCGCCGTCCTTGTCGCCACGGCACCGCGCGGCCTCGCCACCTGGGCCGCCGCCGTCTACGCGCTCTCGGTGTCGGGGATGCTCGGCGCGAGCGCGCTCCTGCACCGCGGAACATGGTCGGTCGAGCAGGCCCGCGTGCTCACCAAGCTCGACCACACCGGCATCTACCTGCTGATCGCGGGGAGCTACACGCCGATCTCGCTCCTCGCCCTCTCAGGCGTGGTCCGCGCGATCGTCTTCTCGGCGGTGTGGCTCGGCGCCCTGACCGGGATCGCGCTCGAATGGATCTGGTACCGGCCGCCGAAGGGCTGGGTGACCGCCGTGTACATCACGCTGGGCTGGGTCGCCGTCATCGGCGTCCCCCAGCTCTGGATGTCGCTCGGCGTCGTCGGCTTTCTCTTGATCTTCTTCGGCGGCGTGTCGTACACGGTCGGCGCGGTGATCCACGCCGCCCGGCGACCCGATCCGTGGCCCGAGGTCTTCGGCTACCACGAACTCTTCCACGTGTTCGTGCTGGTGGCGCTGGTCCTGCACTTCGCCGCGATCGCCTTCGTCGTGCTGCCGAAGGGCTGAGCGCCCGGCGTGCTCAGGGCAGCTTGTACAGGCGCTGCGCGTTGCGCCAGGCGATGTCCTGCTGTGCCTCGGCGTCCAGCTTCCCGATGTTCTCGAGCAGCTCGTCGACCGTCCCCGGGAACTTGGCGTCCGGATGCGGGTAGTCGGACGCCCAGATGATCCGGTCCGCCCCGACGTAGGGCGACTCGGCGGCGATGGCCAGCGTCTCCTCGTCGGCGTCGAAGCTGACGTAGCACTGCCGCCGGAAGTACTCGGACGGCGGAAGCTTGCAGTCGGGGACGTCCCACGGGAACGTCTTGGCGTTGTGGTCGAGTCGCTCCATCCACGGCGTGATCCACCCGCCGTTCGTCTCGAGCACGATGAAGCGCAGATCCGGGAATCGTTCGCACACGCCGCCGGCGAGCAGGAACGCCAGGCTGGTCATCATGTCGACGGGATTGCCGATCGCCTGCGTGTAGAAGATGTTCCGGATGTTCATCCGGGACTGGTACCGGAGGATTGACGCCTCCGACTGAACCGTGTTGAGCCGGAGCCCCTCGACCGCGCCGGGCACGTCGGCGGCGAGGTAGGGGTGGAGCCCGATCGGCCAACCCACGTCGGACGCCGCCTGCCACATCGGGTCGTAGACGCGGTCGTGGAAGTGCCGCCATTCGACGACCGGGTTCGGCCGGATGAACGTCCCCACGAGGTTGGGCGCCTTCGACGCTCGCCGGATCTCCGCCGCCGCCGCCTCGACGTCCTGCTGCGGGATGATCGCGATGCCGAACAACCGGTCGGGTGCGTGGCGGCAGAAGTCGGCGAGCCAGTCGTTGTACGCGCGGCACTGCGCGACGGCGACGTCGAGGTCCTGCACGCCCGCGATCCCGAGCAGTGTCGTCGGGTAGAGCACGGTCTGACTGATGCGTTCGGTGTCGAGGTCGGCGATGCGCGGTGCGGGCTCGAACGCGCCTGGTCGGAGCTCGCTGTACTTGCGTTCGCCGGCGGCGATCTTCGCCTGCTCCTCGGTGCTCATCCCCCCGGCGCCCGCCAGCGCGAAGTAGTTCGCGGGGTCACGGCTGCCGTCCCAGACGACCCATTCCTTGGCGTCGTGATCGGTCTCGATGTGCCAGATCCGGTCGCGGTACTCCGCCGGCGCGTACTCGAGCATCTTGTTGGGATGTTCGAGCACGTGGCCGTCGGCGTCGACGAACTTCAGATCGATTTGCGCATCGGTGACGGCCATCTCGTCCTTTCCACGGTGCGTGCACGGTACCGCCCGCGGCACGCACGGCGTAGCGTGGGAGGCACCACGCCGGTGCAGCAGGAGGAGCAGCCATGGCCACGCAGGACGAGTACCGCGCGAAGGCCCGCGAAGCACTCGAGAAGCTCCAACAGCAGATCGACGAGCTGAAGGTCCAGGCGAACCTGGCCGGCGCCGAGGCTCGCGATCGGTTCGACAAGGCGATCGACGCCCTCCGGAAGCGCCAGGCGGAGACTCGGACCAAGCTCGACCAGGCCGCCGACGCCAGCGGCGATGCGTGGAAGAACGCGGCAAAGCAGATGGAGGAAGCCGTCGACGGCATCGGCGACGCGTTCTCGACGCTTGCCGACGAGATCGACGCCAACGTGCGGTCGGCCGGTTCGGCGGCCAAGGCGGGACGCAAGGCCTTCCTCGACGAGTGGAAGAAGCAGCGCGACGCGCGCGAGAAGCTCATCGACTCTGCGTGAGCGAGAGCCATCCGCACGAGCGCCACAACCGCGAGTTCTGGGACGCCGACGCCGACGACTACCAGGCCGTGCACGGCGCCGACCTGGCAGATCGCGCACTCGCCTGGGGGGCGTGGCGGATCCCCGAGACGGAGTTGGGTGTCCTCGGAGACGTCGGCGACCTCGATGTGCTCGAGCTCGGCTGCGGTGCCGGGCAATGGTCGGTCGCGTTGGCGGCACGGGCGGCCCGGTCGGTGGGGCTCGACCAGTCGCTCGGGCAGCTGAAGCACGCGGTCGCGAATCGCGAAGCGGCGCGTGTTGCGGTCCCGCTCGTCGCCGCCAGCGGCGAGGCCGTCCCGTTCCGGGACGGGTCGTTCGACGTCGTCTTCTGCGATCACGGGGCGATGAGCTTCTGCGATCCCCGGGTGACCGTGCCCGAGGTCGCACGTCTCCTCCGACCCGGCGGCCGGCTCGCGTTCTGTCACGCCACGCCCCTCATCTACCTGACGTGGGACGAGCGGCGCGAACGTCAGGACACGAGGTTGCACCGCTCGTACTTCGGCCTCGGGCGCCTCGAGCTCGGCGACGGCACCATCGACTTCCAGATCCCGCACAGCGCATGGTTCCGCCTGTTTCGCGAGCACGGGTTCTCGGTCGAGGACTTCATCGAGCTGCAACCTCGGGACGACGCCACGACGACGTACGACGACTTCGCGCCGCACGCGTGGGCGCGCCGCTGGCCGGCCGAGCAGCTCTGGAAGGTTCGCAAACGCGCGTGAGCGCGCCACGGGGACGGAGCCTGAACGTTCTCCTTTACCAGGCCCTGACGCGCCGCGGAATCAGGCGCACGGTCGTGGGGTACTCGTCGATCATCGCCTCGGGCGTGCTCCGAATGCGGTCCCGGATCACACGCCCGTACTTCTCCGAGTAGGCGTCGAACAAGCCCGGGGGCGGCGCGTCGAGAATCTCGGCGTCGGCGTCGATCGAGACGATGTCACCGCCGGTTCCGTCTCCGTCGAGATGGAAGCTCACCTTGCCGTTCGTCCGGATATTCCGGAGCTTCGCTGCGTCGGCCTGGCTCTGGACGTAGATCGCGTCGTCACGGACGACGAACCACACCGCTGAGCTCTGCGGCCGACCGTTCGCTGTCACCGTGGTCAGCCAGGCCATGACCTCGTGGTCCAGCCGCTCCGCCGCCCGTCCGGAATCAGGCAGGATGCCCATGGCTGCATGCTTCCATGGAACGGTGGAGTGACCGACGTGACGAGCTCAGGCGCGACGCAGTGGGACCCGGATCAGTACGAACGCTTCAAGGCCGAACGCACTCGACCGTTCTGGGATCTGCTGGCCCTCGTGCAGCCGGTTCCGCGCGGCCGGGTCGTCGATCTCGGGTGCGGAACGGGTGAGCTCACCAAGGAGCTGCACCGCGTTCTGGAGGCTTCCGAGACTGTCGGGATCGACAGCTCGCCGAGCATGCTCGAACGAGCGCGACCGTTCACCGGCGCCGGCGTTCGCTTCGAGGAAGGCGACATCGCGACCTGGGAGCCGGCGCCGTACGACGTCGTGTTCTCGAACGCCGCGTTGCACTGGCTCCCCGACCATCGCAGCCTCCTCGCCCGACTGACCCGCGCGCTCCCTGTCGGAGGCCAGCTCGCGGTCCAAGTCCCGGCCAACACCGATCATCCGTCGCACAGGGTCGGCATGGAGATCGCGGGCGAAGCGCCGTTCGTGGACGTCTTCGCCGACGACCCGCCGCCCGACCCGGCGACGCGGGTCCTGGCACCCGAGGAGTACGCCGAGCTCCTCGATCAGCTCGGCTTCGGTGAACAACACGTCCGGTTGCAGGTGTACGTCCATCACCTCGCCTCCTCCGCCGATGTCGTCGAGTGGGTCAAGGGAACCCACCTGACCTATTTCCGCACGCGTTTGAACGACGAGCTCTACGAGCTCTTCGTCGAGCGCTATCGGCGCCGGTTGCTGGACGTGATCGGCGAACGCGAGCCGTACCTCTACACGTTCAAGCGCATCCTCTTCTGGGGCCGGCGCACCTGACGAGCTACTTCGGTGCCCGCTGGTACGTGAGGATGATGACGCCGTCGGGCCCGACCTGCTTCGCCTCCGAGAGCTTCAGGGGGATGAGATTTCCCCCGTCGTTGAACAGACGCTTGCCCTTCCCGAGAACGACCGGGAACAGCATCAACCGGTACTCGTCGACAAGGTCCTGCTCCTTCAATGTGTTCACGAGCTGCGCGCTGCCGTGGACGACGACGTCGTTGGCGAACTGCTCCTTGAGCTTGCCGACCTCGGCAGCGACGTCACCGCTGATCACGGTCGAGTTGTTCCATTCGGGCTTGTCCAAGGTCGTCGACACGACGAACTTGGGCATGTTGTTGAACTTGTCGGCGAACTCTCCTTCCCTCGATGGCCACGAATCCGCGAAGCCTTCGTACGTCACGCGTCCGAGGAGGAGCGCGTCGGTCGCCATCGTCTCGTCGACCTTGAACTTGTTTCCCTCGTCGCCCCGATCGAGCTGAAAGCTCCAACCGCCGTGCTCGTAATCCTCGGAGCCACCCGGGTCTTCGATCACGCCGTCCATCGAGACGAACTCTGTGACCACGATCTTTCCCATGGTTACCTCCGTGTGTCGGGAAATGAGGTCATCCGGCCAGGAGCTCCGCGAGCTTGTCGAACATGGTCGACCAGCCGTCGTAGGCGTCCGCGCCGCCCGTGTTGCCGACCACGTGGCACGTCATCTCGGTCCGCCCGCCGAGATCCGCGAACGTGATCGTGACGATCAGATCGATGTCGCGGTCACGCCAGACCAGCCGCTCGGGCTCGACGACCTCGAGGAACGTTCCCCCCGACGGAATTCCTGTGCCGTCGGCGTCGGAGACCATCGTGACCTCGAACGTGCCGCCCGGGCGGACGTCCATGGTGACGGTCGACGCCGGCGTGGTGAATCCGCGCGGGCCGAACCAGCGGGAGACGTGCTCCGGGTCCGTCCACGCCGTCCACACCAGCTCGCGCGGCGCGTCGAAGACGCGGGTGATCGTGAACTCCTGATCCAGGGGTGGAGTCTCAGCCATCACGCTCCTTCTGGATCGTGCGCAGGTGATCGTCGAGCCGGTCGAAGCTGCCCTCGAAGAACTGCCGGTAGCGCTCCAGCCAGCCGGCGGCGTCCTCGAGCGGACGCCCGCGCAGCCGCGCCGGCCGCCACTGGGCAGCCCGCCCGCGGGTGATGAGGCCGGCGTGCTCGAGAACCTTCAGGTGCTTCGAGACGGCCTGCACGGTCACCGGGAACGGGTCGGCGAGCTCGTTGACCGTCGCCTCCCCCTCGACGAGGCGCTCGAGGATCGCCCGGCGCGTGGGATCGGCGAGGGCCGAGAAGGTGCTGCTGAGCTGGTCGACTGCCATCGCTGTTCACCC
>DASYFC010000032.1:0-5039 GCA_036498645.1 Acidimicrobiia bacterium | reverse complement strand
GGGGTCTTCTCGACCGCCGGGACCTTCTCGGGCTCGGGCTCGGGCGCCGGAGCGGGCGGCTCGGGCTCCTCGACGACCGGCTCCTTGCGCAGGCCCTTCGAGTCGGCCAGGCGGCGGACGCGATCGGCTGACGGGTCGTCGATGCTCGACGAGTGACTCTTCACGCCGATCTTGAGCTCGTTCGCGAGGTCGAGCACCACGGCGTTCTCGACGCCGAGCTCCCTCGCCAGCTCGTAGACCCGAATCTTCTTTGTCGCCATTTACTCTCGTTCGCCGCCGTTCTTCAGAGGTTCCAACAGTTTCGCACGTAAGGACGCGAGCTCTGCGGCCGACAGCCGCGTGCGAAGCGCCTGCTCGAGCACCCGGCGCCCCACCGCCTGCTCGAAGCATCCGGCAGTGGTGGAGGCGCAGAGCCACGCGCCCCGCCCCGGCCCTGCGCCGACCGACACCCTGCCGTCAGGCGCTCGGGCGATCCGCACCAGGTCGTGCGGATCGGCGACCCGACGGCACCCGACACACGTTCGGCGCCGCCGGGCTTGCTCAGCTGCCGCCGTCCTCCCCCCGGTTCGCTGTGGCCGCGTCGCCACCTTCGCTCGTGACGGCCGCCGCCGCGGTCTCGCTCTCGGCGGCCTCCGGCGCCGGCTCCGACTTGTCCGTCGATTCGCTCGACGAATCGGCCGGCGCGTCGCTCGACGAGTCCGCCTCCGTGGCCGCCGCCTTGTCGCCGTCGGCGCTGTCGCCGTCGCCCTCCTTGGCGGCCACGACGGTCGGATCGGGCGCGGCGTACCCGGCCTCTGCGGCCGAGATCGCCTCGCCCCCCTCGGCCGGCTGCCAGACGAGCTCACCGCTGTCGTTCTTCACCCACTCACCCTCGGCGTACTCGACGCCGCCGCCGGCCTCCTCTTCCTGGAGCTGGGTCTCGCTCTTGATGTCGACGCGCCAGCCGGTGAGGCGAGCGGCAAGCCGCGCGTTCTGCCCTTCCTTGCCGATCGCGAGCGAGAGCTGGAAGTCGGGGACGATCACCTCGGCGGTGCCGGTCTCGGTGTGGATGCGGACCTCGCGCACCCGCGCCGGGGCCAGCGCCTTCATGACGAACTCCTCGGAGTTCTCGCTGTACGGGACGATGTCGACCTTCTCGCCCCGGAGCTCGTTCACGACCATCCGCACCCGCGAGCCGCGAGCTCCGACGCACGCGCCGACCGGGTCGACGTTGTTGTCGTTCGACGCCACGGCGAGCTTCGTGCGGTGACCGGGCTCGCGCGCGATCGCCTTGATCTCGACGACGCCGTCGACGATCTCGGGCACCTCGAGCTCGAAGAGCCGCTTCACCAGGCCCGGGTGCGTGCGCGAAACGACGATCTGCGGCCCCTTGGCCGTCTTGCGCACCTCGACGATGTACGCCTTCAGCCGAGAGCCGTGCTCGTAGCGCTCGTTCTGGACCTGTTCCGCCTGCGGCAGCAGCGCCTCGACCTTGCCCAGGTCGAGCAGCGTGTACCGCGCGTCGGTCTGCTGGATGATCCCGGTGACGATGTCGCCCTCGCGCCCGGCGTACTCCTCGTACTTCATCTCGCGCTCGGCCTCGCGGATCCGCTGGAGGATCACCTGCTTGGCCGTCTGCGCCGCGATGCGACCGAAGTCCTCAGGCGTGTCGTCCCACTCCCGGGTGACGTTGCCCTCTTCGTCGAGCTCCTGCGCGATGACGCGGATGTCACCGGTCTCGGCGTCGATCTCGACCAATGCCTCCTCGGCCGCGTTGGGCAGGCGCTTGTACGCGGTCACCAGCGCGTTCGCCAGTGCCTCGAGCATGATCTCGACCGAGATGCCCTTCTCGCGCTCGATGTTCTCGAGCGCCTCCATCATGTCGGAGTTCATCGGGCGACTTCCTTCTTTTGCTTCTTCTTCGCGCGCTTCGGCGTCTTCGGCGCCGCACCCCATTCGAAGACGGTGCGCGCTTTGATGATCTGGTCGTAGTCGACGTGCTCGCCGGCGTCGGTGTCGCCGGCATCGACGGTGATGCCGCGCTCGTCGGCGGAGACGAGGTCGCCGCGGAGGCGGCGCACCTCGCCGTCGGCGTCGCGGACCTTCACGGACACGGTCTCGCCCACCGCCCGGCGGAAGTGCTCGGGCCGGCGGAGGGGACGCTCGAGCCCAGGGCTGCTCACCTCGAGCGCGTACGACCCCAGCTCGTCGAGCGCGTCGAGCGCGGGCTGGACGCGTTCCGATGCAGCCGTGATCGCGTCGAGGTCGACGCCGCCGTCACGATCGACGATGACGCGAACCGTGCTGGCGCGCCCCGAACCGGTGAGCTGGACGTCGAAGACCTCGAGGTCCATCGTCGCGAGCACCGGCTCGATCGCGGCCACGATCGTCTCCCGTTCCGGCACCGGCGCTCACCTCCTTGCTGTCCCCGACCGTCCTGGTCCTCGATCAGCCCTCCGTTGCCACCCGCCGGCCAACAAAAAACGTGGGCTTACGCCCACGTCCCGCCTGCCAGTGGGTGGTCGTCAGTCACGACCGAACCCCGTAAGTATAACGGGTTTCGCCCGGTTGAACCCCTCGCGAACGACTCGCGATCCGCTACAGACCGAAGATCTCGGCGAGCTCGTGGGGGACGGGCGCCTCGAGCTGGTCGTAGGTGCACGAGCTCGGATCCCGGTCCTTCCGCCAGTGCTGGAACCGGGCGGTGTGGCGGAAGCGATCGCCCTGGAGGTGCTCGTAGGCGACTTCGGCGACGAGCTCGATACGCAGCGGCTCCCAGCGCATGTCCTTCTTGGCGTTCCAGCGGCTGGGCGCGCCCGGCATTCGGCCCCCCGCCTCTTGCGCCTGGGCGTCGGCCCACTCGCGCCACGGATGCCCCTCGAGGGCGTTCTTCCGGTACGGCTGGAGCTCCTTGGCGAGCTTCTTGCGCAGCGGCGCCGCGAAGCTGCTCGCCACCCCGACGTGGTGGAGCGTCCCCTCGTCGTCGTAGAGGCCCAGAAGGAGCGAGCCGACGCCGTCACCGTCCTTGTGCGTGCGGAACCCGGCGACCACGCAGTCGGCCGTCCGCTGGTGCTTGACCTTGAACCAGGCGCGCTCGTTCTCGCGGTACTCCCCCGCCCCCGGCTTGGCGATCACCCCGTCGAGGCCGGCGCCCTCGAACTGCTCGAACCAGTCGGCGGCGATCGCCGGGTCGGCGGTCGAGGGGGTGAGGTGGATGGGCGGCTTGGCCCGGCGGAGCACCCGCTCCAGGCGCTGGCGCCGCTGGGAAAACGGGTGCTCACGAAGGTCGTCGTCGCCCTCGGCGAGGAGGTCGAATGCGACGAAGCTGGACGGGGTCTCGGCCGCCAGCTTCGCCACCCGGCTCGCGGCGGGATGGATGCGCATCTGCAGGCGATCGAAGTCGAGGCCTTGTTCGGTCGCGATCACGATCTCGCCGTCGAGCACCGCGCGTTCGGGGAGCGCGCTCTGTAGCTGCTCGACGAGCTCGGGGAAGTACCGGTTGAACGGGCGCTCGTTGCGGCTGCCGAGCTCGATCTCGTCGCCGTCGCGGAACACGATGCACCGGAAGCCGTCCCACTTCGGCTCGTAGAGCATCCCGTCGGCGGTCGGGAGCTCGCGGACGAGCTTCGCGAGCATCGGCGACACGGGTGGGGTGACCGGGAGCTTCATGGCCGGCTCGCAAGGACGGCCGCGACGACGTCGCCGGCGGCGAGCTCCTCTTCGTCGCCGGTAGCGCGGTCGCGGCGCTCGACCACGCCCCGTGCGAGCCCGCGGGCACCGACAGTGACGCGCGTGGGCATGCCGAGCAGGTCGGCGTCGGCGAACTTGATCCCGGGACTTGCATCCCGATCGTCGTAGAGCACGTCGACACCGGCGGCGGTGAGCTCGTCGTACACGCGGTCCGCGGCTGCGGCGACGTCGGCGGCCTGGTCTCCCTTGCCGGGAAGCGCGACGAGGTGCACGTCGTACGGCGCGATGGCGGCCGGCCACGCGAAGCCGAGGTCGTCGTGGTGCTCCTCGGCGACGGCTGCGACCGTGCGCGTCACACCGATGCCGTAGCAACCCATCACCATCGGGTGCTGATCGCCTCCCTCGTCGGTGTACGTGCAGTCGAGCGCCTCGGTGTACTTGGTGCCGAGTTGGAACACCTGTCCGACCTCGATGCCGCGGTCGACCGAGAGCGACTCGCCGCAACGCGGGCACGGGTCGCCGGTGACGACCTGCGCGATGTCGGCCCACAGGTCGACGTGGAAGTCACGGTCGAGCACGGCGCGGCGGACGTGGTAGTCGGGCTCGTTCGCACCCGTGACCCAGGCCGCGTGCGAACGCACGAAGCGGTCGGCGACGACCAGCGCGACGCCGGAGAGGTGCGGGCCCATGTATCCCTTCGGCAGCTCGGGGTGCCGTTCGAAGTCTTCGTCGTCGAACAGTCGCGCCGTGCGCGGCGCGACTGCCTTCTGGAGCAGGTACGGATTGACCTCCCGATCGCCGGGGACGAGCGCGAGCCCCACCTCGCCGTCGACGTCGAACGCGATCGACTTGAGCAGCTCACCGGGAGGAACTCCGAGCTCGGCGGCGACGCCGTCGATGCCGGGAAGATTTGGGGTATGCACCTTCTCCATGGCGGAGATGTCGCCGGCCGGCGCTGTACCTCCGTTCGTCGGCGCGCCGCGCGTCGCCACTTGCGTGTTGGCGGCGTAGTCGCAGCTCTTGCACCAGACGAACGCGTCCTCGCCCACGGCGGCGACCGCCATGAACTCGTGGTTCACGTCCCCGCCCATCTGGCCCGCCTCGCCCTCGACGGGACGGAAAGTGAGGCCGCACCGGGTGAACACGCGCGTGTACGCGTCGAACATCTGCTGGTAGCTCCGCTTCAGGCCTTCCTCGTCGGCATCGAACGAGTATGCGTCCTTCATCAGGAACTCCCGGCCCCGCAAGATCCCGAACCGGGGGCGCAGCTCGTCGCGGTACTTCCAGTTGATCTGGTAGAGGTTCACGGGCAGGTCGCGGTAGCTCGAGTACTCGCCGGCGACGGTGCTCGTGATGACCTCCTCCGCGGT
>DASYFC010000031.1:0-6628 GCA_036498645.1 Acidimicrobiia bacterium | reverse complement strand
CTCGCCGTAGCGGTCGAGCTGGTCGCGGCTGAGGTTGCCGAGCACGAGGAGCTCCACGCCGAGCGGGTCGACGACTCGGGGCAGGACCCGCTCGTCGACCTCGAGCACGGCCAACCCGGGCGACTGGGCCGTGGCGAGAATGGGCGCGATCCCGGACGTGAGGTTGGCGCCGGTGGCGTTGCTCACGACCGGCTCTCCGGTGCGGGCGACGGCGGCGGCCAGGAAGCGCGTCGTCGTGGTCTTGCCGTTCGTGGCCGACACGAGCGCCACCCGCTGCCCGGACGCGAGCTCGGCGAGCGCCTTCGGCGCCATCGCGTTCATGATGCGCCCGCTGATCGTTGCGCCCTGGCCTCGTCCGGTGACCCGGGAGAGCCACCCGGCGACGCGCCCGCCGCCGATGGCGACGCGGGTCCGCAGCGAACGGCGACTCATGCGCGCTCGCACCAGTACACGTCTACCCGGTAGGGAAGGCGCAGCTCGCGGCGGCCGCGGGCGTCGGGATGATGGGCGAGCACGTCCCGTACTTCGTCGAGGACCCGTTGCCGCTCCGCCGGCGGCAGCACGGCGACATGGCTCACCGACGCGACCCGCCCGACCACGCCCTCGGGCGTGATCGACTGTTCGTGGCGGAACGTCTCGGCGTGGAGTGGCCCGAACCCGGCCCGCGGCCGCGGCGCCGCGTCGTCCCGTTGCGCGTGGTCGCGCCACGGAGCGCGCTTCTCGACCCGGTCCATGATCGACCACACCTCGTTCACCCAATCCGAGGAGCGGTCCCGCGCGTTCCAGATCAGCCCGACGCGCCCGCGCGGGCGTAGAACCCGGGCGAACTCGGCGAAGGCGCGGTCGGCGTCGAACCAATGGAAGGCCTGGGCGACGGTGATCGCATCCAGCGACTCTCCGGCGATCGGGAGCGCCTCGGCGACGCCGGCGATCATCGGGACGCCGGGCACGGCGGTGACGAACCGTTGGCGCATCCCGTCGACCGGCTCCACCGCCAGCACGGCCGCGCCGAACGGCACGAGCAGTCGCGTGAGCTTGCCCGTCCCGGCCGCGAGGTCGAGCACGGTGCGGCCGGGCACGAGCCCGAGGTTGTCGACGAGCCACGCCACCGCGTCGGCCGGGTATGAGGGGCGAACCCGTTCGTACTCCTCGGCCTCGCGGCCGAAGCCCTGCTCGGCGACCTCGTGGACGGCCATCCCGCCATCTTCGCAGGGCCGCTGTGGTGGCTCCGTCCGGTTAGCGAGCGGTTCGGTTGAGGGCCAGGAACCGCAGCCGCGCCGCCCGTGCGTCCCAGGCGTACACGATCGTCGTGCCGGCGAAGACGTCGTGGAGGGCCCGGTGCTCGCGGCCGAGGAGGATGCCGATGAAGCCGAGCCCGAGGAGCAGGAAGGAGATCGGGAACGTGATGACCCGAATCGCCACCCGGCCGGCGCCGACACGATCGCCGTCTCGGCGAACGAGCTCGAGGCCCACGATCGTCATGCCCAGCGTGCGTCCCCACGCCGCCATCGGGCCCCAGAAGTACAGGAAGATCCACGCGAGGAAGAGGATCCCGCCGAGCAGACCGCCGACGTCGGAGGCGTCGTAGTTGTTGCCCGTCACCAGCTCGATCAACCAGAAGAGACCCGCCGTCACGAGCGAGAAGAGCGCCGAGACCAGAAAGGCGTCGATTGCGTACGAGACGAGGCGCGTGACCGGGCCGGCGTAGTGGCCGGTCAGGCTCGGCTCCGGTTCGGGGTTCTTCCTCCTGGTCATCGTGCGGCCACGAGGCGGGCCGGCCCGCCTGATGCGGTGCCACGAGGACGTCGCAGGACGCGATCGACCCACCGGTTGACGAACTGATCGAGACCCACGCCCGTGGACCGCCCCACATCGAGCGTCCTCGTCGCGATGCTCGTCGTCGACGACATGATCACCCGACCGATCTCGGTGCGGGCCACGAGATCCTCGATGTCGACCCGGTCGACGACGGCGTTGATGTCGACTCGGTCGACGATCGCGTTCACGTCGATGCGCTGGATGAGGGCGTCGAGGTCGAGGCGCGCCGCCAACTGGTCGATATCGACATTGGCCAGTACCTCGTTGAGATCGACGCGGTCGATGAGCGCTTGCAGGTCGATCCGGTCGAGTACAGCTTGCACGTCGACTCGACGCAGCACGGCGTCGACCGGAACGATCCCGAGCATTCGGTCGATCGCCTTCGGGCGCTGTTCGTCAGTCACGGGCCCATTCTGTCCCCGCGGCCGCCCGACCGCGGGTATCCCACATGGTCAGTCGGGCTCGCCCAGGATCATGCCCGCTCCGACCGTGTTGTTCGTCGTCTCGTCGATCAGGATGAAGCTGCCGGTCGTGCGGCTCCGCCGGTACTCGTCGAAGAACAGCGGCGCGGTGGTTCGCAGCGTGATTCGCCCGATCTCGTTGAGGCTGAGCGATTCGGCGTCCTCGTCGCGGTGCAGCTCGTTCACGTCGAGCCTGTAGAGCAGCTCGCGGACGAGCGCGCGCGCCGAACGCGTCGTGTGCTTGATCGCGAGCTTGGCGCCGGCGCGCAACTCCGACTGGTCGGTGAGCCAGCACACCATCGCGTCGAGCTCCTGCCCGACACTTGCATGGTTGTGCGGCCGGCAGATCATGTCGCCCCGGCTCACGTCGACCTCGTCGTCGAGCGTCATCGTGACCGACATGGGCGGGAACGCCTCGTCGACCGGACCGTCCGCAGTGTCGATGGACCGGATCGTCGAGGTGAAGCCGGAGGGCAGCACCACGACGTCGTCGCCGGGCTTGAACACGCCGCCGGCGATCATGCCGGCGTAGCCCCGGTAGTCGTGGTGGGCGTTGCTCTTGGGCCGGATCACGTACTGGACCGGGAACCGGCAGTCGATGAGGTTCCGGTCCGACGCGATGTACACCTCTTCGAGGTGGTGAAGGAGCGAAGGCCCGTCGTACCACTCCATGCTGAGGGAGCGGTCGACGACGTTGTCACCGTACAGCGCCGAGATCGGGATGAAGGTCAGGTCCGTGATGTCGAGCCGGCTCGCCCAGTCGGTGAACTCCTCCTTGATCTCCTCGAACACGGATCGGTCGTAGTCGACCAGGTCCATCTTGTTCACGCACAGCACGAGGTGCGGGATCCGCAGCAGCGACGCGATGAACGCGTGGCGCTTCGACTGCTCGAGGATGCCCTTGCGGGCGTCGATCAGGATCAGCGCCAGGTTGGCCGTCGACGCGCCCGTCACCATGTTGCGCGTGTACTGAATGTGGCCGGGGGTGTCGGCGATGATGAACTTCCGCCTCGGAGTGGCGAAGTACCGGTACGCCACGTCGATCGTGATGCCCTGCTCCCGCTCGGCCCGGAGCCCGTCGGTGAGCAGGGCCAGGTCGGTGTATTCGTCGCCCCGTTCACGGCTCGTGCGCTCGACCGCCTCGAGCTGGTCCTCGAGGATCTGCTTCGAGTCGTACAGCAGACGGCCGATGAGCGTGCTCTTGCCGTCGTCGACCGAGCCCGCGGTCGCCAGCCGCAGGAGCTCCACTAGAAGTACCCCTCGCGCTTCCGATCCTCCATCGCCGCCTCGGAGAAGCGGTCGTCGGCGCGCGTCTCTCCCCGCTCGGTGATCCGGGACGCGGCGATCTCGACGACGATCTCGTCGGCAGTGGAGGCGCTCGATTCGACGGCCGCGGTGCAACTCATGTCGCCCACCGTCCGGAAGCGCACCATCGCCTCGAACGGCTCTTCGCCGTCCTCGGTCGGGAGGTACGGCCCCATGGCCATGATCATCCCGTCCCGGCGGAACACCTCGCGCCGGTGCGCGTAGTAGATCGAGGGGAGCTCGACGCCGTCGGCGGCGACGTACTGCCACACGTCCAGCTCCGTCCAGTTGGACAGGGGGAAGACGCGCAGGTGCTCGCCGGCACGGTGCCGCCCGTTGTAGAGGTTCCACAGCTCGGGCCTCTGGTTCTTCGGGTCCCACTGCCCGAACTCGTCGCGATGGGAGAACACGCGCTCCTTCGCCCGTGCTTTCTCCTCGTCGCGGCGTCCCCCGCCGAACACGGCGTCGAAGCGATGCTCGGCGATCGCCTCGAGGAGGACCGTCGTCTGCAGCCGATTGCGCGACGCGCCCGGGCGGTCCTCGACGACGCGCCCGGCGGCGATCGCATCCGGAACCGACGCGACGACGAGCCGGACGCCGAGCTCTGCGATTCGCCGGTCGCGGAACTCGAGCGCCTCGGGGAAGTTGTGCCCGGTGTCGACGTGCATCACCGGGAACGGGATCGGCGCCGGCGCGAACGCCTTCTCGGCCAGTCGCAGCATCACAGCGGAGTCCTTGCCACCCGAGAAGAGCAGGACGGGGCGCTCGAACTCGGCCGCGACCTCGCGGATGATGTGGATCGACTCCGACTCGAGGGCGCGGATGTGCGAGAGCTGCCGGTGCCCACGGGCGAAGTAGGAGTCGCGGGCGTCGTGCGCCAGAGGGGTGGGGTCGGGAGCGGTCATCGTCGAGAACGACCTACGTGTGTAGGCCGCACTCGATCTTGTCGGTGCCCGCCCACCGTCCGGCGCGCCCGTCCTCGCCGTTGCCGACGGGACGGCTGCACGGCCAGCAACCGATCGACCGATAGCCGCGATCGGCCAGCGGATGCGTCGGCAGACCGCGGTCTCGCACGTATCCGTCGACGTCGTCGTCGCCCCACGTGGCCAGGGGGTTCACCTTCACGAGACCGCGCCCGATGTCGTACGAGACGATCGGCGCGTTGGCGCGGGTAGGCGCTTCGACCCGCCGCAAGCCGGTCATCCAGGCCGCCTTGCCCTCGAGGGCGCGCCCCAGCGGCTCGACCTTCCGCAGCGCGCAACAGCCGTCCGGGTCTTGCTGCCACCGGTTGTCCGGCGCGATCTCGGGCTGCATGACCGTCAGGTTGAGGTCGTAGCGGCGACGGATCTGGTCGACGTACCAGAGCGTCTCGGCGAAGTGGTACTGGGTATCGAGGAACACGACCTCGATCTCGGGCGCGACCTGAGCCGCCACGTCGATGAGCACGCAGTCCTGGAAGGACGCCGCCAGCACGAGATCGTCGCCGTACTGGTCCCACGCCCAGCCGACCACCGCCGACGCGGGAGCAGACTCGAGGGACGCCGACACGTCGGCGAGCTCGGCGAGGTCGGGGATCGGCGCGGCGGTAGTGGTCATGTGGCGCACTCGCTGTCGCCGACGTCCTTCTCGTACGGGCCGGTCTCGTCGAAGTCGACGTAGAACTCGGGCGCCTCGTCGGGCGTCGGGAACTCGTCCAGGTCCTTGACCGTGGTGCCGACGGCGGCTGCGCCACCCGCGCGCTCGAGCCACTCGCCGAACGTCTCACCTGCGTCGCGCTCGCCGGCGAACTTGCCGACGATCCGCACGACCGCCTCGGAAGCCCGCTTGGCCGGGAGCTTCGCCGCCTTCTCGCCGAAGGCGACCTCCATGTGGCCGACCTGCCCGCCGAGCAGCATCTGGTACCCGGGGGCGGCGCGGCCGTGGGCGCGGCGCTCGATTCCGACGAAGCCGATGTCGGAGATGTGGTGCTGCCCGCACGAGTTCGTGCAGCCGGAGATGTTGACGCGCACCCCGCCGACATCCGCGAGGCCGGCGTTCTCGAGCGCCGTACCGATGTCGTCGGCGAGACCGCGCGACTGGGTGACGGCGAGGTTGCACGTATCGGCGCCCGGGCACGCCACGACGTCGCGGGCGAGCTCGGCGCCCGGCTCCGCCATCCCGATCGCGCCGAGACGCGCGTGCAGGTCGGCGAGCTGGTCCTCGCTCAGCCCTCGCAGCGCGAAGTTCTGCCGGTTCGTGACGCGCACTTCGAAGCCGAACTCGCGCTGGATCTCCGCCAGCTGACGGAATTGGTCGGAGGTGATGTCGCCGAGTCGGGCGTACGCGTAGGCGCTGACGGTGCCGTTGGCGCGGCCGCGCACGACGTTGGCGTTCTCCCACCGCTCGTACTGCGTGAGCCCGAGGAAGTTGACGGGTGCCTGGCCGACCTGGGTGACCGGGCCCGTGCCCGCGCCCGCGGGCGCGTCACCGTGCTCTTCGACGGCGTCGGGGATGCCACCGGGGTAGGAGCTCGCGGCGGGAAGGAACTTGCGCTCCTTGAAGATGCGCTCGCGGAGCTCCTCCATGCCCATCGTGTCGACCAGCCACTTCATGCGCGCCCGCAGCTTGTTGTCACGGTTGCCGTAGTGGTCGAACACGCGCACGATCGCCTCGAGCGTCGGCATGAGCTGCTCGCGCGGCGTGAACTCCTCGAGCGCCTGCGCGGGGTGCGGGTTGGCGCCGAGGCCGCCGGCGACGAACACCTTGAAGCCGGGCTCGAGCGTGCCGTCGGGCTTGGGGCGGTTCACGCCGATGACGCCGACGTCGTTGAACATGGCCTGGCCGCAGTCGGTGACGCAGCCCGAGAAGTTGATCTTGAACTTGCGCGGCAGCCGCTGGGCGTACGGGTTGCGCAGGAAGAAGTCGGTGGTCGCCTTGGCCCACGGGCTGATGTCGAGCACCTCGAAGGGGCACGCGCCGGCGAGGTGGCAGCCGGTCACGTTGCGGACCGTGTCGCCGCACGCCTCCCGGCTCGTCAGGTCGACCGACGCCAGCAGGCGCAGGAG
>DASYFC010000030.1:0-24651 GCA_036498645.1 Acidimicrobiia bacterium | reverse complement strand
GGCTGGTCGGGCTCGTCGACGATCCCGATCCGGTCGCCGTATACGAGTGCGGCGCGCTCCATGAAGTCGTTGACCGTCAGCGGCACCTTCATGCTGGTCCCCTCCCGCGGTGCTGGTTGGCACGGGAGACGGTGGCACAGGGCGGCGATGCGTGCCAACGCTCCGCATCGGCCGTTTCCGGAGCGCGGGTCAGCTCGGCCGGAGGCTGTGCAGCGGGGCGCCGTTGGTCCAGGCCGCCGCGTCGCCGGGGCGAAAGCGGTGTCCGGCGCCCTCCTGGGCGATGCGCCGGCGCGCAAGCTGCTCGGCAGCGCGTCCCGGTGGCACGCGCTCCGTGCGGGCGAGCCCGAACACGCGGCGGACGGTGTCGGCGACCCGGGCGGTGTGCTTCCTTGCTCGCTCGCGGTCGTAGCCGGCGAACTCCTCGGCGAGGTTGATGATCCCGCCGGCGTTCACCACGAAGTCCGGCGCATACAGGATCCCGCGCCCGGCGAGCGCGTCGTCGTCGGCAGCGTCGGCAAGCTGGTTGTTGGCGGCGCCGCACACCGCGCGGCACTGCAATCGCGGGATCGTCTTCTCGTTCAGCACGCCGCCCAGTGCGCACGGCGCCAGGATGTCGCAGTCCTCGTCGAGTGCCCGCTCGACCGGGAGCCGCTGGGCTCCGATGTCCCGCACCAGCGCGTCGACGCGTTCGCGGTTCACGTCCGCCACCGCAACGTGCGCCCCCGCCTCGGCGAGGAGGCGCGCGAGGTGTGTGCCGACGTGCCCGACGCCGTCCACGACCACCCGTTTCCCGGCCAGCGCGGCGTCACCGTCGAGCTCCTCGAGTACGGCGCTCATGCCCTGCACCACGCCGTAGGCAGTCATGGGCGAGGGGTCGCCCGAACCGCCGGGGCCCTCCAGGCCCGTGACCCACGGCGTCTCCGACGCGATGACCTGCATGTCGCGCGGCGTGGCCCCGACGTCCTCGGCCGCGATGTAGCGGCCGCCGAGGTCGTCGATCGCCCGTCCCATGGCCCGCAGCAGCGCTTCGGTGCGCGGCGCGTCGGGATCGTCTACGAGCACGACCGCCTTCCCGCCGCCCTGGTGAAGCCCGGCGGCGGCCGCCTTCAGGCTCATCGCCTCGGAGAGGCGCAGCGCGTCGACGACGGCGTCGTGCTCGGACGGGTAGCGCCAGAAGCGGATGCCGCCGAGGGACGGCCCCAGTGCGCTCGAGTGCACGGCGATGACGGCCCGCAACCCCGACGATGCGTCGGCGACGAACACGACCTGCTCGTGGCCCCTCGCGGTCATCAGCTCGGTGACCGCGGCGTGCGTCGTGTCCACGAGGCGACGGTACTGTGCCGCGCGCCCCTCTCCCGATGCCCGATCATCACTCGTAGGAAGGAGCGCACGTGGCTCACCTCCGGATCGGCGTCCAGCTCTCCCAGCAAGACACGACCATCGACGAACTGCGCGCCGCGTGGCGCGAGGCCGATGACCTCGGCGTCGACACCATCTGGGTGTGGGACCACTTCTTCCCGCTGTACGGCGACCCGAGCGCGAACCACTTCGAGGCGTACTCGCTGCTCGGCGCGATGGCGGTTGACACGCGCCGCGCCCAGTTCGGAGCGCTGGTGACCTGCTACCAGTACCGGAACCCGAACCTGCTCGCCGACATGGCGCGCACCATCCACCTGCTGAGCGGCGGGCGGTTCATCCTCGGTCTCGGGGCGGGCTGGTTCGAGCGCGACTTCCGCGAGTACGGCTTCGAGTTCGGCACCCCCGCCGGCCGGCTGCGGGCGCTCGGCCACGGCCTCCCGGTGATCAGGGCGCGCCTCGCCGAGCTGCGACCACCCGCCGAGAACATGCCGATCCTCGTAGGCGGCGGCGGGGAACGAGTCACCCTCCGACTCGTCGCGGAACACGCCGACGCCTGGAACACGTTCGGGCCGCCGGCAAGCTTTCGTCGCAAGAACCAGGTCCTCGACGACTGGTGCGCAGACGTCGGCCGCGACCCCGCCGAAATCGAGCGGACAGTCGCGATCTCGCCCGACGAGATCGGGGCGCTCGACGCGTACCGCGACGCCGATGCCGAGCAAGTGATCGTGATGATGGCCCCGCCGTACGACCTGGACCCGGTGCGGTCGATTCTCGAGGCGTGACCGTCGCTCGTCGTCACGCCTGATGTGTATTGGACCCGGTGCTGTGCGAAGCTCACCGCTCGTGCGCGGCCGGTCTCTGATCCTTGTTGTCTTCTCCGTCGTGGGCGTCCTCGGCTTGGTCGCGTCCGCCTGCTCCGGCGGGAGCGACACCAAGGCCAAGGGAGTGCAGCCATCCACGACTGCGACCACCGCCGCGCCCACGACCGCGGCGCCGACCACGGCGGCGACGCCCAACAACGTCTACCAGTACACGCAGGCGAACCAGCTCGCGCCGTCGGTCAAGAACATCCCGTCGCGCGTGTACGTGCCGAACTCGATGTCGAACACGGTCGACGTCATCGACCCGAACACGATGACAATCATCGATCACTTCCCGGTAGGCGCGCTCCCGCAACACGTAGTGCCGTCCTACGACATGCAGACGCTGTACGTGAACAACAACAACGGCAACACACTCACACCCATCGACCCGCGCACCGGAAAGCCGGGAGCGGACATCCCGATCGACGACCCGTACAACCTCTACTTCTCTCCTGACGGGACGAAGGCGATCGTGATGGCCGAGCGCAACAACGCCGTCGACTTCTACGACCCGAAGACCTGGACCCTCATCAAGAAGGTGCCGATCCCCCACAGCGGGGTGAACCACGCCGAGTTCACCGCCGACGGGAAGACGATGGTCGCGAGCTGCGAGTTCTCGGGATTTCTCGTCCGCATCGACCTCGACACCATGGCGATCACGGGCGAGCTCAACGTGGGCGGGAAGCCCGTCGACGTCAAGCTCTCCCCCGACGGCAGCGTCATGTTCAACGCCAACGAGACCAAGGACGGCGTCACCGTCGTCGACTGGGCGAACATGCGTGAGCTCGAGTTCATCCCCACCGCCAAGGGCGCCCACGGCCTGTACCCGAGCCGCGACGGCAAGCAGTTGTACGTGACCAACCGCGGCGCCGGCTCGGTGAGCGTGATCGACTTCGCCTCCCGCAAGGTCGCGGGCACCTGGCAGTTCGGCGGCAGCCCCGACATGGGCGGAGTCAGCAGCGACGGCAAGCAGCTGTGGCTGACCGGCCGCTACAACGCCGAGGTCTACGTGATCGACACGACCACGGGACAGCTGATCAAGAAGATCCCCGTCGGCCAGGGACCGCACGGCCTGGCGCTGTTCCCGCAGCCGGGCCGGTTCAGCATGGGCCACACCGGCAACTACCGCTAGGTCAGCCGACCTTCAGCTCGACGACGGTTGCGACCGGTGCCCGATCGGTGCCTTGTCCGCCGACGAGGTACGCGCTGTCGCCGATGTTGGTCGCCGCGCCGTCGGTCACCGGCGTGGGGAGTGAGCCCGCCGGGGAGACGGACCCGCGTGTCGGGTCGAACTGCAGCACCTGCCCGGTCACCTGATTGCTCACGAAACCGCCGGCCACGTAGATCCGGCCGCCGACCTCGACGGCGCTGGCGTGCGACAGCGGCGCCGGCAGCTGGCCGACGACGGTGACCTGGCCGGTTCCGGGGTCGATCTTCTGGATCGAGCGCGTGTCACTGCCGCTGGCGTTGACCACGCCGCCGAACACGTAGATCGCGCCGCCGGTCGCGGCGACGGCCGGGTAGCGCACGGGCTCGGCCAGGGCGCCGAGCGTGCGGTACTGCGCGCCGTCGTCGCTGACGAGCACGTTCCGGGAGATCTGGTGACCGTCGAACCCGCCGACGACGTAGACCTTGTTGCCGATCGTGACCGCGACGTGGTCGGAGAGCGGACCGGGCAGGTTGCCGGCGGCCTTGACGGGAGAGCCGGGCTGGAAGGACTGCACCGACGCGCTTCCTTCCTCACCGGTGCCGCCGGCGATCACGAGGTACGCCCCGTTCACGAACGCGCCGGCGGCGTCGTGCACCGGCTGGACGAGGGACCCGAGCGTCTGCGACGCGCCGTTCGACGGGTCGACGCGCACGATGTTGCCCGTCGTCTGTCTCGACGCGTCGAGGCCGCCGAGCACCACGAGCTGCTTCCCGTCCGAGAGCGCGACCTCCCGCGCCGATGGCGCCGGCAGTTTCCACGACGCCGGCGTGATGCGCAGCGCGCCTGCGCTCGTGGTCGCAGGGGCAGATGACGCGGTGGTCGCCGGCGCGGTCGTCGACGGCGCCCGCTTCGACGCGGAGCCACCGCCACCGCCCCCACCGCACGCGGCGGCGAGGAGAGCGACCGCGCCGAGCGCGACAACGGGGCGGACGGCGCGCGGCACTGCCGCACCCTTGCACACGAAACCCGGCTGCCCCAGTCGGGTCGTCACGCTACGATCGGCCTCGACCCGTGGGGAGCTCGGGACAGCCGGGCTGAGAGGGTGGCCGCGCCGATGTGCGCGTGGCAGCGCCACCGACCCGTGGAACCTGCACCGGGTAATGCCGGCGAAGGGAGGGATCGTGGAGACGCCCGAAGCGAGCGTGGCGCTCGTCTTCGCGGGCGGCGAGCCGGTCGGCGCCGCGGGCGCGGCGCGTCTGCCGGACGGTGTCTTCACCGTCGCCGCCGACTCGGGTATCGAGCACGCGCTCGCGCTGGGGCGGGACGTCGACCTCGTCGTCGGAGACTTCGACTCCGCCGATCCGGCCGCGATCGACGCCGCCGTGGCCCGTGGCGCCGAGGTTCGCCGGTATCCGGCCGAGAAGGACCAGAGCGACCTCGAGCTCGCGCTGCACGCGGCGCACGCGTCCGGCGCGACGCACGTGATCGTCGTCGGCGGCTCCGGCGGACGGCTCGACCACTTCCTCGCCAATGTGCTGCTGCTCGGCTCGCCGTCGTTCGCCGGCATCGACATCGAGGCACGCCTCGATGACACGCTCATCACTGTCATCCGCCGCGACGCGCGCCTGTCGGGCGCGCCGGGCGACCTGTGCTCGCTGCTCGCCACCGGAGGGCCGGCGCGCGGCGTGCGGACGACGGGCTTGCGGTACTCGCTCGACGGTGAGGACCTCCTCCCCGGATCCACCCGCGGGTTGAGCAACGAGCTCGCCGAACCCGTCGCGACCGTCTCGATCGAGCACGGCACCCTGCTGGCCGTGCAACCCGACATCGGAGGAACCTGACATGCGCCGACTCCTCGTGCTCACCCTCGCCGTCTCGATCCTCGTGACGGTGGTGGCCGCCGGCGGCCCGGTCGCGGCGACGTCGGCGCCGACCGGCTCCAGCGGGACGACGATCACGCTCATGACGCACGACTCGTTCAATGTCTCGAAGAGCGTCATGCGGCAGTTCACGAAGCAAACGGGCGTGAAAGTGAACGTGCTGCCGTCGGGTGACGCCGGTGCGGCCGTCAACCAGGCGATCCTGACCAAGAGCAATCCTCTCGGCGACGTGTTCTTTGGCGTCGACAACACGCTGCTGAGTCGCGCGCTCGACGAGGGTCTCTTCATCCCGTACCGGTCGCCCGAGCTGGACCACATCTCGAAGGATCTCCAGCTCGACCCGCAGGACCGCGTGAGCCCGGTCGACACCGGGGACGTGTGCCTCAACTTCGACCGAAAGTACTTCGCGAACAAGAAGCTGAGCGCCCCCAGGACGCTCGACGATCTGACGAAGCCGCAGTACAAGGGCTTGCTCGTCGTCGAGAACCCGGCGACGTCGTCGCCCGGGCTCGCGTTCCTGCTCGCCACGGTGGCCAGGTACGGGCCCAACGGCTGGCGCGCGTATTGGGAGAAGCTCCGCAACAACGACGTGAAGGTCGTCGACGGCTGGGAACAGGCGTACAACACCGAGTTCTCCGGAAGCTCCGGCAAGGGCGATTACCCGCTGGTCGTGTCGTACGCGAGCAGCCCGCCGGCGGAGGTCGTGAACGCCCACCCGCAACCGAGTCAGCCGCCGACCGCCGCGCTGCTCAGCACGTGCTTCCGGCAGATCGAGTTCGTCGGCGTCATGAAGGGCACCGCCCACGCGAAGGCGGCGAAGGAGCTCGTCGACTTCATGCTGTCGGACCGGTTCCAGCGCGACATGCCACTCCAGATGTACGTGTTCCCCGCCCGCGACGGCACGAAGCTCCCGAGCGCGTTCGTGAAGTTCGCCAAGGTCGCTCCGACGCCGTTCGCGCTCCCGCCCGACGAGATCGCGCGCAACCGTGACACGTGGATCGACCAGTGGACCAACACCGTCGTCCGATGAACGCCGGGCCATGATGCGTGCGCCGAGCGCGACTCTTGCGCCTCACGCACGGGTCGACCGGCGGCGAGTCGCACGTGGGCTCCTGTTGGTGGTGCCGGTCGCGTTCCTGGGCGTGTTCTTCGTCTACCCGGTGGCGTCGATCATCGGTCGGGGGCTGACGCCGGGCGGGACGCTGGACCTCAGCCCGCTCGGCGCAGTCGTCACCGACGCACACCTGCGGGGCGTGGCGTGGTTCACGATCTGGCAGGCGACTGTGTCGACCGCGCTCACGGTGGTCGTCGCGCTCCCCGGCGCATACGTGTTCGCACGGTACGAGTTCCGGGGGAAGCGACTCGTGCGGGCGGCGGTCCTCGTCCCGTTCGTTCTGCCGACGGTGGTCGTCGGGTCCGCGTTCCTCGCGCTGCTCGGCGAGGGCGGCCCGCTCGGGTTCCTCGGCCTCGACCAATCGCTCGCCGCAATCCTCCTCGCGCACGTGTTCTTCAACTACGCGGTCGTGGTGCTGATCGTGGGTGGGCTCTGGTCGCACCTCGACCCTCGCCAGGAGGACGCGGCACGCGTGCTCGGAGCCGGACGGTGGCAGACGTTCCGCGCCGTCACCCTGCCGGCGCTCCGACCGGCGATCGCAGCCGCAGCTGCAATCGTGTTCCTGTTCACGTTCACGTCCTTCGGCGTGATCCTGATCCTCGGTGGCCCGGGCTACTCGACGCTCGAGACCGAGATCTACCGCCAGACCGTGCAGTTCCTCGACCTGCCGCAAGCGGCCGCGCTGTCGATCGTGCAGCTGGCCGCGGTCGTCGCGGTGCTGCTCGTCGCCGGACGCGCACAAGGCCGCCGGGCCCAGGCGCTGCGCCTGCGCGCCAGCGCGGAGACTTCCCGCCGGGCTCGGACCACCGGTGAACGCACCATGGTCGGCGTCAACCTCGCCCTGATGGCCGTGCTGCTCGGCGGCCCGGTCGCCGTCCTCGTACAGCGCTCGTTCGACACCGCCGGGGGGTACAGCTTCGGGTTCTACCGGGCGTTGTCGGAGCTGCGCCGGACGAGCACAGTGTTCGTGCCTCCGATCGAAGCCGTGCGCAACTCGGTCGTGTTCGCGTCCATCGCGACGGTGATCGCCCTCGTGATCGGCGGTCTGGCCGCGTTCGCGGTCGCCGGGCCCGGCGGCCGGGCCCGGCAGGCACGCGGGCTCGACACGCTGCTGCTCCTGCCGCTCGGGGTGTCGGCGGTCACGATCGGTTTCGGCTTCCTGATCGCGCTCGACCGGCCCCCGTTCGACCTGCGCGGTTCCCCCGCGCTGATTCCGATCGCGCACGCGCTCGTCGCGGCGCCGTTCGTCGCGCGGGTCATGATCCCGGTCTTACGGTCCATCGACGAGCGCCTGCGCGAGGCGGCCGCGGTCCTCGGCGCGCCGCCGGGGCGGGTCTGGCGGGAGATCGACCTGCCGATCGTGGCACGGGCGATGCTCGTGGCGGCGGGCTTCGCGTTCGCCATCTCGCTCGGCGAGTTCGGCGCGACGATCTTCATCGCCCGGCCCGACTACCCGACGCTCCCCGTTGTGATCTTCCGTCTGCTCGGCCAGCCGGGCCCGTTGAACTTCGGCGCCGCCATGGCGGCGAGCGTCATCCTGATGGCAGTGACCGCGGCCGCGATCTTCGCCATCGAGCGCTTCCGCTTCGCCGACATCGGCGAGTTCTGATGTTGCGGGTCGAGGCACTCGAAGTCCGATACGGCGACACCGTCGCGCTCGACGGCATCGACCTCGTGGTCGAAGACGGCGAAGTCGTGTCGGTTCTCGGACCGAGTGGCAGCGGCAAGAGCACCCTGCTCCGCGCCGTCGCCGGGCTCGAGCCGCCCGTGCGCGGCCGCGTCGTATGGGACGGCGACGACCTCACGGGCATCCCTCCGCACCGCCGGCAGTTGGGGCTGATGTTCCAGGACCACACGCTGTTCCCGCATCGCGACGTGCTCGGCAACGTCGCGTTCGGGCTGCGCATGCACGGCGTGCCGGCCGCGCAGGCAGCCGCGCGAGCCGGCGAGCTGCTGACGCTCGTCGGGTTGGCCGGATACGAGCACCGGCGGGTTGCAGAGCTGTCGGGCGGCGAGCAGCAGCGTGTCGCGCTCGCCCGGGCGATCGCGCCCGCGCCGCGTCTGCTCATGCTCGACGAGCCTCTCGGATCGCTCGACCGTGCGCTGCGGGAGCGGCTGATGGTCGAGCTGCGCGACCTCTTCACCCGGCTCGGCCTCACGTCGGTCTACGTCACGCACGACCACGACGAGGCGTTCGCGCTCGCCGACCGCGTCGCGGTGATGCACGACGGCCGCATCGAGCAGCTCGGTTCGCCGGTCGACGTGTGGGAGCACCCCGCCAACGAGTTCGTCGCGCGCTTCCTCGGCTACAACGTCACGGACGCGTTGGGCGGCGGCCGCGTCGCGGTGCGGCCCGATTCGCTGCGCGTCGACGCGGACGGCCCGATCGCCGGCGTCGTCACCGCCCGTACGTTTCGCCGCGATCACTTCCTGCTCGAGGTGAAGGTCGCCGACGCGCCGTCGTTGGAGGTGGCGGTGACCGGCGACCGCATCCCGGCGACGGGCGACCCCGTCCGCCTCGCCGCCGACCCCGCCGCGATCGTGCCCCTGACCGCCTGACCGGCCGTCCCGCCGCGCCATCTGCACCGAATCTCCACACGCCTGGCAAGACTCCGCGAAACCCGTTCCTTATCCTGTCGTGCAATGCCTCCGGTTCCTGCGGCTGCCGCCCCGGCCCGCACGATCGTCGTGGTCGAAGACGAAGCTTCGATCGCGTCGGCGGTCGCGGCGCGGCTGCGCAGTGAGGGCTTCGTCGTCGAGATCGCCGACGACGGGCCGGACGGCGTCGAGGTGTGCGAACGGCTCCGTCCCGACCTCGTCGTCCTCGACCTCATGCTGCCGGGCCTCGACGGCCTCGAGGTGTGCCGGCGCATCCAGCACGACCGGCCCGTGCCGGTGCTCATGCTGACCGCCCGCGACTCCGAGACCGACAAGGTCGTCGGACTGGCGGTCGGCGCCGACGACTACCTGACGAAGCCGTTCAGCCCGCGCGAGCTCGTCGCGAGAGTGCACGCGCTGTTGCGCCGTGTCGACCGCGCCGGCGCCGCGGCCGCCAAGCCGGACGAGATGCTGCTCGTGGCCGGCGTCGAGCTCGACCTCGCCACCCGACGCGTCCGACGGGACGGCGAGACCGTGCATCTCACCCCCACCGAGTTCGAGCTGCTGGCCCACCTCGCTTCGCACCCGGGCCAGGTGTTCACGCGCGGGCAGCTGCTCGTGCAGGTGTGGGGCTACCACGACGGGTCGGGCGCGCGCACCGTCGACTCACACGTGCGGGCCGTCCGGCGCAAGTTGGGTCCCGACGTGATCCGCACCGTCCACGGTGTGGGCTACGCGGCCGACGACAACGCGCTCACCGCCGCATCCGGCGGCACCCGGGGACGATCATGAGCCCGCGCCGGCCGCTCGACACGGTCTACTCCCTCAAGATCAAGCTCGGTGCGGTCATCTTCTCCGCCGTCGCGGTGACCGTGTTCGTGTTCTGGCTGTGCCTCAAGGCGGGTGTGTGGCCGTCGGTCAGTGGGATCATCGCCGGTTCCCTGGCCCTCGTCATGGTTCGGTTCCTCGCTCGCGGGATGACGTCTCCGTTGCGAGAGATGTCCGACGCCGCCCGGGCCATGGCCAAGGGCAACTACGACAGCCGCGTCGCCGCGACGTCGCGCGACGAGGTGGGCGAGCTGGCGCGGGCGTTCAACAAGATGGCGGCCGAGCTCGCCGAGACCGACCGCGTGCGCCGTGACCTGGTCGCGAACGTCTCGCACGAGCTGCGCACGCCGATCGCCGCCCTGCAAGCCGTCCTCGAGAACCTCGTCGACGGGGTCGAGGATCCCGACCCGCAGACCTTCCGCACGATGCTCGCCCAGGTCGAGCGGCTCGGCCGGCTCGTCACCCAGCTCCTCGACCTGTCGAGGCTGGAGTCGGGAGCGGTGCCGCTCGATTGGAGCGAGTTCGACGTGAAGCCCGTCCTCGAGCACGCGGTCCGCGAGCAGCAGCTGCACGCGCCCGGCGTCGACGTCGCGGTCGTGGTCGAGACGCCCGGGCTCACGGCCGACGGCGATCCCGAGCGCGTGCACCAAGTCGTCGCGAACCTGCTCGAGAACGCCGTGCGCTACACGCCCACCGGTGGGCGGGTCGAAGTCCGGGCGCGGCGCGCCGCCAATGGGCACGGCCTCGGTCACGGCTCGGCGCCCAGCTCCACCGTGACGATCGAAGTGTGCGACGAGGGTCCCGGCATCGCCGAGGTGGAAGAGGCGCGCGTGTTCGAACGCTTCTACCGAACCGACACGGCACGGGCGTCGAGTGACGGCGGGGCCGGGCTCGGCCTGGCGATCGCGCAGTGGATCGTCGACCTCCATGGTGGCGACATCCATCCCGAACGTCGCGAGCCGCACGGCTGTCGCATGGTCGTGACGCTGCCCGGAGCGGCGGCGCAACCCGAACGAGTCCCGAACTGAGGAGCACAGCAATGGAGCTGTCAACGATCGACGAGGCGCTGCGGCGCATTCGTCGAGGCGAGATGGTGCTCGTCGTCGACGACGAAGACCGCGAGAACGAAGGCGACCTCACGATGGCCGCCAGCTGGGTGACGGGGGAAGCCGTCAACTTCATGCTGCGCTGGGCCCGCGGGCTCGTGTGCATGCCCTGCGACGCGGGCCGTCTCGACGAGCTCGATATCGATCCGATGATCCCGGCCGGGCGGGCGACGTGTGACACGGCGTTCTGCGTGTCGATCGATCACGCCAGCACAGGCACTGGCATCGGCGTCGAGGACCGGGCCACGACGATCCGCAAGATCCTCGACGCTGCCAGCCGCGGCGGCGACTTCGTGCGTCCCGGGCACGTGTTCCCGCTGCGCGCCCGCGCCGGCGGCGTGCTCGAGCGCCGCGGTCACACCGAAGCGGCCGTCGATCTCGCCCGCCTCGCCGGCCTGCCGCCCGTGGCCGTGATCTGCGAGGTGCTCCAGGACGACGGCTCGCCCGCGCGGTTGCCGTTCCTCGAGCTGTTCGCCGCCGAGCATCGGGTGGCGATGATCTCCGTCGACCAGATCGCCGAGCACCGCCGCGACCTCGCGGCCGCTACGCCCCGTAGCAAGGCTCCGCTGCTGCTGTAGCTGCCCTACGGGCCGGCGTCCTCACCGAGCTCGCGCAACGCGGCGGCGAGGGCGGCGCGCAGGCGACGGGCGGTGTCAGGGGCCAGATGCGCGACGAGGCCGTAACCGGCACGACCCTGCTCCTCGACGGTCAGCACGACGCGCAGCTCGCCGGCGCCACACGCGTCGCAGTCGTCGGAAACGGCGACCGCCCACGACACCGGGGGTCGCTCGTCGTCGTCGGGAGGATGGTCGTCGACGGCGTCGTCGATCGATTTGCGCATTGCTTCTCCTATCCGTGGACGAGCGACAGCGTGAGGCCGGCCTGCCCCAGGTGGTACGTCACCATGATGACGACCGGAGCCCACTCTCTGGGGCCGACGAAGCGCGTCTCGGCGATCAACGCGTCAGAGCCCATGAACGCGGCCGCGCCGGCGGCCGCGAGGACGTTGCCCGAGGCGACGGCGCACGTGACCATCGCCGCGATCACCGCCATGTACGCGACGAGCGGGCCGACGAGCTCCCGGTGACCCGCTGCGCGCGCAGCCCGGAGGAAGCGTGCGCCGAGCAGGCCTGCCACCGCGACCACGGGGACGGCCGCAAGGACGAGCGCGCCGGCGGAGCCGCCGTGCCGGGTGAGGCCGATCACGTAGGCAACGTGGGCGAGGAGGAACGACGCAAGTCCGGCGACGAACCGATCGGACGGGAGCATCAGGAAGACGTCACCGGCGAGCGACAGCGCGAGGGCGACGACGAACCAGGCCCGCACGTCGCCGTGCGCCGGATCGAGCGTCAGCGCCACGCCGATCAGCGCAGCCAGCGCGCCTGGCTTGCACACGAACTCGAGGCGCTCGATCCCGCGTGCGACGGCCACCCAGTCCCCGGCAGCCAGGATCGCCGCCACGACCAGCAGCGCCCACGCCCCCGCCGTCACGGCCGACTGTCTAGCCCGGATCTCGTGCGAGAGCGCCGTTGCGCTCGCGGCGAATCACGCCGCCCATCTAGGCTGTCGTCACGATGCTGACCGATGCAGAGCTCGTGGCGTCGGCGCGATCGGGTGATCGGGGCGCCCTCTCGGAGATCTACGACGGCTACGCCGACCGTCTCTACGACCTCTGCACGTCGGTGCTGCGCGACTCCGAAAACGCGTTCGACACCATGGTCGACACGTTCGTGCTCGCGGCGCTCGAGCTGTACCGGCTGCGGCGACCGGAGAAGCTCGAGCCGTGGCTCTTCGCGCTAGCGCGCCAGCAGCTGCTCGCACGCGAGATCAGGATGGGCGTCGACGAGCACGCCGAGTTCGACGGCGCGACCGGCACAGCCGTGTCGGACGGCGCGCCCTCCATCGTGTGGGAGGCGGCGTCGTGGTTGCCGGGCAAGGACCGGATCCTGTTGGACCTCCGAGCTCGTCAGCCACTCGACAACCGGGCGCTAGCGGACACACTCGGCGTGTCTCCCCCGCACGCGGCCGCGCTCGTGCGCGACCTCGACGAGAAGATCGAACGGCAGCTGAGCGCCCTGCTGGTGGCCCGGCTCGCCCGTCCCGGCTGCCCGCACATGAAGAGGTTGATCGCCGGCGAGGACGAAGGCCACCCCGACAAGTGGCTCCGACACGTCGCCGCGCACGTCGACGTGTGCAAGACCTGCTCGATGTGGCGCGAAGACCAGCCGAACGCCATCGAGCTGATCGGCGAGGTCCCGGCGGAACCGGCCCCGCCCGAGGTCCGCGACGAGGTGCTGGACAGGGTCGACCTGTTGTGGTCGGTGCTCGGGCCGCCCGAATGGACGGCGGCGGTGCTCGGCCAGTCCCCGCCCGCCATCGCTCCTCTCGCGACGGGCGACCTGACCCCGCCGCCGACCGGCGACCCGACCCCGCCGCCGACGGGGGCGCCCGACACAGGTGAGCCGACCGAGATTGCGGCTCCCGACGAGACCGCGCCGCCGGCCGAAGGTGAAGACGAGCCCGCGGGGCGGGAGTACGACGCGTACGACGAGGTCGAGAGCCTGGTGCCTCCGCCGCCCCGGCTCCGTCGCAACGGGTTCCCACGCTCGATGTACCCGCAGCGCCGCCGCCTCGTTCGCGCCGCCGTCATCGTGATCGCGGCGCTGTTCGTCGGCGCCGCCTACGCCAACTTCCGCGGGTTCGGCCGTGACACGCGGTCCTTCGCCGCCGAGGCGCAGGCCGGCGTCGCCCGGAAACAGCCGCCGCCGACGACCGCCCCGGCGACCACCGCCCCGCCGGTCACCACCACCGCACCAGGACCGGACACCCGCCCGCCGTTCGTGTACAACCTCGCCACCGTCTTCGGATGCATCGGTCCGAAGCAACCGACCACCTCGGCGCTGGCCAGCGTCGTCGATCCCGGAGACCACTTGGCATCGGTCGAGCTCGTGTTCGTCGACGCGTCGGGAACCGAGACGCGCAAGCGCATGACGGCCGCCGGCGGCGCATTCGAGGCGCCCATCGGCCCCTACACAGCCGACAGCACGATCACGTGGCGGGTCGTCGCCTCCGACGAAGCCGGCAACTCGTCCACCAGCGACGGCCCGTCGGTTGCTGCCTCCTCGACCTGTTGAACCGATGCCGCTCGACCTTCGTGGTCGGCTCGACCGATGGGACAGAAGCCGGCGCAGAGCACCGGTTCCCGACCCAACGCCGCGCCGCCGTCACGGCGCCAGCCGCTCGCGCACCCACTCGTCGTCGACACTTCGGTACCGGATCCGGTCGTGCAGCCGGTTCGGCCGGCCCTCCCAGAACTCCATCTCGACCGGGGTGACGACGAAGCCACCCCAGAACTCGGGCAGCGGCGGGTCGTCGCCGTACCGGGTGGCGGCCGCCTCGTACGCGGCTTCGAGCTCGGCGCGATCGGTGACAACCTCGCTCTGGGGCGAGATCAGCGCGCTGAGGCGGCTCCCGAGCGGGCGGTTGCGCCAGTACGCCAGCGACTCGTCGCGTGACAGCCTCGCGACCGTTCCCGTCGCCCGCACCTGCCGTTCGACCTCGCGCCAGTGGAAGACGATCGCGGCCCGCGGGTTCTCGTCGAGGTCGCGGGCCTTCGGGCTCCGGTAGTTCGTGTAGAACGCGAAGCCCCGCTCGTCGAAGCCTCGTAACGACACGGTCCGCGCCGCCGGCATTCCGGCGACACTGACGGTCGCCACCGTCATCGCGTCGGGCTCGCGGACTCCCGCCGCCACGGCTTCGTCGAACCAGGCCCGGAACTGCACGATCGGGTCGGGATGAACGTTGCTCTCTTCCACGCTGCCTCCCGCGCGATGCTGGTGGCCCTCGGAGTCGGGAGGGCACGATGGGCTTTCACCATGTCGCAGTCGCAACTCGGAACGTGGCCGCGACCCACGCTTTCTACACGGAGGCCATGGGCTTCGATCTGGTGAAGGTCGAGGCGGCCGCGACCGACGGGGGTGGCTGGGCCCGGCACCTCTTCTACGACACGCACGGCCAGGGGCTCATCGCGTTCTGGGACATCCACGACGACGAGAACGTCCCCGCCGAATTCGAGCCGTCGCTCTCCGCCGGGCTGGGGCTTCCGATCTGGACCAACCACCTCGCCTTCGACGCCGGCGATCTCGCCGGGATCGAGTCGCACAAGCGCCGCTGGCTCGACGCCGGTCACGACGTCGCCGAGATCGATCACGGCTGGTGCACGTCGATCTACGCGATCGACCCCAACGGGACGCTGGTGGAGTTCTGCGCGACGACGCAAGCGTTCACCGACGCCGACCGCGAGGACGCGGAGCGGATGTTGACAGAGGCGAATCCACCGCTCAAGGACGCGCCGGCACCGACGTTCCACCAGGCGCAGAGGACCGCAGCCGCCACGACCTGACAGGCGCGTGGGCCGCCGTTCGTGCCGCGGGCGCGTCGGGGACGTGCGTCAGGGCTTCGAGCCGCTGGTGATGAAAAAGGTGACGGCGTAGAGGAACTCGTCGTCGGCGACGGCGGCGTCGACGTCGGCCTCCCAGCGGGCGACCTCGTCGTCGGTGAGGAGCCCCTCGGCGTGCATCAACCGGGGCCACGTCGCGAAGCCGAACGCATCACGCGGATCGGTGAGCACCAGCGTCGCCGCCTCGCACTCCACGTCGACGAGGCCCGCCCGCCGGAACAGCCGCGGCAGTTGCCGGCCGATCGTGCCGTTGCACAGGTTGCGGTCCCGCCGGAAGTCCTTGACCTTGCGCAGCAGCTCAGGATCGGAGACGTCTGCGACGAGCGTCTCCTGATCGGGATCGATGGCGACCAGTCGCCCGCCCGAGCGCGTGACTCGGGCGACCTCGTGGACTGCGCCCTCGGGCCCGGCGACGTGCTGGAGCACCCGATCGATTCGCGTGCCGTCGAATGCACCGTCCGCGTAGGGCAGCGCCCGGGCGTCGGCCTGCAGATACGCCCCGCCGCGCGTCCGAGCCGTCTTGAGCATGACGGCCGACGCGTCGACACCGACCGCGACCCCGTCGGGGCCCGCGCTCATCGCGAGCGCGCGGGTGTCGTGACCGGTCCCACACCCGACGTCCAGCAGGCGGGCGCCCGGCTTGACGTGCAGCAGGTCGACCGTCCGCTCCTTGTAGGCGCGAATGAACGGCCAGTCGCACATCGTGTCCATCCACTCGGCCGCCCCCACGGGGTCGGCCGAACGATCGACATCCGAGTAAGTACCGGTCAGGTGCACCATGGGGCGATCAACGTAACCCAGGAACGAACGGACGGTGAACGAATCAAGCCGTCCGTGCTGCGAATGGCCGGGGGATCATACGCAACAGACGAGCCCGGTTGTAGCGCTGAATGGCCAGGCACGGGACGTTGGCAATGATTCCGTAGCCGACCATCGCCAGCCCCAACCACCACGGGTTCCACAGGAGGAACCATGGGCTCGCGGCGAGGATCAACCAGTGCGTCAGCTCGGCCCGCCGCGTCTCGACGGCGAATCGCTCGAGGTATGCACGGTCCCCGACGCGCGCGCGTCGCTTCGAGAACCCGCCCCGGAACAGCGCGCCGGCTTCGGGGAGTCGGTCCTTCCACCGTTTGATGCGCAGCCACCGCTCGTAGAAACGCCCGCCGGCCTCGAACCCGCGAATGCGCAACAGCCCCCGGTCGCGCGAGAGCCGCGACGGCGGGATGCGGTGGGCGACGTACCCGCACACCGCGCTCCAGGACGCCCAGACGCCGGCATCGATCAGCACGAGAAGCAGATTGCGCCGCGTCGCGAGGGCGCTCACCGTCTCACCCGCTCGGGTCGGACCGGGACGGCCCTCCCCTTCCACCGGACCTGCCCGCGCGCCGTGAGCACGATCGACCGGAAGAAGATGACGAACCACGCCGCCAGCGGTATGGGGAACAGCACGGCCGACCACGTGTAATTCCCGAGCGGGCGGAGTTGGACGGCCAGCTGTACCGCGAAGGCGACGAACCCGATCCACAACACCACTCCGGGACCCGACCACCCGCCGAGCGCGGCCACCGCCTCGCGCACCGGCGCCTGCGCTGCGGTGCCCACGCCGATCACCCACGCGAAGACGAGTAGGAAGCGCAGCACGGGGGTCGACCCGGCGCCGGACGCGAAGTTCTTGCTCCAACCCTCGACCAGGTCGCGCAGGCCGCCCCCGTAGAGGCGGAAGGTGATCGCGCCGCGCCCGCCGGCGACGCGCACAGGCAACCCCGCGTGTCGGAACTGCTGCGCCATTGCCACGTCGTCGACGACCGCTCCGCGTATCGCTTCGTGACCGCCCACGGCGTCGTAGTCACGGCGGTCGCACGCCAGGCACGGGCCGTACGCGCCTGTGACAGGGGCGGAACGGCGCGCTGACGCCGCGCCCACACCCATGAGCGAGATCACGCTGAAGAACGCCGAGAGGCGCTCGTACTGTCGCTGCATCCGGTGGTACGGCATCACCGACAGCAGCCCGGCTCGGTGATCGAGCGCGTCGAGCAAACGGCCGAGCAGGTCGGGCTCGGGCTCGGTGTCGGCGTCGAGGAACACGAGCACGTCACCCGTCGCCCGCTGCGCGCCCGTCCAGCAGGCCCAGGTCTTGCCGGTCCAGCCGTCGGGAAGCGGCGGGGCGGCGTCGACGTCGACACCGGCGGCGTCGGCGATGGCACCGGTGTCGTCGTCGGAGTGGTCGTCGACGACAAGCACCTCGTCGGCGGCACGCGTCTGGGCGGCGAGCGCGGCAAGCAGACCCGGGAGGCGGCGGGCCTCGTTCCGTGCGGGAACCACGACCGACACCCGCCGGCCGGGGGCGCGGCTCGAGGCGGCCGGCAGTCGGGGCACGCGCCAGAGCAGCACCCACCCGATGATCCAGGTGACCGCGAGGAGCAGCCCCTCGAAGAGCGGTCTCACGCCAGTAGTTCTACGCCGCCGGCCGTCCGGATGTGGGGGTAGCGTGCGACGACGGCGGCTTTGCCGACCGTCGTCGCAGAACCGGAGCTTGCGACGGCGACAAAGGAGTTGCTTGATGGACTTCGAGTTCAGCGCCCGGTCGCTCGAGCTCCAGAAGCAGCTGCGCGACTTCATCGACACGCACGTGGTGCCCGCCGAGCCCGTCTACCGGCGGCAGGTGGAGGAATCGGGCGACCCGCACTTTCACCCGCCCGTCATGGAGGACCTCAAGGCCGAGGCGCGCCGGCGCGATCTGTGGAACCTCTTCCTGCCCAACGCGAAGTGGGGCGCGGGCCTGTCGAACCTCGACTACGCGCCGCTCTGCGAGCTGATGGGACGCAACCTGCTCGCGGCGGAGGCGACGAACTGCGCCGCGCCCGACACCGGCAACATGGAGATCCTGGCCGAGTTCGGTACCGCCCAGCAGCAGGAGGAGTGGCTGCTGCCGCTGCTGAACGGCGAGATCCGCTCGTGCTTCGCGATGACCGAGCCGTGGGTGGCGAGCTCCGACGCGACCAACCTTCAGAGCCGCATCGAGCGCGACGGCGACGACTACGTGGTCAACGCGCACAAGTGGTGGACGAGCGGCGCGGCGTCGGCGCGCTGCAAGGTCGCCGTCCTCTTGGGCGTGTCGAATCCTGATGCGGACCCGTACCACCGCCAGTCGATGATCCTGGTGCCGATGGACGCGCCCGGTGTGCGGGTCGTGCGCACCCTCCCCGTGTTCGGGCACGACGCCGGCGGCGGCCATTGCGAGACCCTGTACGAGAACGTGCGGCTTCCCGCTTCGAACCTGCTCGGCGAGGAAGGCGGCGGGTTCGCGATCGCACAGGCGCGGCTGGGTCCGGGCCGGATCCATCACTGCATGCGGGCGATCGGACTGGCCGAGAAGGCGCTCGAGCTGATGTGCGAGCGGGCGTGGCTGCGCGCGCCGTTCGGCAAGCCCCTCGCCGAGCAAGGCGTCGTGCAGGACCGCATCGCCGAGTCCCGGATCGAGATCGAGCAGGCCCGCCTTCTCACGCTGAAGGCGGCGTGGCTGATGGACACGGTCGGGAACAAGGGCGCCCGGTTCGAGATCGCCGCGATCAAGGTGGTCGCGGCGCGCCTCGCCACCACCGTGATCGACCGCGCGATCCAGCTCTTCGGCGGCGCCGGCGTGTCCGACGACTGGCCGCTGGCCGCGATGTACACGCACGCGCGGACGCTGCACCTGGTCGACGGGCCCGACGAGGTCCACAAGCAGCAGATCGCCCGGCGGGAGCTCCGGCCGTACCAGCCCAGCGCGCCGTGAAGGTTCGTATCGGGTACGGGCTCGGCGTCCAGGGACTGCGCGACGACGCCGGCTTCGGTGACCTGGTCGACGGACTCGAAGGACGCGGCTTCGACTCGTTGTGGCTCTCGGAGCGGCTCACCGGTGATGCCCCCGACCCGATGGTGGGCCTGGCGTTCGCAGCCGGACGGACCCGCAAGCTCAAGCTCGGCACGAGCGTGCAGGTGCTCCCGGGACGCAACCCGGCGGTCGTCGCCAAGGAGTGGGCGAGCCTCGACCGGCTCTCCGGCGGCCGGACGCTCCCGGCGTTCGGCCTCGGCGTCGCCAACCCGGCGGAGCAGCAGGCGTTCGGTGTCGCGCGCGACGAGCGCGCCGCGTGGTTCGACGAGGCGCTCCCGCTCGTACGGCGGCTGTGGACCGAGGACGACGTCGACCACGACGGGCCCCGCTTCTCGTACCGCGCCCTCTCTGTCCGGCCCAAGCCCGTGCAGCAGCCGCCCGACGTGTGGCTCGGCGGCCGGGCGAAGAGCGAGCTGCGGCGCGTGGGTCGTCTCGGCGACGGCTGGCTCCCGAGCTTCTCGACCCCGGGCGAGGTGGCGGCGGGACGCGTCGTGGTCGAGGAGGCGGCGGCCGACGCCGGCCGCGAGATCGAGGACGAGCACTACGGCGCGCTCGTGATCTACGTGCGCGACGAGATCCCCGAGCTCCTCGCGGCGGGGATCAAGGCCCGCCGGCCCGATGTCGATCCCGGCGAGCTCGTGCCCGTCGGGTTCTCCGCGCTCCGGGCACGCCTCGAGCAGTTCCTCGAGCACGGCTTCTCGAAGCTCGTCCTCGTCCCCGCGCACAACCCGGGGTCATGGGCCGCCGAGCTCGACGACGCGGCCCGCGAGATCCTTCCGCTGCAGACGTAGGCGCCCGCCCGCGCCTCGCGCCGCTAGCCGCTCGGGATCGCTTGCACGGCCCAGCCGTTCCCGTCGGGATCGCTGAAGAAGACGAACGATCCCCAGGGAAAATGTTGAACGTCGCTGACCTCGACGCCCCGCTCGACCAGCTCGGCGCGGGCAGCGTCGATGTCTGCCACCACCATCTGCAGGCCGTGCACCGATCCCGGCGCCATGTCGGTGATCCCCGTGCCGATCGCGATCGACGTCGGGGAACCGGGCGGCGTCAGTTGCACGAAGCGCATCTCGTCGCTCACCTGGTGGTCGTGGTCGGCGTCGAAACCGGCTTTGTCGGTGTAGAACGCTTTGGCGCGGTCCACGTCGGACACGGGAACCTGCACGAGCTCGAGTCGCCACTCCACGGGCGGGAATCTATCGGGCGTCGCGCAGCCGGGCGGCGCGTGACTCGAGGTAGCGCCGCTCGGGCAGGCTCGTGGTCCGACGGGCGGCCGTCTGATAGCCCGCGCGCGCCACGGCCGTGTCGCCTGCCATCTCCAACAAGTGGGCGCGGACAGCAGCGAGGCGATAGTGGCGCGCCATCCGGTCGTCGGCGTCCAGCGTCGCGAGCAGGTCGAGGGCGTCCTCGGGGCCTCGAACCATCGCGACGGCCACGGCGCGGTTCAATGTGACCATCGGGTTCGGGGCCAGGCGCTCGAGGAGGTCGTAGAGCGCAAGGATCTGGCGCCAATCGGTGTCGGCCGCGGTGAGGGCTTCGTCGTGGACGGCCGCGATCGCCGCCTGGAGCTGGTACGGACCGATCGGCGCGCGGGCGAGCGCGTCGGTCACGAGGGTGACGCCCTCCTTGATCGCCGGCTGATCCCACCGCGCCCGGTCCTGTTCCTCGAGCGGGACCAGGGAGCCGTCGGGCCGCGTGCGCGCCGGGCGGCGCGCGTCCGTGAGCAGCATCAGCGCCAGGAGCCCCGCGACCTCGCCGTCCTCCGGGAGCAGTCGGTGCACCGCTCGTGTGAGCCGGATCGCCTGGCCGGTCAGGTCGGTGCGGTGGAGATGCGGGCCGGACGTGGCCGTGTAGCCCTCGTTGAAGATGAGGTACAGCACGTGAAGCACGACGCTCAGCCGGTCCGCCCGCTCGGCCTCCGCCGGCAGCTCGAAGGGAATGCCGGTCGCCTTGACCCGCTGCTTCGCGCGGCTGATGCGTTGCGCCATCGTCGCCTCGGGGACGAGGAACGCGCTCGCGATCTGCGCGGTGGTGAGACCGCCGACGGCCCGCAGCGTGAGCGCCAGCTGCGACGCCGGTGAGAGCGCGGGATGGCAGCACAGGAACAGGAGCGTCAGCGTGTCGTCCCGGTCGGGAACCTCCACCTGGTCCCGTGGCGCGAGCGCTCCGGTCGTGTCCTCGCGCCGGCGCCGGGCCTGATCGCTTCGGAGCTGGTCGGTGACGCGTCGGGACGCGACCGTCACGAGCCAGCCGCGTGGATTCTGCGGCACGCCCTGGTCGGGCCACTGAACGGCGGCGGCGAGCAGCGCCTCCTGCACCGCGTCCTCGCACGCATCGAAGTGCCCGTAGCGACGGACGAGCGCACCGAGCACCTGCGGCGCGAGCTCGCGCAGCTGGTCCTCGAAGGTCGAGGCCGGCGCCGCGCTCACATCTCCTCGCCGCCCGGCTCCATGATCGGCCGCACCTCCATCGCCCAGTACCGCGCGTCCGGCCAGCGGGCGGCAATCTCCGTCGCCCGTTCGGGCGTCTCGCATTCGACGATGCAGTAGCCGGCCAGCTGCTCCTTGGATTCGACGAACGGCCCGTCCGTGACCGCCGGGACCTTGTCGCGCACGCGGACCGTCTTGGTGTTCGACGGATCGGCCAGCCCTTCTCCACCGATCCATTCCCCGGATTGCGTGAGCTCCTCCATGAGCTCGCCGACCTCGTTCATGACGCGGTTGCGCTCCTCCTCGGAGAAGGTCTCCCACGTCGCGGGGTTCTGGTAGATGAGCAACATGTACTTCACGTACGCACTCCTCGTGGTCCCGGCGCCCGGCGCGGACGCCTCTCGTCAGTAGGTCGGAGCAAGCCGCCGGTTCTCGACATTCCCGCCCTCGGGATCGCCTCGAACTAAGCAGGATGGTGGCCGATGATGGCTCGAAGCCCGGTCGGGAGCCGCTCGGTCCCGAAGGACGGTCGCACCTCCGCCTGAACGCCGTGCTGGGCGAGGAGCCCGGGCACGCGAATGGTGTCGAGCAGCACGTTGTCGTGGCGCTCGTCGTCACGGCGCCAGGTGTCGTCGTCGTTGCGGACGAAGGTCGTCATTTCCCGGACGAAGCGGTTCGGTGCCGGAACCGAGAACCGGGTGATGATCGCCCAGTCGTCCCCGACGCGCCCTTGGCTGGACCAGTCTCGTCGCGCCTCCGCCCACTCGAGATCGCACAGGTCGATCGCGAGGACGCCCTCGGGTAGTAACGCCTCGGCGATGGCAACGAGCGCGCGGTCGACGGCCGCATCGTCGGGGAGGTAGTTCAGGGCGTGGCCGACGCCGACGACCGCGTCGGCGGGCGGGATCGGGTCGTCCGGAAGCGTGATTCGGCGGACGTCTTCCGCGTCGGGCGCCAGTTCGCGTGCGATCTCGAGCATCGTCGGCGACGCGTCGGTCGCGACGACGCGGTGGCCGGCATCGAGGAGGTGCCGCGTGAGCAACCCGCTTCCGCAGCCGAGCTCGACGACCAGACCCCGTCGCTCGCGCACGGGCCCGAGCAGCGCGACGATGCCGGGCGCGCACATGTCGGCATGGAACCCGAAGCCGCGGTGGTGCACCAGCGCGAGGTCGTCGCGGTAATAGGGCTGATCGTCGCGGTCCATGCCGGCCTCTTCAGTTCACGCCGTCGTGCAGGACCGAGACGATGACCCGCATGATGAGCACGACGCTGCAGAACAGGCTGAAGTAGCCGAAGAACTCGTACAGCGTCGTGTCGCCGGCGAAGGGCGGGCCGCCCTTCACACCGAGGAGGATCGCGCCGATCAGCCCGACGACACCGCCCACGAGGGCGAGCACCGTACGGTTGACGAGCTTCGTGACGACGTGCTCGTCGTGCGGATCGGCGAACAGGCTGACGCGGGCGCGGAAGTTTCCCCGCTCGATCTGGCTCGCCATCCGGTCGAGGCGCCGCGGGAGGCGCCGGAGCAGCGGCCCCATGCGGATGAGCTCCTCGCGGGCGAGCTCCTCGAGCGTCGACGGCGCCAGGCGCGCGCGCACCCATTCCGTCGCGATCGCCTCGGCTCGGTCGATGACCGGATAGCCGGGCGACAGGGTCGTGAGCGTCCCTTCCAAGGTGATCAGCGCCCGGAAGAACGTGCTCAGCTCGGGCGGAAGGTTGATCCCGAAGGTGAAGAACAGCTGCAGCAGGTCGTTGAACATCGCCGCGCTCGGCACCATGCCCGGCGCGAGATGGCGGGACATGAAACGTGACAGCGCCCGTTCCAGCTCCTCGTCGTCGACGTCGCGCCGGAGTGTCGCGACCTGCAGCACCGCCTGGCGGAGCAGGTCGGCGTCGCGCTGCGACACCCCCACCATCACGTCGCGGAACGCGGTCTGTTGCAGCGGGTCGATGCGGCTGGCGGCGCCGAAGTCGATGAGGGCGAGTCGCCCGTCCCGCAGCACCATCACGTTCCCGGGATGCGGGTCGGCGTGGTACTGCGCGTCCACGAGCATCTGTTGGAGCATGCAGCGGAGCAGGTCCTCGGCGAGCTCGCGTCGGTCGACGCCGAGCTCGTCGATCGCGTCGGTATCGCGCACGCTGACGCCGTCGAGCCATTCCATGACGAGCACCCGTCTCGTCGTGAGATCGTGGAAAACCCCGGGGATCCGAACGTCGCCGGCATCGTCGAGGTTGGCCCCGATGTCCGACGCGTTGCGCGCTTCGATCTCGAAGTCGAGCTCCTCGCGCAGGCGTTCCGCGAACTCGTCGGCGAGATCGCACACGCGATATTCCGCCCCCCACGTGGTGCGCTGCTCGACGACGGTGGCGAGCTGGTTCAGGACGTCGAGGTCGCGGTTCACGGAATCGGCGATACCCGGGCGCTGCACCTTGACGACAACCTGCTGACCTCCGTGCAGGCGTGCTCGATGCGCCTGCCCGATCGACGCTGCCGCCAGCGGCTGCCAGTCGAACTCGGCGAAGACCTCGTCGACCGGCGATCCCAGCTCCGCCTCGAGCAGCTCGCGCACGCCGTCGGGCGGCGCCGGCGCGACGTGGTCCTGGAGGTGCGACAGCTCATCCGCCACGGGGGGCGAGACGAGATCGGAGCGCGTGGACGCCACCTGGCCCATCTTCACGAACATGCCTCCGCACTCCTCCAGGGAATGGCGGAGCCGGCGGGCGAACGGGACCTGCCTCGCTTCGCCGTCCTCGGTGTGCCGGCCGAGGCCGAGGGAGGGGCCGAGTCCGTTGCGGATCGCGATGCGCGTGATCTGCGCGTACCGGCTCACCCGCCGGCCGCGACGCTTCACAGCCTTGATCGGATGCGGGATCGACGTGAGGCCGGTCTGGGCGCGCGTGAGCGTGCCCGGCTTCGCGAGCAGCTCGATCCAGACCGACGCCGACATGACCCCGAGGGTCGAGAACAGCCACACGTTGCGCGTGAAGCCCTCG
>DASYFC010000029.1:0-4678 GCA_036498645.1 Acidimicrobiia bacterium | reverse complement strand
TCCTTCCCGAGCAGCTCCGCTGCCCGCTCCTGGAAACGGTTGATCGTCGGGTCCTCGCCGTAGACGTCGTCGCCGACCTCGGCGTCGGCCATGGCGCGACGCATCTCGGGGGTCGGCGTCGTGACCGTGTCCGAACGAAGGTCGATGCGCCCGTCGGGAGAAGCCAAAGTCCCTCCTGTCGCCGTCGCAAGCTCCGGCCTTGCGGCCGGGTCGGCAAAGCCGCCGCCGCGCGAACAGGCTACGTGCGGATCACGGACTCGCGATCGGGCGGATCAGCCCCTCCTGGATCACCGTGATCGCGAGCGTGCCGTCACGGCAGAAGATCGAGCCTTGCGCCAACCCTCGTGCGTGCGACGCCGTCGGGCTGGTCTGGTGGTACAGGAGCCAGTCGTCGGCCCGGAACGGGCGGTGGAACCACATCGCGTGGTCGAGGCTGGCGATCATGTACTGCTGCTCCTGGTACGAGATCGCATGCGGGAACATCGCGGTGTCGAGCAACGTGAGGTCGGACGCGTAGGCGACGACGCATTCGTTGATGAGCGGCACACCCTCGGGGAGGTCGCCGTTCGATTTGATCCAGACGTCCTGCTGCGGCTCCCGCGGCGACGGGTCGAGCCAGCGGGGGTCGTCGACCGGCCGCGAGTCGATCGGCCGCTCGCGGACGAGCCACTGCGCGAGGTCGGGGCCCAGGCGCTCGAGGTACGGCTCCACGCGCTGCTGCCACGTGGGGAGCTCGTCGGGTCCCGGGACGGTCGGCATCGGCAGCTGGTGGTCGGGACCACTCTCGACGATCTGGAACGACGCCGCCAGGTTGAAGATCGCGCGCCCGTGCTGGATCGCCACGACCCGCCGCGTGGTGAAGCTCTTCCCGTCGCGGATGCGGTCGACTTCGTACACGATCGGGATGTTCGGATCGCCGGGCCGCAGGAAGTACGCGTGGAGCGAGTGCACGGGCCGGTCCTCGCCGACGGTGCGGCCGGCCGCGACGAGCGCCTGCGCCGCGACCTGCCCGCCGAACACGCGCTGTCGGTCCTCGTGCGGGCTCAGCCCGCGGAAGAGATTGACTTCGAGCGCCTCGAGCTCGAGCAGCGCCAGCAGCTCGTCGAGCGCATCGCCCATGTTCTTCTCCTCGCTCCGTGCGCCGCTCGAGTCAGCCGAAGAACACGCTGGCGACGTCGTACAGGTTTGGGTCGACTTTCTTCAGCTCGCGCACGCCGGCTTCGATCGGGACACGGATGATCTCCGAGGCGTGCAACGCGACCATGATGCCGAACTGCCCCTCGTGCACGGCGTCGATGGCTTCGATCCCGAAGCGCGTGGCGAGGACCCGGTCGTAAGCCGTCGGCGTGCCGCCGCGCAGCACGTGGCCGAGGATGGTCACGCGGGTCTCGAACCCGGTCCGCCCCTCGATGGCGCTCGCGAGGTCGTTGCTGATGCCGCCCAGGCGCACGTGCCCGAACTCGTCGACCTCCGCGGACTGGAGCGCCATCGTCCCCTCGACCGGGAGCGCGCCCTCGGCGACGACGACGATCGAGAAGTTCGCGCCGCGCCGGTGACGGTGCACGATGCGGTCGCAGACCTCACCGATGTCGAACGGGTCCTCGGGTACGAGGATGACGTCGGCGCCACCCGCGATCCCCGAGTACGTCGCGATCCAGCCCGCGTGACGGCCCATTACCTCGACGACCATCACGCGGTCGTGACTCTCGGCGGTGGTGTGCAGCCGGTCGATTGCGTCGGTGGCGATCTGCACCGCGGTGTTGAACCCGAACGTGAAGTCGGTGGCCGAGAGGTCGTTGTCGATCGTCTTCGGCACGCCCACGAGATTCACACCGTCACCACCGAGCTTGGCGGCGACGCCGAGCGTGTCCTCGCCGCCGACGGGGATCAGCGCGTCGATGCGCTCGCGATCGATCGTGTCGTGGACGCGGGCGACACCATCGTCGGTCTTGTACGGGTTCGTCCGCGAGCTCCCGAGGATCGTCCCTCCACGGTGGAGCAGCCCACGTGTGTTGGCGGTCGTCAGCTCGACGGTCTCGCAATCGATGACGCCGCGCCATCCGTGACGGAACCCGACGACGTTGTGGCCGTAGACGCCTTCACCTTTCCTCACGACGGCTCGGATCACCGCGTTGAGGCCCGGGCAGTCTCCACCGCCGGTGAGAACGCCGATCCGCATCTCCACCTCCGCCATCGCGTCTCCCTTCACGCGGGAGCCCCGTCCATCCTGCCGCAGCGGCGGCGAAGCGCGGAAGGGGTTGACGGGTGACCGGTAGCCTTCGGCGCGACCGATGGAGTCGGAAGAGGCGCCGTGGGCCGGAAGCGGGACCGAGAGCAGATCATCGCCGCCACCCAGCCGTCGCTCGGCAGCGGCGAGCACATCCGCTCGTGCAGCGCGGTGTGGGCCGCCGAGTGCGGGGGACGGGTCCCGCTGCTCTTCCGGGCCCGGTCCCGGCACTACCTCGCGCTGACCGACCAGCGGGTGATTCTCTTCCAAGCCCCGCTTCGCCGGCGCCCGCTCACCACGGACGAGATGCTCATCGCCAAGCGCCACAGCTCGTTCACGCTCGAGAAGACGCGCCGCTACCTGCCGCTGCTGCAGGTGCGGATCCGGGACTCCGCCGACCGGGAGATCGCTCTGGAGTTCCGACCCCGTGATCGCAGGGTCGGGCGCGAGCTCGCGACCGTGCTCGGCGGGGACCCTCGGCGCCGGTCCGACGTCGCCGAGTGGTGAGCGTCTGCCTGGCGATCGACGCCGGCACGACCGGCGTGCGCGCGTTCGCGGTCGACGAGCACGGCAGCCCGCTCGAGTGGTCGTATCGCGAGTTCCCGCAGTACTTCCCGCAGCCAGGATGGGTCGAGCACGACCCGGACGAGATCTGGACGGCGACGCTCGAGACGCTGGCCGAGGTGCGGTCGAAGCTCGCCGACGCCGGGCAGGCGGTCGCCGCGATCGGCATCACGAACCAGCGAGAGACGGCAGTCGTGTGGGACCGGCGCACGGGCCGGCCGTTGCACCGCGCCATCGTCTGGCAGGACCGGCGCACGGCCGGGCGGTGCGACGAGCTGCGCGACGAAGGGAAAGAGCCGCTCGTGCGCGAGCGGACCGGGCTCGTCCTCGACTCCTATTTCTCGGCGACCAAGCTGGAGTGGCTGCTCACGCGGGGCGGCGTCGAGGCCGGGCCCGACCTGGCGTTCGGCACCGTGGACAGCTGGATCCTGTGGCGCCTGACCGGCGGTCCCGACGGCGGCATGCACGCGACCGACCCGTCGAACGCGTGCCGCACGCTCCTGTACGACATCGACGCGCTCGGCTGGTCCGACGAGCTGTGCGCGTTGTTCGGTGTGCCGCGCTCGTGCCTGCCCGAGGTGCGCCCCAGCAGCGGTCGGTTCGGCGTGACGACCCCCGAGCACGCCGCCGGTCTCGCTGTGCCCGTGAGCGGCATCGCGGGTGATCAGCAGTCGGCGTTGTTCGGGCAGGCGTGCTTCGAGATCGGCATGACCAAGAACACGTACGGCACCGGATCGTTCGTGCTGATGAACCTCGGTCCCGAGCACCCACCGCCGACCGAGGGCCTCCTGACCAGCGTGGCGTGGGATCTCAGCGGCGACGTCACGTACGTGATGGAAGGCGCGATCTTCGTCACCGGGGCGGCGATCCAGTGGCTCCGCGACGGGATCGGCATCATCGACGACGCCGCCGAGACCGGACCGCTCGCCGCGAGTGTCGACGACAGCGGCGGGGTGGTGTTCGTGCCTGCGTTCACCGGGCTCGGCTCGCCGTGGTGGGACTCGTACGCGCGCGGGTCGGTGTTCGGGCTCACACGCGGCTCGGGTCGGGCGCAGGTCGCCCGGGCGGTCGTCGAATCGATGGCATGGCAAACGCGCGACGTCGTCGACGCCATCACGACGGCGGCGGGGACGAAGATCAGCGAGCTGCGCGTCGACGGCGGCGCCAGCGTGATGGACGTGCTCTGCCAGTTCCAGGCCGACGTCCTCGGAGTGCCCGTCCGGCGACCGACCGTGAAGGAGACGACCGCGCTGGGCGCGGCGTACCTCGCCGGCCTGGCCGAAGGAGTGTGGGCGTCGCCGAGCGAGGCCGCCGCGAGCTGGGTCGAGGAGTCGGTCTTCGAGCCTTCGATGCCCGCCGACGACGTCGCCCGCAAACAGGACGAGTGGCACCGCGCGGTCGAGCGTGCGCGCGGATGGGCGAACGACGACGGGTGAGCGCTACGCGACCGCCGCCGGCCGGCCGGTGGCTTCGAGCCTCGCCAACGGCACCGGCTCGACGGGCACGTCCTCGGCCTTCTTGGTCGCGTACGTGTCGACGTACTCGTAGCCGGAGAGCTGCTGGAGCTCGAACATCACCTCGTCGGTGATCTGACGCAGCACGAGCTTGTCGTGCTCGCGGCCCGCGTACCGGTCGGCGGTGATCGGTGTGCCGAACTGGATCCGGACCGTGCGGAACAGGCGCGGGAGCTTCCGGTCGATCGGGTTGATCTCGTCGGTGCCGGTCATCCCGACGGGCACGAGCGGCGCGCCGGTGCGCAACGCCAGGCGCGCTACGCCCGTGTGACCGCGATGGAGGTAGCCGTCCCGCGTGCGGGTCCCCTCCGGGTAGATGCCGAACACGCCGCCCTGCTCGAGCACCTCGGTCGCCGATTCGAGGGCCCGTTCG
>DASYFC010000028.1:0-1898 GCA_036498645.1 Acidimicrobiia bacterium | reverse complement strand
CACCCGCCTACGCCGACGGCACGAGCGAGGCGACGATCGAGCAGCGATCACTCGATATGTACGGCCTGAAGCGGAGGACGCCGTGACGAGGGTCACCGCGAACAGGAACCCTTCGATCAGCGCGGCGCGCGCGGCATCCCGAGGCCGGCGAGGGCGATGATCTCTCGCTGTACCTCGTTCACGCCGCCGCCGAAGGTGCCCACCGGCGCCTGCCGGTATGCAGCTTCGAGTTGACCGTGCAGCGCGGCGCCGGCGGCGTCGCCACGCAACGCGGCTGACTCCCCTACGACGTCCATAAGGGCCCGCAGCGCGCTGACGCGGAGCTCGGTGCCGAACACCTTCATCGCCGAGGCGTCGGCGGGATTGAGCTCGCCGTCGGTGAGCGCCGACGCGACCTGCCAGTTGGCGAGCTTGAGGGCGTCGACGTGCGCGTGCACGCGTGCCAGCGCGATCCGCACCCACTCCCGGTCGATGACGCGCCGGCCATCGGCGAGGCGCGTCTCCTTCGCCCACCGCAGCGCAGCCTGGAGGTGCCGGTCGATCATGCCGGCAGGAGCGAGCGCGACGCGCTCGTGGTTGAGCTGGTTCGTGATCATCTTCCAGCCCTCGTTCTCCTTGCCGACGAGCGACGACGCCGGCACGCGCACGTCCTCGTAGTACGTGACGTTCGTGAAGCCGCCGCCCAGCAGGTGGATCGGCGAGTGCTTGTATCCGGGTTGGGTCGTGTCGACGAGCAGGATCGAGATGCCCTTGTGCTTCGGCGCGTCGGGATCGGTGCGGCACGCGAGCCACACCCAGTCGGCGTCGTTGCCGCCCGTCGTGAACACTTTCTGCCCGTTGATCACGTACTGGTCGCCGTCACGCACCGCCCGGGTGCGCAGCGAAGCGAGGTCGGTCCCGGCGGCGGGCTCGGTGTAGCCGATGGCGAAGTGCACCTCGCCGGCGAGGATGCGCGGGAGGAAGTACGCCTTCTGCTCGTCGCTCCCGAACCGCATCAGCGTCGGGCCGACCGTATTGAGCGTGACGAGCGGCATGGGGACGCCGGCGCGCTGCGCCTCGTCGTAGAAGACGAACTGCTCGGCGGGGGTTCGGCCCTGGCCGCCGTACTCCTTCGGCCACCCGACGCCGAGCCAGCCGTCCTTGCCCATCTGCCGTACGAGGTCGCGGTAGGCGTCGCCACCGGCCTCGGGACCAGGAAGGGCGGCACGGCGCGCCGGCGTCATCAGCCGCTCGAAGTAGTCGCGCAGCTCATGTTGCAGCTCGCGCTGCTCGCCGGTGAGGTCGATGCGCAGGAATCTGGACGCTACCGTCGGGCTTCAGCAGACTGCAACGAGTTCCAGTTCTGCAGGGAAGTGGGGGACGCGATGGCCGAGCCGGTGATCATCGAGGCCGCGATCAACGGGGTGACGAGCAAGAAGCAGAACCCGCACACCCCGAAGGAGCCGGCCGAGATCGCGGACGATGCCGTCCGCTGCTTCGCCGCCGGCGCCGCCGTCGTGCACAACCACATCGACTCGTTCGGACTGGACGGAGACCGCGCGGCCGAGCGGTACCTCGAAGGATGGCGACCGGCGCTGGCGGAACGCCCCGACGCGGTCTTCTACCCGACGACGAACGCGGGCGCCGACGTCGAGGCGTCGTTCGCCCACATCGGGCCGCTCGCCGAGACGGGCCTGATGCGCCTGTCGCTGTGTGACCCGGGCTCGGTGAATCTCGGCGGCCTCGGACCGGACGGGCTCCCGGCGTCGGGGATCGTGTACGCGAACTCGTTCGACGACGTCGCCCACCAGTTCGGCCTGTGCGACCGGTACGGCCTCGGTCCGAGCATCGCCATCTACGAGCCGGGGTTCCTGCGGTGCGTGCTCGCGTGGTGGCGAGCCGGACGTCTGCCGGCGGGG
>DASYFC010000027.1:0-13040 GCA_036498645.1 Acidimicrobiia bacterium | reverse complement strand
GCTAAGAGCTCGCCGCCCGCTGCTTCAAGCCAGCGCGGTCCGGCTTGCCGGCGGCGAGGAGCGGGAGCTCGTCGAGCTGGACGACCCGCTCGGGGGTCTTGAAGACGGCAGCGCCCTGCTTGTCGAACCAGGCTCGGCACTCTGCGAGGTCGAACGGCGCCGAGGCCACCACGAACGCGCAGACGCGCTCGCCGAGGCGCGCGTCGGGCTCGCCGATGACGGCGGCCTGGCGGACGTCGGGGTGCGCTTCGAGGATCCCTTCCACCTCGGCGGCGGCGATGTTCTCGCCGGCGCGGATGATGACGTCCTTCATGCGGCCGACGATCGTGAGCCAGCCGTCTGCGTCGACGGTGGCGAGATCGCCGGTGCGGAACCAGCCTCGCTGGATCGCCGCGCGCGTCTGCTCGTCGTCGGCGTAGCCCACGAACAGCTCGGGGCCCCGCAACCAGAGCTCACCCACCTCGCCGGTGGGTCGGGCGCGCCCCGTGTCCGGGTCGCTCACTCGCAGCTCCGCGGCGCCGGTCACGCGTCCGTCGGTCTGGCGCGCCCGTTCGGCGGAATCGCGGGGCGTGCTGGTCGTGACGGTGGGCGCCTCGGTGGAGCCGTACGTGCGCTTCACGCGCGCGCCGAACGCGTCGCCGGCCTGCTCGACGAAGGCGGCGGTCACGCCGGCACCACCGCTCGAGATCAGACGGAGGCTCTCGACGCGTCGCCGGGCGAACCCGGGGGCGGACATGAGGCCGACGAAGAACGTCGGTGGCCCGATCATGAACGTGATGCGCTCGCGTTCGATGGTGGCCAGCGCCTCCTCCGGGCTCCATCTCGCCATGAGTGAGGCGCGCATCGGCAGCGCGCCCGGAATCAGCACCGCGTTGAGCAGCCCCGACACGTGCGCGAGCGGTGCCGGCATGAGGATCGCGTCGTCCGGCGCGAGCTCGTGGGCTCGGATCATCACCTGCGCCTTGTACGCGAGCCCGCGCTGTGTATGGAGCGCGGCCTTCGGGGCGCCGCTCGAGCCCGACGTGAACAGCGCGACGGCCAGGTCGCTCGCACGAGCCGCCGACCGGGTGACGGGCACGCCCGCATCGAGCAGTTTCGACAGTCGCGCACTCGGCCATCGCACCTCCTCGGGCGGGAGCCATACACGCGCGTCGAGCGCGCCGAGCATGCGGTCGACGTCGGCGGGGCCGGCCTGGTGGTGGATCGGCGCCGCGATCGCTCCCAGCCGCCAACACGCGCGGTACAGCAGAACGGCTTCGTGCCAGTTCGGCGACTGCCACGCGACCACGTCGCGCCGGCGGACGCCGGCGGCCCGCATCCCTCCCGCCAGCGCCGCCACCCGAGCCTCGAGCGCCGGCCCGTCGAAGCGAACCCCGGCCGAGTCGTCGACGACGAGGTCGCCGTCGGCGCGACGCGCGGCGTCGGTCACGATCGCGTCGAGCGTCGGGATGTCCCACGGTCCACCCGGCGCCAGGTAGTCGCGCGCTCGCGGGTGGCGGTACGTCGGCCGGAGCGTCACGCGCCGGCGAGCGGGTTCCTCCACCCCGGACTGACCGTGGTGGCGCCCTTCACGACCTGCGACCCGATGTAGTTCCGCTGGATCTCGACGGTTCCCGCGCCGATGCAGAGGCCGCGGATGTCGCGGTACGCGCGCTCCACCGGGTACTCGCGGCTGTACCCGTAGCCACCCAGCAGCTGGATCGCCTCGTCGCAGACGAACTTCGCCGCCAGGTTGGCGGCCGCCTTCGCCATCGCGGTCTCGAGCGCAGGCGGGGTGCCGTCGGGTCCGGCAAGATGCAGCGCCCGCAAGAGCAGCAGGCGGGCGCCGTCGAGCTGCGTGGCCATGTCGGCCGCCTTCCACTGAAGCCCCTGGAGCTCCGCCAGCGGCCTGCCCCCGACGACGCGCTCATTGATGTACCGCATCGCGTACTCGAGCGCGCCCTGCGCGGCGCCGACGCACATGGCGGCGTTCCCGCACCGTTCGTGGTTGAGATGCGAGATGAGCGTCTTGAACGCGTCGCTGTTCGACGGGTCGCCTTCGAGCAGGACGTCCTCGGGCCCGACGTACACGTCGTCGAAGGCGAGCTCGGCTTCGCTCGTGCCCCGGAGGCCCATCTTCACGTGCGTCCCGGCGCAGGTCACGCCGTCCGACTGCAGGTCGACGACGACGGCGCCGATGCCCTTCGACCCCTCGCTGCCCGGGAACCGGCACCAGACCAGGCACGCTCCCGCCTTGTGCCCGCCGGTGACGTAGTTCTTGTACGCGTTCAGCCGGTAGCCGTCACCGTCGGCGGTGAGCCGGGCGCGCATGTGGTTCACGGCCGAGCCGGCCTCGCTCTCGCTGATCCCGATGCAGAACAGGGCCTCGCCGCTGGCTGCGAGCGGAAGCCAGCGCTCCTTGAGCGCGTCGGTCCCGAGGTGCTCGATCGCGCGGGGCGGTCCGTTGTAGATGAGTTGGGCGAGGATCGCGCTCGAGACGTCGGCGCGCGCGAGCTCCTCGAGGGCGATGGCCGCCTCGATGTCGCCCATCCCCATGCCGCCGTACTGCTCGCCGACGGTGATGCCGAACAGGTCTGCCTTGCGCAGCGCGTCCCACGACGCGTCGGGGAACTCTTCGGTCTCGTCCCAGTGACGCGCATTGGGTGCCAGCTCGCGTTCGGCGACGTCGCGGGCCAGCTTCCGCAGCGCCTGCTGGTCCTCGTCCTCCGCGAACGGATCGGTGCCCGCGGCGCTCGTCGACATCCCTGACAGGGTAGTCAGGGTCCTCGTCGGGTCACGTGAGCGCGCCGGGCGGCGGGGCCCGAGCGGCAAGGATCGTGCGGCGCAACGCGTCGATCTGCGCGGCGGTGAGTCGCGCGTGCAGGTCACGTGCCCACGCACGCAGGTCGTAGAAGACGAGGCGGCCGTCCGGGCTCACCCGCGGCTCCTGTCCGAGTGTGTGCGTGTACTCCGCTTCGATTCGCTCGCCATGATCCTCGTAGCCGGCGCGGTCGACCATGAGCCCGGTGAAGCCCACCGCGGTGAGCGCGTCGAGCGCCGTAGGCGCCGGCAGCCGTACGAGCACGGCCTGCCAGTCGCCGTCGCGGCCGCGCACCGATCCCCAGCTCCAGCGGAGCGAGTCCGCGTGCAGCCAACCACGCACCTGGTCGTACGGGCCGGTCCCGACGATCGTCCCCGCCTCGGGGAAGAAGACGTATGGCATCTCGAACACCGCCGCGCCCTTCCCGAGGTCGCGCTGGATCCCGTGCATCAACACGTCATCGCTGTTCCATGCGCGCTCGAGCGCCTTGTAGTCGGGGACATCGGCGGACGACGTCTGGTCGAGGACGCCCACTGCGAGCACCGCCACGCAGACGGCCACAGCCACGACGGCGCGGCCGTGCCAGCGGGGCACGCGTGCGACGATCCAGTCGAGCGCGAATGCGACGGCGATCAGCGCGAAGAACGCGATGAACACCGAGATGCGGTTGTACGAGCGGATGTACCGTACGCCGAGTGCGGAGATGATGAGCGAGATCCCGCTGACGGTGGCGATGACTATCGCGACGATGGTCAGCAGCCCCAGACGCTTCCCGATCTCGGGACGGGTGCCGAGCGGTGGAGGACCGCGGGAGTCGTCGTGGCTGCGCCGGCGCAGGAGTCGGCTCAGCGTGAAGACGAGGAGCCCGACGAACCCGATGGCCCCGATGAGGCCCAGCTGCTGCCCCCGTTCCGACGTGGCCACCGGGCTGAAGCGGTCGCTCTTGCGCTGGGCGTCGGCGAACGCGCCGATGCGATGGTCGACGCGCGGCATCACGAGCTGCGAGATGCGCAGGCCGTTCACCTCGGTCTCCGAGATCCCGCGGGGGATCGCCTTGTTGTTCAGCCCGTGCGACTGCCAGTAGAGGAACGACGGCGACAGGTTGAGCAGCAGCACTACGAGGACGACGCCGGCGGCCACGCCGGCGGACGCCGCCCGTTTCAAGCTCCGGCGCGCGAAAAGATCGACGACGACTACTGAAGCCAACAGCAGGATCGCGAAGAACGCGTAGTACGGACCCGTCGAGCCCAGGGCGGCACACGCCAGGAACCACGGAAGCGCGCGCCGGCTCCACAGCGCGAGGCGCCACCTCGGCTCGGGCGAGTCGCGGCGTGCAATGAACGGCGGGTCGTCGGAAAGGACCTGCAGGATGAGCAGTGTCGCGATCGGGACCATGAAGTAGCCCGACAGCAAGAGGTGCGCCTCGCCGCGCGCGAAGTGGTACGGCAGGAAGCTGTACAGGATCGCCACGACGGCGGCGACCAGACGCGACACCCCGAGCCGTCGGAGGACGAACCACGCCGCCAGGGAGACGGCGACGAAGGTCAAGAGGTAATAGACGTTCATGGTCAGCACCGCGTCGCGCAGGAAGAAGCCGAGCCCGCGCACCAGCGCCAGCTGGAGGTTGTCGCCGCTCTCGGGGTTGTCGTAGAGCTGCAGGCTGAACGGCCAGCCCAGGTTCGGGATCCGCAGGTAGGAGCCGTGATCGACGAGCCCCTTGGTGAGCATGAGGTAGTAGGGCGCGTCCGGCGCGTATGCCAGCGGCGGCTTATCCGTCGCGTTGTAGACGAAAGGGACCCGGAGGTTCGCTTCCCAGAGCCGCAACGTGACGACGAGCAGGCCGACCGTCGCCGCGGCGACACCGGCCGCGTCCAGGAGCGGCGCTCGCCACCGCGAGCGCGCGCCGGCCGGAGCCTCTTCGGTGTCGGTTGCGCCGGGTCGGTCGGTCGTCACGGCGGCGTCAGTCGCAGACAGCACCGGGTGACGGTAGCCTGACCATCGAGTCGACTTACCGGCGGGACGCGTTCACCGCGACGCCGTCACCACGAGCCAGGGGGACCGGATGCAGGACCGCGACAAGCTGTACATCGACGGCGCGTGGGTGTCGTCCACCGGATCCGGGACCATCGACGTGGTCAACGCGACCACCGAAGAGGTCATGGGCCGCATTCCGGAGGGCACGGCCGAGGACGTCGACCGCGCTGCCAAGGCGGCGTGCCGGGCCTTCGAGACCTGGAGCTCGACGACGGTCGAGGAGCGGGCGAAGTACCTCCAGCAGCTGCACGAAGGGCTCACCGCCCGCATGCAGGAGATCGCGGAGTCCGTCACCGGCGAGGTCGGCATGCCGATGGTGTTCTCCCAGATGATCCAGGCCGGCTTGCCGGCGATTGTCATGGGCTCCTACGTCGACATCGTCAACCAGTTTCCCTTCGAGGAGCAGATCGGCAACTCGCTCGTCGTGCGCGAGCCGTTGGGCGTGGTGGGGTGTATCACGCCGTGGAACTACCCCTTGCACCAGATCGTGGCCAAGGTCGCGCCCGCCATCGCCGCCGGATGCACGGTCGTGCTCAAGCCGAGCGAGGTGGCGCCGCTCAACGCGTTCATCCTCGCCGAGATCGTCGACGACGCCGGGCTCCCGGCGGGCGTGTTCAACCTCGTCACGGGCACCGGGCCCGTCGTGGGCGAGGCGATCGCCGCGCACCCGGGCATCGACATGATCTCGTTCACCGGGTCGACGCGTGCCGGGAAGCGGGTCTCCGAGCTCGCCTCGTCGACCGTGAAGAAGGTGACGCTCGAGCTCGGCGGCAAGTCGCCCTTCATCATCCTGCCCGACGCGCCCGTCGAGGACGCGGTGAAGGCCGGTATCGGCAGCTGCTTCATGAACTCGGGCCAGACGTGCATCGCATGGACCCGGATGCTCGTTCCCCGCGACAAGCAGGACGAGATCGCATCGGCCGTCAAGGAGGTCGCCGAGACGTACACGGTGGGCGACCCGAACGACCCGAGCAACCGCCTCGGGCCGCTGATCTCGGACACGCAACGCGAGCGCGTCCGCAACTACATCAACAAGGGGATCGACGAAGGCGCCGAGCTCGTTACGGGCGGCCCCGACGCACCTGAAGGCCTCGACAAGGGCTACTTCGTCAAGCCGACGGTCTTCAAGAACGTCAGCAACGACATGACGATCGCTCGGGAGGAGATCTTCGGCCCCGTGCTGGCGATCATTCCCTACGACGACGAGGACGACGCCGTCGGCATCGCCAACGACACGATCTACGGGCTGCACGCAGGTGTGTTCGGCGGCGACCAGGGGCACGCGACGCAGGTCGCGCGGCGCATCCAGGCCGGCCAGGTCGACATCAACGGCCAGAACTTCAACCCGTTGGCGCCGTTCGGCGGCTACAAGCAGTCCGGTCACGGCCGGGAGCTCGGCAAGTACGGGCTCGAGGAGTACCTCGAGACGAAGTCGATGCAGATGTCGTGACGACCGAACCGGTCATCGAGCCCGAGTTCGAGCCCGCGTTCGAGTACGAGGTCGACTTCGCCACCGGGCAGCCGTACCCGATCTGGGCGCGGGCGCGCCGCGAGTGCCCCGTCATCCACACCGAGCGCGGGATGGTGGACCGATCGTCGTACCACGTGACCCGCTACGACGACGTGGAGCGGGTGCTGCGTGACGGCGAGACGTTCTCGTCGTCGATCAACGCCGAGCACATCGGGCAGTTCATGGGCGAGCTCATCCTGGCCATGGGCGGCGCCGAGCATCGCGCGTACCGCAACCTCGTCGCCCATGCGTTCCGTGCCTCGGCGCTGGAGCGGTGGGACGCGCAGCTGATCCGTCCCACGATCACCCGGCTCCTCGACGAGATCACACCCAACCGGCGCGCCGATCTCGTGCAGGCGATCACGTCGAAGTATCCCGTGCAGGTGATCTGCGGGATCGTCGGCGTGCCGCTCGAGGACAGTGCCCAGTTCCACCGCTGGGCCGAGCTCATCAACACGGGGCCACTCGACCCGCCCCGCGGGCTCAGCGCGTCTCGGGCGATGCGCGAGTACCTCGAGCCGATCGTCGAGGACCGCCGTCACAACCCGGGCGACGACCTCATCAGCGACCTCGTCCACGCCGAGATCGACGGGCATCAGCTCACCGACGAGAAGATCTACGGCTTCTTGCGGCTCTTGCTGCCCGCCGGCGCCGAGACCACCTACCGCGTGATGGGAAACGCGCTCGTCGCCCTCCTGACGCACCCCGAGACGTTGGCGAAGGTCATCGCCGACCGCAGCCTCGTGCCGGCGGTGATCGAGGAGACGTTGCGTTGGGAGTCGTCGGTCACCCAGGTGAGCCGGGTCGCCGCCGCCGACACGGAGATCGCCGGGTGCCCGGTCGAGTCGGGCGCGCCGGTCAGCGTGCTCGTCGGGTCCGCGAACCACGACGAGGCGCGGTACGAGGTGCCCGAGGACTGGCGCATCGACCGCCCGCCGCAGCATCACGTCGCCTTCGGGACCGGTCAGCACCAGTGCCTCGGGATGCACCTCGCGCGGCTCGAGTTGCGGGTCGGGCTGGACGAGATCCTCACCCGGTTGCCGAACCTGCGGCTCGACGCCGACGCGCCAACGCCGCTGATCCAGGGCTTCGCGTTCCGGGGACCGGACTCGATCCCGGTCGTCTTCGACCCGAGCTGACTCGCTCCCGCCGTTACTGCGCCGTCAGCGGCTGGCCGCAGTCGATGAAGTAGGTGAGCTGACCGTTGACGCGCGCGAGGTGGATGTTGCGGTCGCCCTTCTTGCCCTTGTTCGTCTCTCGCACCTGGACGGGAAGGGCGTCCGGAATGGTCGCCGACTGATTGTCGGTGGCGTACTGGTACGACTCCGGCTTGTCGACCTTCGTGACCGCGTCCTTGCGGGTCGGGTCGTGCTGACCGGCGAGGAAGTCGCGGCATTGCTGCTCGCCGTACCGCGTGATGACGGCAGGGTTCAGCCGAGCCAGGCGCAGGTCCACGTTCCCGGCGCGGGCGGCGGCGTCGATCTCGTTCAGGAACTTCTTGACCTCGGCCTTCGCCTTCGACCCGCCGTCGTCGGAGCCACCGCTACACGCGCCGAGTGCGAGCGTGGCGGCGACGCAGATGGCGGTGGCCGGGCGTCTGATTCGAATCCTCGTCATGCTCATGCTCCGAACATCGAGAGCCAGGCATCACGCGTCGGGAACCGGAACACGTAGTTGCGGCGCCGCGTCTCGCCCATCGTGGCGGAGGGCTCGGGAGAGTAGAGGTGACCGGGGAAGAGCACGGTGTCGTCGGGGACGGCGGCGAGCCGCTGGGTGATGCTCTCGTACATCGCCTCGGAGTCTCCGCCGGGGAGATCGGTGCGTCCGCAGCCTTCGAGGAAGAGCGTGTCGCCGGCGACGAGGCGGCCGTCGACGAGGAAGCACTGACTGCCGGGCGTGTGCCCGGGCGTGTGCAGGAGCCGGATCGGCACGTCGCCGATGCGCACCTCGTCGCCGCTGTCGTGCACGACGAGGTCGGAGTCGGACGCGCCGGTCACGCGCTTGACGCCCGGCGCTTCGGCCCGCTGCACGTGGAGCGGCGCCGATACGTCGTCCATGGCGAGCAGCTCGCGCGCTCCCTCGATCGAATAGCCCATGAGGTCGCCGCCGACGTGGTCGGGGTGATAGTGGGTGACGAGCGCGCCCGTGATGCGCATGCCGTCGGCCTCGGCCGTGTCGACGAGCTCGCACACCCCGTACGCCGGGTCGACGGCGAGCGCGTCGCCCGTCTCCCGGTCGCCCATGAGGTACACGAAGTTGACCATCTGCTGCGCGACGAGGTCGTCACGGGCGAAATCGCGCCCCGCGAGCAGTTGACGGAAATACAGGCGGTCGGCCACGGTCCGGACCCTATCCGGGGTGGCTAACCTCGAGACGCATGTCCGTGGCGAACGGTGATCCCCGAACCGTCTACCGGACCTGCCCGTTGTGCGAGGCGACGTGCGGGCTCGAGCTGCGCCTCGAGGGACGCGACATCGCGCTCGTGCGCGGCGACCGCGACGACGTCTTCAGCCACGGCTTCCTGTGCCCGAAGGGCACGGCGCTGAAGCAGCTCGAATCGGATCCCGACCGCCTGCGCCGGCCACAGGTGCGCGAGGGTGATTCGTGGCACGAGGTGTCGTGGGACGACGCCTTCGCCGAGGTCGAGCGGGGTCTCACGCCGATCCTCGAGCGTCACGGGCGCGACGCCGTCGCGATGTACATCGGCAACCCGAACGTCCACAACCTCGCCGGACAGCTGTACAACCGAGTGCTGATCCAGGCGCTCGGGAGCGGGAACCTGTACTCGGCCAGCACCGTCGACCAGATGCCCAAACAGGTCTCGGCCGGACTCATGTTCGGGACCGGGCTCAGCATCCCGATCCCCGACATCGATCGCACCGACCACCTCGTCATCCTGGGCGCGAATCCGTTCGCGTCGAACGGCAGCCTCATGACCGCGCCCGACTACCCGGGGCGGATCCGGGAGCTCCGGGCCCGGGGCGGCAAGCTCGTCGTCGTCGACCCCCGCCGCTCGAAGACGGCCGAGGAAGCCGACGAGCACCTGTTCATCCGGCCCGGCACCGACGCGCACTTCCTCTTCGCCATCGTGCACACCCTGTTCGCCGAGCGACTCGTCTCTCTGGGAGACGTTGCGGCCCATGTGGACGGCGTCGACGACGTGGAGCGCCTGGCTCGCGACTTCGCCCCGGACGACGTTGCGCCCGTCTGCGGCATCGACGCCGAGACCATCCGCCGAATGGCACGCGAGATCGCCGCCGCACCACGGGCCGCGGTGTACGCGCGCATCGGCACGTGCACCCAGGAGTTCGGAACGCTCGCGAGCTGGCTCGTCGACGTCGTGAACTGCCTCACCGGCAACCTCGACCGCGCCGGCGGCGTCATGTTCACGAAGCCCGCCACCGGCAGCGCGAACACGGGCGGTACTCCCGGCGCCGGGCGCGGCGTGCGCTTCGGACGCCGACGCAGTCGCGTGCGCGGGTTGGCGGAGATGTTCGGCGAGCTGCCTGTCGTGTGCCTCGCCGAGGAGATCGACACCCCGGGTGACGGCCAAGTGCGAGGGATGATCACCGTCGCCGGGAACCCGGTGCTCTCGACGCCCGACTCGGGCCGTCTCGATCGCGCGCTCGCGTCGCTCGAGTTCATGGTGAGCGTCGACATCTACAAGAACGAGACGACGCGCCACGCCAACGTCATCCTGCCCCCTGAGGGCGTTCTCGCTCGCGGCCACTACGACCTCGCGTTCTATCAACTGTCGATCCGCAACATCGCCAACTACTCGCCACCCGTCGTCGACCTCGAGCGGGGCGAGATGGCGGAGTCGGAGATCCTCCTGCGCCTCGCCAACATCGTGGCCGGCGAGGGCGCGGCGGCCGACCCGGCCTCGCTCGACGACGTCGTGGTCGGCGGGCTCGTGCAGAAGGCCGTGCAGCGATCCGGGTCCAACGTCGAAGGCCGTGACCCCGACGAGCTGCTCGCCGCGCTCGCCTCGCGCCGCGGCCCAGAGCGCATCCTCGACCTCATGCTCCGGACCGGTCCCTACGGCGACGGGTTCGGCGCCGACCCGTCGGGCCTGTCGCTCGCGGTGCTGGAGGGGAGCCCGCACGGTGTCGACCTCGGTGCGCTGCAGCCTCGCATTCCCGAGGTGCTGCGCACGCCGAGCGGGAAGGTCGAGCTCGCGCCCGAGCCGATCGCCGACGACGTGGACCGACTGCGCGCGTCGCTCGCGCGAGGCAGGAACGGCGAGATGGTGCTTATCGGGCGGCGGGACCTGCGGTCGAACAACTCCTGGATGCACAACCTCGACATCCTCGTGAAGGGGAAGGAGCGCTGCACCCTGCACGTGCATCCCGATGACGCCGCCCGCCTGGGCGTGGTCGACGGCGCCGCCGCCTGCGTGCGGTCCCGCACCGGGGAGGTCGCAGTCACGGTCGAGGTGACCGACGCCATCATGCCGGGCGTCGTCAGCATCCCCCACGGTTGGGGGCACGGCATCGGCGGGACCGACCTTTCGGTTGCCGCCGGACGCCCGGGCGTCAACAGCAACCTGCTCGCCGACGGCGACCTCTTCGATCCCCTGTCGGGCAACGCGGTGCTGAACGGCATCCCGGTGCACGTCGAGGCAGGAGCGACTCCGGCCCCGGCCTGAGCGGGTTTTCGACCCTCGCCCCGAGGGAACCCTCGCCCTGATGTCCGAGGGCGGAGAAGGACTTGGGACCATGAGCACTCGCGTCCGGTCGGCCGACGCCGACGAGGGGCAGATGTGGGTCGAGGGAAAGCGGGACCGTCTCGAGCTGGCGAGAGAAGCCGGCTGGGGAGGGGTGTCGTGGCGGAGCGTGTTGGCCGGCGTCTTCGTCGCGTACGGGGTGATCGGGGCGTGCATCGGAATCGTGGCCACGGTCCTTCACCCGATGGGGTTGACCCTCGACTCTGTGTCCCGCAACGACTGGCAGCAGGTCGGGCTTCTCACCGGGCTCGTCACGGCAGCGGTGTTCCTCGGTGCATTCACGTTCGGCGGGTACACGGCCGGTCGCATGGCGCGTCGGGCCGGACTTCGAAACGGCGTGCTCGTGGCCGTGCTCGGCGTCGTACTCCTGGCGGTGGTCGCTGCCGTCGCTCAGCTCGAGGGGGCGACCTCGGCGATCGTCGACCGGCTCGAGGGTCTGGGCGCGCCGACGGACGGCACGACGTGGTACGGGCTCGGCCTCTTGAGCGGCGCCGCCGCGCTCGGCGGCATGATCCTCGGCGGTGTGCTGGGTGGTGTGCGCGGCGAGCGGTGGCACCAGCGGCTTCTCGTGCGAGCCGCGAATCCCGACATCGGCCCCGACGCCGACCTGCGCGCCGAGGCCGAGCGACAGCGTCGCGCGGCCGAGAAGGCGCTGGCGCGTGCCCGCAAGGCGGGGGTCATCGAGGGCCCTGACGGTACCGACGCGCCCATGAGGCCGGCCGAGGACGGCGACATGGAAGAGGTCCCCGAGCGCACCGACACGCCCATGCCGGGCGTGCGGGCGGTCTCGGCGCGGGACCGAGACAAGGAAGAAGAGGAGCGCGACCGCATCCGGAGCGAGCCGGCGCCTACGGGCGCTGGACCGCCGATGCGTCCTTCATCGTGATCATCAGGTCCGTGAACGCGTCGACGTCCTGGGTCTTGCCGACGACAAGGTCCTTCTGGGCTCCGAAGCCGCCTTCGACGGTCTCGGGCACGTAGAACTCGAAGCCGTCGCGTTCGATCGCGGTGACGATGTCGGCGGCGCAATCGACCGCGGAGACGAACGGCCCGTCGTAGAGGCCTGGAAGCTCGCCCGGCACCGGCTCCCAGATCTCCGTGTCGATCGGGCCCGGCAGCACGAGCTTCACGTCGATGCCCGAGCCGGCCAGGTCGATGCGCGCCGTCTCGCTCCATCCGCACATCGCGAACTTCGCCGCGCAGTACGCGGCCTCGTGCACGATGCCGAGGCGGCCGCCCATGCTCGACACGTTGACGACGAGCCCGGCGCCTCGCTCCTGCATCCGGGGGAGGAGCGCCATCGCCATCCGGATCGGCGAGAAGAAGTTGACGTCCATGGTCTGGTCGACGTCGTCGACCGTGAGATCGAGCGTGTGCTTCCGCTTGGCGATGGCGGCGTTGTTGACGAGGCAGTCGAGACCGCCGAACGCGTCCCACGCCTCGAGTGCCACCGCCTCCGCCCGCTCGAGGTCGCCCAGGTCGGCGCTCCACATGCGCGACTCGGACGCGTGCGGGAGACACTGCTCGAGGACCTCCTCGAGGCGGTCCGCTCGTCGCGCGACGATGCCGACGGTCGCGCCCCGTTCCGCGAGCTGTGGCGCCAGGGAGGCGCCGATCCCCGACGACGCCCCGGTGACGAGAATGGTCGAGCCTTCGATCTTCACGCGGGAGCCTCCTTGGCGTTCTCGACCGCTTTGCGGAGCGCGGCGAGCAGGTCGTCGGTGGTGACACCCGTCGTCGTGTCGGCTTGATGCACGTCCGCCGCTTCGAGGACCGACGCGATCCGGCGCCGCAGATCGTCGTCCTCCGATGCACCTCCACCGACGACAGCGGCGGCGACGCGATCGAGCGTGTCGGGTGGTGACACGTGCATGTCGCCCGCCATCATCGCCGCCGCGATCGTCCCGTTGCCGTCGATCGCGACGCCGGCGCGGCACAGCTTGCGGCCCTTGTGGTTCCCGAACCCGACC
>DASYFC010000026.1:0-60173 GCA_036498645.1 Acidimicrobiia bacterium | reverse complement strand
GAGCCGCTCGACTCCACGCGTGAGGAGCAACTGCGAGCGACGCAACTGCACGCGGGCTCCGCGCGCGGCGTGCGCAAGTGGTGGCAGAAACGCGTGCTCGCCCGCGGCTAGCGAGCGTCAGTCTGCGATCTCGCGGATCTTCTCGATCTTCTCGTCCGCCTCGTTGGCGTCGGTTCCCTGGATCTGGAGGAGCTCTTCGCGCGTGCGCTCGGCTTCGGCCTCGGCGCCTTCGTCGGCGGCCGCAAGCCGGGCCTCGATGCCCTCCGCCATGATCCGCTCGCCTTCGTCGACCAGCGCATCGACCATCTCGGCTTCGGGCACGACGCGCACGACCTTGCCCTTCACGAACAGGTGGCCCTTCCCGCGACCGGCGGCGATGCCCAGGTCCGCTTCACGGGCTTCGCCCGGTCCGTTCACCACACAGCCCATCACCGCGACCTGGAGGGGAATGTTGCGCTCGGAGAGAGCTTCCTGGGCGTCGTTGGCGACACGGATCACGTCGACCTCGGCCCGGCCGCAGCTCGGGCACGCGATCAGATCGAGTCCCTTGCGCTCGCGCAGCCCGAGCGTCTCGAGCAGCTGCCGCCCCGCGCGCGCTTCCTCGACCGGATCGGCGGTGAGCGAGAAGCGGATCGTGTCGCCGATGCCCTCGGCGAGCAGCGTCCCGATGCCGACGGTCGACTTGACCAAGCCGCCGGGGAGCGGGCCGGCCTCGGTCACCCCGAGGTGTAACGGGAAGTCGACGGTCTCCGACAGGAGCCGGTAGGCGTCGATCATCACGGGCACGTTGGACGACTTCACCGAGATCTTCACGTCCTCGAAGCCGACGTCGGCGAAGTACGCGAGCTCGCGTTGCGCCGACGCGACCAGCGCCTCGGGCGTGGCGCCGCCGTGTTGCTGCGCGATGTCGGGGTCGAGGCTGCCGGCGTTGACACCGATGCGGATCGGCAGGCCGCGGTCCCTGGCTTCGCGTGCCACCGTCTTGATCTGTTCGGGCTTGCGGATGTTGCCGGGGTTGAGTCGCAGCGCCTGCACGCCGGCTTCCATCGCCGCCAGCGCCAGCCTGTACTGGAAGTGGATGTCGGCGACGAGCGGGACGGGCGACCGCGGAACGATCTGTGCGAGGCCCTCGGCCGCCTCCTCCTCGTTGCAGGTGCAGCGCACGATGTCGGCGCCGGCGGCGGCGAGCGCGTAGACCTGGCTCAGCGTGCCGTCGACGTCGGCCGTCTTCGTCGTCGTCATCGACTGCACGGAGACGGGAGCGCCGCCACCCACGGGCACGTCGCCGACGTGGATCTGCCTGGTCATCCGTCGTTCGTGCATCACGCCACCTTCTCGTCGTCCTCGCAAGCTCGGACTGTGCGGCGACGGTCGGCAAAGCCGCCGCCGTCGCGCCAGCCTACGGGCGCGCGCCGGGACGAGCGAAGCGCGGACGGGTGGAAGTGATCAGGATCCGGTGAAGATCTGGCGAATGTCGAGGAACATCGCCGACAACCCGAGCGTGAGGAACACGACGAGGACGAGCGCCGTCACCGGCACTAGCTTGCGGAAGTCGACGCGCACCTCGCGGCCCCGGATCTTCGACGCAGCCTGCTCGTAGACGACGACCGCGGCGTGCCCGCCGTCGAAGGGCAGCAAGGGGATCAGGTTGAACAGGGCGACGATGAGGTTGATGGCGCCGAGCAGGAACAGCAGGCTCCACACGTTCCCGCCCACGAGCTGGCCGCCGAGGTCGACGATCCCGACGATCGAGCGCGGGCGGTCGTTCGCCGCCGGGGTCCCCTGCTTCGGCGCGTTGCCGGTGAAGTTCTTGCTGTAGTTCTCGATGCCGTTGGGCGAGAAGAGGCGGCCGATCCCGGCGCCCGTGTCCCGCGTGATCTGGGCCATGGTCGTCGCCGACTCGGGAACGGCTTCGATCGGGTTGAACGACCGGTATGAGGACACGCTCTGGCTCACGGAGACGCCGATGATCCCGCTGTTGTCGGTGCTGCTCCGCTCCTTCGGCACGACCGTGAGGGTCGCGGCCCCACTCTCCCGCTTGACCACGACGGTGGTCGGCTGGCCGACGCGGTCGTGGAGCGCCTGGGCGATATCGCGGCCGACGTCGAGACGTTGCCCGTCGATGCTGATGATGCGGTCGCCGTTCCGGACGCCTGCCGCCGCCGCCGGGCTGTCGGGAAGTACGCGATCGACCGATGCCTGGAGCGTGTCGGGAAGGCCCCGGCCGATGAGCGCGGCGTAGATGAGGACGAAGGCGAGAATCAGGTTCACGCTCACGCCGGCGAGGATCACCGTGAGGCGGTTCCCGAAGGTGCCATGCCGGAATGTGCGGCGCTCCTCGTCCTGGTCGACGTCTTCGAGGTTGCTCATCCCGACGATGCGGACGTACCCGCCGGCAGGGATGGCCTTGACGCCGTACTCCGTCTCGCCGCGCCGGAAGGACCACACGCGCGGCCCGAAGCCGAGGAAGAACTCCGTCACCTTCATGCCCGCGCGCTTGGCCGTGAAATAGTGACCGGCCTCGTGGAGCATGATCAGCGCCACGATGCCGAAGATGATCGCGAGGGTGTCGATCGTCGACGGGCGCAGGATGGCGAGGAGGATCAGGCCGAGCAGGACCAGCAGGAGCGAGACGCCGGCGCCGCGGCGGGTCACGTCCGAGCCGGCTTCTTCGAGGGGGTCCTTCACGCTGCGCTTCTCCGTTCCACGGCGGTCCGGGCGCGCTCGCGCGCCAGCCGGTCCGCTTCCAGAACGTCGGCGACATCGTCGACGTTCCCGGTGCCGCGCTGCATCACCTCCTCGACCACTGCGGCGATGCCCAGCCACGGGATGCGCCCCCCGAGGAACGCCTCGACGGCGACCTCGTTGGCGGCGCTGAGGGTCGCAGGCGCGCCGCCGCCGGCCCGGCCCGCCGCGTACGCAAGGCCGAGGCACGGAAACGCCTCGAGATCCGGCGTCTCGAAGGTGAGCGTCCCGAGGCGGGTCCAGTCGATGGCGCCGAAGGCCTGGTCGAGACGATCCGGCGCGCCGAGCGCCAACCCGATGGGGAGCCGCATGTCGGGCTGGGAGAGCTGGGCGACGGTCGCGCCGTCGGTGAACTCGACCATCCCGTGCACGATCGACTGCGGGTGCACGACGACCTCGACGCGGTCGAAGTCAACGCCGAACAGCTCGTGCGCCTCGATGACCTCCAAGCCCTTGTTCATGAGCGTCGACGAGTCGATCGTGATCTTGGCGCCCATGGTCCAGGTCGGGTGCTGCAACGCGTCGGCGACGGTGACCCGCTCGAGCTCGGCCCGCGACTTGCCGCGGAACGGCCCGCCGCTGGCGGTGAGCAGGATGCGGCGCACCTCGTGCGGGGCGCCGGCGCGCAGCGCTTGGTAGATGGCGGAGTGTTCCGAGTCGACGGGCACGATCTCGCCGCCGCCGCTTCCCCGTTCCTTGGCGACGACGGGACCGCCGGCGATGAGACTCTCCTTGTTGGCCAGCGCAAGGCGCTTGCCGTGCGTGAGCGCCGAGAGCGTGGCCGGGAGGCCGGCGAAACCGACGACGGCGTTGAGGACGACGTCGGCCTCGGGCAGCGACGCGAGCGCCGCCAGCGCGTCCGGCGTGTCGACGCCGAGGTGGACGCGATCGGTCGGGACGTCGAAGGCCGCGGCCTGTTGCGAGAGCAGCTCCTCGTTGCGTCCGGCCGCGAGCGCAACGACGCGGTACCGGTCGCGGTGCGACGTGATGACGTCGAGCGCTTGAGTCCCGATCGATCCCGTCGATCCGAGTAGGACGACGTTCGTCGTCCCGTTCATCCGATCTTGAGTTGGATGGCCAGGTAGTAGACGGCCGGGAGACAGAACAGCATGGCGTCGAACCGGTCGAGGACTCCGCCGTGCCCGGGGAGCAGCGTGCCGAGGTCCTTGACGCCGAGGTCGCGCTTGATCATCGACTCGCACAGGTCACCGATCGGGGCGAGGATCGCGACGACCAGACCGAGCGCGAGGCCGTGCGTCACCTTGCCGTTCCACGGAGCGAGCGTCGTGCCGATGATCCCGCCGATCACGATGGCCGCGACCATCCCGCCGAACAGGCCCTCCCAGGTCTTGTTCGGCGACAGGCGGGGAGACATGCGGCTGCGTCCGAACTGCGACCCGATGAAGTAGCCGAACACGTCGTACCCGATCGCGCACGCGGCGAGGCCGATGATCAATCCGGTGCCGTCGCGCGCGCTGAGCAGGAGACCGGCGAACGCGCCGAAGATCCCGATGTACCCGAACCCGAAGAGTGTGATCGCGATGTTGACGATCGGGCGGGCCTTGACCACCTCGAGCATGTACCAGAGCATCGTGAACGCGACGACCAGGATCGCCACCAGCGGGAAGGCGTCGATGCCCTTGCTGTAGGCGATGCCCACGATCGACAGGCATCCGAGGAGCCCGATCACCGTGGCGGGGTGGTAACCGACCCGGCGGAACGCCTCGTAGAGCTCGAAGGCGGCAGCGCCGACGATCACCGCCACCATGAACGTGGCCGGCCCCGTTCCGAGCTTGAGCATGATCAGGGCCACGACCGCGATCGCGATCCCGGTGAGCAGGCGAGTCATGAGGTCGGCGGGCGGCCCGTGCGACTCGGTCGGGACGGCAGGCTCTGCTTCCTCGAGGGTGCCGGGGGGCCGCGTGCGCCGCTTCTGTCGGCGGCGGCCGTTGCCTCCGCGCCTGCGAGCTGCCACCTCAGCCTCGAAGGCGTCGTCGTCATCGGCGTCGTCAGCTTCTGGAAGGTCGCGATCACGCAGCGCGCCGAGGGCCAGGGAGTCGTCCTTGAGCATCTCGGGGCTCGAGAAGTCACCCTCGGCCCAGTCGCTGTCCTCGACCCGATAGCGGGGCGACTGTCCGCTCGCCGACTTCCAGGGGTCGAGCTCCTCGTCAGGCGCGGTGGCGGCCTGTTCGCCCGAGACGACCGTCGGCACCTCGCCCGTCGGCGGCTCGGTCCAGTGCGGGAGGCGCGCCGGGCTGCTCGCGTCCGGGGGCGGCTCCGGCCGCCGGCGCGACTCGGGCGGCGGCGTTGCAGTCTTGGCACGGCGCGCGGCGCGCTTGGCGCGGCGCGATCGCGGCTGTGACTCGGACTCGCGCTCGGACTCCGTCTCGGACTCCGTCAGACCTTGCGACGAAGCAGACCACGTCGGGTCCCCTTCGAACTCGAAGTCAGTCGCGCGCTCGCCCCAGAACTCCTCGGAGTCGTCGACGGCGCGCTGACCGCGGCGTGGCGCGGGTCGGGGCGTGGGCCGTGTCGACTCGTCGTCGTCGGGCCCGAGCACGCGCACGCCTTCGCTCTCACCGCGCAGCACTGTCTGCTCTTCGTCTTCGAAACCGAGCTGATCCCGCTCGTGATCGTTGCGCCAGTCGGACACGGCACCCCTTCCGGTCCGAGACCAGGCTAGACCCTTGCCCTCCCGGGGTCGTGTATCCCGGCGGCCGGCCGATCGCGGGGGTCGCGCCCGACGCCGCCCTCGCCGCCGGCTGGCGGCGGGCGTCCCCACGCCGGCTGCGACCGCGCCGTCAGACCGCGGTGGCGGCGGCTTGGCCGACCGCCGCCGCAAAGCCGGAGCCTGCGACGGCGACAATCAGACTTCGAGCAGCTCCCGTTCCTTGTGCTCAAGCATGTCGTCGATCTCCTCGATGGTCGTGTGCGTGATCTTCTCGAGGTCCTTCTCGGCCCGGTCGAGGTCGTTCTTCGAGATGTCGCCGTCCTTCTCGAGCGCTTCGAGGTCGTGACGCGCCTGCCGGCGGATGTTGCGCACCGCCACCCGCGCCTCCTCGCCGCGGTTCTTGACGACCTTGACGAGATCACGGCGCCGTTCCTCGGTCAGTGCCGGGAACACCAGCCGCACGACCTGCCCGTCGTTGGACGGATTGATCCCGAGGTCGCTCGCCTGGATTGCCTTCTCGATCGCCTTCATCGATCCCTTGTCGTAAGGAGAGATGACGAGGAGGCGTGGCTCGGGCACGCTGATGCCGGCGAGCTGCTGTAGCGGGACCTCGGAACCGTACGCGTCGACTTTGATCTTCTCGACGAGACCGGGTGTCGCCCGGCCGGTGCGGATCCCGCCGAACTCCTCTTGGAGGTGCGCGACTGCCTTGTGCATCTTGTCGCGGCACTCGTCGAACACGAGCGTGCGCATCTCGTCGCCGGTGTCAGCCATCGCGCTCGCGCCTCATCGCCTCGTCTCGGCCGTCTCGGAGCTGACCAGCGTCCCGATCGGCTCCCCGACCAGGGCCCGGTGGATGTTCCCGGGCGCGCTCACGTCGAACACGATGATCGGCAGCTCGTTGTCCATGCAGAACGTGATCGCCGTCGAGTCCATGACCTGGAGGCGTCGGTTCAGCACCTCGAAGTGGCTCACGTGCGTCAGCTTGACCGCCTCGGGGTCAAGACGTGGGTCGGCGCTGTAGACCCCGTCGACCCCCGAATGCGTGCCCTTGAGGATGGCGGCGGCACCGATCTCGGCGGCCCGCAGCGCGGCGGTGGTGTCGGTCGTGAAGTAGGGGTTGCCCGTCCCGGCGGCGAAGACGACCACCCGCCCCTTCTCGAGGTGGCGGATGGCGCGCCGGGGGATGTACGGCTCTGCGACCTGGGCCATCGTGATCGCGGTCTGGACGCGCGTCGGTTGCCCCACTCCTTCGAGCGCGTCTTGCAACGCCAGCGCGTTGATGACGGTCGCCAGCATGCCCATGTAGTCGGCTCGGGCCCGGTCCATGCCGCGCTCGGCGCCGGGCATGCCGCGGAAGATGTTGCCGCCGCCGACGACCACCGCGATCTCGACGCCGAGCTCGGTGTTCGCGGCCGAGACCTCTTCGGCGATGCGCTGGACGACGGCGGCGTCGATCCCCGAGCTCGTGGTCGTGTCGGCGAACACCTCACCGGAGAGCTTCAGCACCACCCGGTCGTACCGGGATGCCTCCCCCAACGCGTCTCCCTACGCTTTCTCTCGGCGGCCGGACCCGTGGCCTATTCGGCGCCGACCTGGATCCGAACGAACCGGCGGATGGTCGCATCCTTGCCGAGCTCGCCGACCAGCTTGCCGACGGTGGTCTTCGGGTCACGGACGAAGGGCTGTTCGACGAGCACCGTGCTCTTGTAGAAGCCGTTCAGCCGCCCCTCGACGATCTTCGGGAGCGCCTGCTCGGGCTTCCCCTCGTTACGGGTGAGCTCCTCGAGCACGGCCCGCTCCTTCTCGATGACGTCGGCAGGGACATCGTCGCGCGTGATGTACTGCGGCGCGGCCGACGCGGTGTGCAACGCGACATCGTGCGCGACCTCCTGGGCGGGCGCGTCGGACGCGTCGACGCCGCCCAGCTCGACGAGGACGCCGATGGTCCCGCGCTCGTTCTGGACGTGCTTGTACCCGTCGACGATCCCGTCGGCGGACTCGATGCGCGCGACACGACCGATCCCGACGTTCTCGCCCAGAGTGGCGCCGAGTTGCTTGACCGCGTCGCCGACCGACCCACCCTCGTAGGCGCGATTCTCGAGATCGTCGTCGCCCTGTTCGGCGACGATTGTCGCGAGCGCGGCGACCATGGAGCGGAAGTCCGCCCCTTTAGCGACGAAGTCGGTCTCGCAGTTCAGTTCGACGATCGCGCCCACGTCGCCCTCGACGGTCACCTCGACCGCGCCGTCCTGTGCTTCCCGCCCCGCGCGCTTGGCGGCGCCGGCGAGTCCCTTGGTGCGAAGCCAGTCCTTGGCCGCCTCGATGTCGCCGCCCGTCTCCTGGAGGGCTGTCCGGCAGTCGAGCATCCCGGCGCCGGTCTGCTTGCGCAACGCGGCGATGTCCTTTGCCGAGATCTCAGCCATTGCTCCCGCCTCCGCTCTCGGTCGTGGCCTCGACGGCCTCCGCTTCGGCGGGCGGGCTCTCGGATGCCCCGTCGCCTGTCGTGTCGGGGGGCGGCGGCGGGGGCTTCCGCTTGGCGTCGCGGAGACGCGCCTCGCGCTGCTCCTGAGCCTTGGCCGCTTCACCGCGGGCGCGGCGCTGCTCGTCGGCCTTGCGGCGCTCCTCCTCGGGATCGGGCGGCGGTGCCTGCTCCTCGGCCTTGGCGGCTGGCTTCCCGCCCTTCTTCTGTGCGAGGACCCGGCCTTCCTCGACGGCGTCGGCGACCACGCGGCTCATGAGCGCGGCGGAGCGGATGGCGTCGTCGTTGCCGGGAATGACGTAGTCGATGACGTCCGGGTCACAGTTCGTGTCGACCACGGCGACGACCGGGATGCCGAGGCGGTTGGCCTCCGTCACCGCGATGTGCTCCTTCTTGGTGTCGATCACGAAGATCGCGTTCGGCAGCCTCTCGAGGTTGCGGATGCCGCCGAGGTTGCGTTGGAGCTTCGTGAGGTCCCGCGTGATCTTCAGCGCTTCCTTCTTCGGCATCTGGGCCGTCTCGCCCGACTGGACGAGGCGCTCCAGCTCGCGCAGCTGCGACACGCGCGAGTGGACGGTCTGGAAGTTCGTGAGCGACCCGCCCAGCCAGCGGTAGTTGACGTAGGGCTGGCCGCTGCGCTGGGCCTGCTCCTGGATCGGCTCCTGCGCCTGCTTCTTCGTGCCGACGAACAGGACCGTCCCGCCCTCCTCGACGGCGCCGCGGATGAACCGGTAGGCGGCGTCGATCCGCTCGAGGGTCTGCTGCAGATCGATGATGTAGATGCCGTTGCGCTCGCCGAAGATGAAACGGCGCATCTTCGGGTTCCAACGGCGCGTCTGGTGGCCGAAATGGACGCCGGCCTCCAGCAGCTGCTTCATGGTGACGACAGCCACGGGGTCTCTCCCTCGGTTGTACCTCGGCCCGCCGCGCCCGTCCCTGAGGACGGACGACCGTGGGTAGCGGACGTGCGAATTCTCGGATCGGGGCCCGAGTTGTCTTCAGTGTAGGTCAGGGCATCGCAAAGGCCTCCACCCGGTCGGGCCGAGCGAGTCGCACGGCGAAGATCAGCCGACCGGCGCTCGTGCCGGCCCCGACCGGGAACCCGGCGGGGTCGACGCGCCGGATGATCCGGCCCGAGTCCCGATCGACGACCACCACCTTGCCGCCGTACGTCCTGATGACGACGGTGTGTGCGCCGAGCACCACCCGAGTGTCGAGGATCGGCTCGCGGATTGCGGTCTGCCACCGCGGTTTGCCCGTACGAGTGTCGACGAGCGTGACCGTCCCGAAGTGATCGGACACGACGACGTCGTCGCCTCGGGCGCCGGGTGTGACCCCCGACTCGAACGACGCGGGCGCCGGCACGGACCAGCGTTCGGCGCCGGAAGCGAGGTCGCGGGCGACGACGCGTGCCGCGAAGTTGCCGTTCCCCTCGCCCAGCACGACCAGGCCGTCGTGGATCACCGGCGCAGTCGATCCCGCCGCGACGCCCGACTCCCATCGCACGGCCCCGGTCGCGAGGTCGAAGACGCGCAGGCGGTTCACGGCTTCGCTTCCGGCGGCGGCCCAGAGCACGGCGCCCACGGCGTCGGTCTCGGCCGCGCCGGCGGCGGGTGCGGCCCAGATGTCGCCGGGCAGCTGCACCGACCAACGGGCCTGGCCCGAGCGGACGTCGAGGGCGGCGACCAGGCCGCGCTCGGTGGTCACGAGCGCGATCGGTTCGGAGCCCACCCGGGTGAGCACCGCGCCGCCGGCGTGCTCGCCGACGGGCGCCTCCCACCGACGCGCCCCTGACGCGCGCGTAAGTCCGATGAACCGGTCGTCCGCGCTCACCAACACGATGCGACCGTCCAGCGCGGGTTCGTAGTGGGTCACGCGCGTCACGTCGGTGCGCCACCGCTCGCGCCCGGTCGCGCCGTCGAGGGCCACGACCCGATTGCCGCCGACGGTGACGACGACGTCGCGCCCGCGGACCGCGAGCGAGAACGGCCAGCCGACCTCCGTCGACCACGCCCGCCCGCGTCGGGAACCGCCGGCGGTCCCGTTGCCCGGTCCGGCCTGCGCACAACCGGCGAACGCAATGACGACCGTCGCCGCGGCCAGCACACGCCGGGCGCTCATCTCGATACCACCGGCAACTCGCCGAGGCCGTGCTCGACCCGCGTGATGAGGGTCGGGACCACGACGCCGCGCAACCCCTCCGCGACCCCGACACACGGAGGCGCCCGCCCCTCGAGCGCGGCGCGCACGACGCGGAGGGCGCCCGGGTCGCGCGGGATGTTGGCGTGGTCGTCGAGTAATCCGCCGCCGACGTCGACGACGACCTTCGTCGCGTCGGGCACGTCGACCTGCGTTGCCGGGACCAACACGTCGTCGCTCGCGCCGATTGTCGTGAAGTCGACGTGCTCGGGCAGGCGCTCGTCCCACAGTTCGCGGAGGAAGCGTGAGTGCTCATCGAGCTGGCGGACCGACGGCGCCGACGACGACGGCGCGACCGGCAGACGCTCCTCCGCCGCTTCGACCAGCGCCCGGCCGACGGGGCTCGCGCGCCAGTCGGCGGCTGCGGTCGCCAGCGGCGCGCCCTCGTGCGGGGACGACAGCGTCACCACCGTCCCGATGGGCGGGTACGCGGGATCGGCGGCGTCGTACTGGTCCTGCAGGAACACGTCGACGACGACTCCGCCTTGCGAGTGCGCGATGAGGTCGACCTCGCGGCCCGGGTGCTCGCGTTGGGCCTGCTTCAGCTGTTCGGCCAGGCGGAGGCCGGCTCGCTGGAGATCGCCGTGCGTCTGCGGGGCGCGGTACGCACCGCCGTCGGGCGCGTAGGAGAAATACCGGACCTCGTCGTCGCGGTAGCCGAGGGCGCGGGTGTCGAGGCCGAACGTCGGCTCATCGGGCGCGCCCGCAGTGTCGATGCCACCCACGGCCATGAGGAGGTGGCCGGATCCTCCGGTGCCGTCGGCAGCGGTGGCACCGTCGGAGCACTCCCGGCGGTGGCGCCACCAGTCGGCCGTACCGGCGGCGATGTCCGCCGCGACCGACGCGACCAGCCCCGCAGGCGTGTGCCCGACCGCCGTGCTCGCGACGCCCACAAGCCCGCGCCCGGCCCGCGCGCCGACCCCCGCGACCGCGCGAGCGCCGGCCGCCGCCGCTCCGGCCGCGCCGCTCATCGCGTCCCACCCGTTCCGCCCCACGTCGACGGCAGCACCGGTGGCATCACCGAGTGCGCCGGCGAGGTCGCCGGCGACGGTTGCGACGCCCGACCCGCCCGAAGTCAGGGACCCGGACGCCACGCGCCGTGCGTCCCAGGGCTCGGCCGGCACCTCGTCGGCCGGGATGAGCCTGACGAGCTGCGTGAGATCGCACGCGGCGAAGAGACGCTGCGGGTCGACGTACCGGTCGCCGAGTCGGACGCCGAAGTGGAGCCCGTCGGCCTCGTGCCCGGGGCCGGTTGCCCCGGCGGTGCCGACGACCTGGCCGCGCGTGACGCGATCCCCAGCGCTCACGCCGACGCCGGCGAGGAATGCGTACGTCGTGCGGAGGTTGCCGTCGTGCGCGACGACGACGTGCAAGGACCCGGCGACCGACCCCGCGAACGCAACCACACCGTCGCCCGACGCCCGCACCGGCGTGCCCGCCGTTGCCGCGAAGTCGATGCCGCGATGGCCGGGTCCGTACGCGAACGCCGGCGCTTGGAAGGCCCTCACGACCGGCCCGTCGACGGGCGGCATCCACACACCGCAACCGTCGGGCTCCGGGGGCGGGGCGGCGGTCGCCGCCCTCGTGTCGCGCCCGACGAGCAGCGGCGACGCGGCGAGGCAGACGAGCAAGCAGACCAACGCATCGCGACGCGGTGGTACGAGGTGCATGGGCGCTCCCGTGGGTCGAGCACGACAAGACACGGGGAAGCGCCGGGGAAGGCGTCACGGAGCAGTGCTCGACGTGACAACCGGGATCGTACCGGCCGGCTACGACACTGAAAAGGCCCGCGGCGAGGGCGACGAGAGGGGCGTCAGCGGACCCGGCCGCCTTCGTGCGCGGCGAGCCGGCCGCGGAGCTGAAGGATGCCCTTGGTGTGGATCTGGCAGGCGCGGCTCTCGGTCACGCCGAGCACGTCGCCGATCTCGGACAGCGTGAGGCCCTCGTAGTAGTAGAGCGTGAGCACGAGTCGTTCCCGCTCCGGGACGCGGTTGATCGCGTCGGCGAGGAGCATCTTCATCTCGTCGACCTCGAACGCCTCGACCGGGTCATGGAGACGATCGGCGTCTGGATCTCCGACCATCGCCTGGCCCGGTCGCTCGCCGCCGGCGGCCAGGATCTCGTCGAGGGCGACGAGTCCGACGAACGAGATCTGCGAGAGTGCTCCTGTGAGCTCACGCGCGCTCATCCCCAGTTCGTGGGCGAGCTCGGCGTCGTCGGGCGTGCGCCGCAACTCGTTCTCGAGCTTCGAGTACGCCTGCTCGATGGCACGCGCCTTGGCCCGGACCGAGCGCGGGACCCAGTCGAAGGAGCGGAGCTCGTCGATGATCGCGCCCTTGACGCGCGCGATGGCATAGGTCTCGAACTTGAAGCCTCGCGACGGATCGAACTTCTCGATCGCGTCGATGAGCCCGAAGATCCCGTAGCTTACGAGATCGGCCTGTTCGACGCTCTGCGGCAGACCAGACGCGACCCGTCCCGCCACGAACTTCACGAGTGGCGCGTAGTGGAGGATCAGTCGCTCGCGCGCGTCGGATGTGTGACGTTGCTTGTACTCGCTCCACAGCTCCGCGACCGGGTCGCCGTCGGCGTCTTCAGGCACGGGGATGCGTGGCGTCGTAGACGGCTCGGAGGCGCTCGCGCGTCAGGTGCGTATAGATCTGGGTCGTCGCGAGGTCTGTGTGTCCGAGCAGCTCCTGCACGGCCCGGAGATCGGCGCCCCGCTCGAGCAGGTGCGTCGCGTACGCATGGCGAAGCGCGTGCGGATGGAGCGCCTGGCCGTCGGGGAGCGGATGGCGGGCGACGATGCGCCGCGCGTCGCGGGTGGTGAGACGCCGGCCCCGGGCGTTGAGGAAGACCGCGTCGCGCGGTGTCCGCTCGGTCACGAGCTCGGCTCGCCCGTGCGCGAGGTACCCGCGCAAAGCGGCCGTGGCAGGCTCGCCGAGCGGCACGCGACGCTCCTTCGAGCCCTTGCCGAGCACCGTGACGAACCCGCGGCTCGTGTCGACCGACTCCAGCGTGAGCCCGCAGCACTCGCTCACCCGCAGCCCCGCGCCGTAGAGCACCTCGAGCACGGCGAGGTCCCGCCACGCCGTTGCCGCCCCCGCGACGTCGTCGTCCTCGATCTCGGCAGCGGAGGCAGCGTCGAGCAGGGCGCCGGCTTCCGCCTGCCGCGGTACGCGGGGCAGACGCGCCGCCCCCTTCGGCGTCCGCAGCGACCGGCCCGGGTCCGTCGCGATCACGCCGCGACGATGGAGGTACCGGAGATAGGACCGAAGCGACGCGGCCTTGCGGGCGATCGACCGGCGAGCGAACTGGCGCGTCGTCAGGTATGCGAGGTAGCGCCGCAGCGTGGTGTGGTCGAGTTGGTCGGGGGACGCGCAACCGCCGCGCTCGGCCCACGCGACGAACTGCCGCACATCGCGCGCATAGGCCTCAGCCGTGTGCCCGCTCGCTCCTGCCAGGGAAGCGACGAATTCGTCGACCGCCCAGCTCACACCGCACCTCGGACTTCTCCCCAACCCGCCGCATGACGTTACCAACCGTCATGGCACGGGCCGCGCCAAACGCGCTCGGGCGTAGTCGTCATATGCCCGCGGTACCGTGCTCCTGCCGTCGAGGTCGCCGCGGTCACGGCCCTCCTCCACCACGTCTCTCTGGAGGTCCGCCGTGCTCGCCTCGGTTCGCAGCGCGACGCTCACCGGCGTCGACGGTCACGTCGTCACGGTCGAGGTCCACGTTTCGACCGGTCTTCCCAGCTATCACGTCGTGGGGCTGCCGGACGCCGCCGTCCGCGAGTCGCGCGAGCGCGTGCGCGCGGCGCTGTTGTCGTCGGCGATCGAGTTCCCGCTCCAGCGGATCACGGTCAACCTCGCGCCCGGCGGTGTTCGCAAGACCGGGGCGGGGTTCGAGCTCGCCGTCGCTCTCGGCCTCATCGCCGCCACCGGCCAGCTCGCCGACGGAGTCCTCGACGGGGTAGGCGTGCTCGGCGAGTTGGGGCTCGACGGCTCGGTCCGCCCCGTACCGGGCGTGCTCGCGCTCGTCGACGCTCTCCGCGCCGCAGGGGTCGGTTCCGTGATCGTTCCCGCGACCGACGTCGCCGAGGCGTCGCTCGTGCACGGGGTAGAGGTGCGCTCGGCGCGCTCGGTCGCCGAGCTGCGCGCGTGCCTGAAGGGCGAAGCGGAATGGCCGGACCCGCCGCCGGCGGCCACCGGTGAGCCGGGAACGCCCGACCTCGACGACGAGCCCGTCGATCTCGGCGAGGTGCGCGGGCTCCCGCGTGCGCGACGCGCTCTCGAGGTCGCCGCCGCCGGGGGGCATCACATCCTGCTCACCGGACCACCCGGCACGGGGAAGACGATGCTCGCCCGCCGGCTGCCGACCATCCTTTCGCCCCTCGAGGCCGACGAGGCGCTCGAGGTGACGCGCATCCACTCCGCGGCCGGTCACGCGCCGCGGCAGGGCCTGGCGCGCCGGCGCCCGTTCCGCGCGCCACATCACACGGCGTCGACCGCGGCCCTCGTCGGCGGCGGCTCGAGCCGGCTCCGCCCCGGCGAAGTGACGCTCGCACATCGCGGCGTGTTGTTCCTCGACGAGCTGGGCGAGTTCCCACCGCACGCGCTCGACGCGTTACGCCAGCCCATCGAGGAGCACGTGGTGCGGATCTCACGTCAGGCGATGGCGATCGTGTTCCCTGCCGACTTCCTCCTCATCGCGTGCTCGAACCCGTGCCCGTGCGGCCGGGGTGGGCCGAGCTGCGAATGCACGGAGACGCAACGCGCCCGCTACCGCCGCCGCCTCTCGGCGCCGCTCCTCGACCGTTTCGACCTGCGGCTCGAAGTCCACCCGCCCGAGCCGGGCGACGGGCCGGGTGAGCCGTCGTCCGTGGTGCGCGAGCGAGTGGCCGAGGCCGTCGCGCGTCAGCAGCGACGGTATGCGCGCCGGCAGTGGCGCCGGAACTCGCAGGTTCCCGCGGGGGCGCTGGCCCAGGTGATCCCGCTGTCCAACGACGCCGACGACGCGTGGCGGTGGGCGATCGGCCACGACACGCTGACCGGCCGGGGCGCCGCCCGGGTGCGGCGCGTCGCCCGCACGCTCGCCGACCTCGAGGGAAGCGCCGACGTGTGCGAGCGCCACGTCACGCTCGCAGCCGCCCTCCGTGAGGACGTGCCATGAGTGCGCCTCGAACACGCCTGCCGGCCGCGGAGGTCGCGGCGGCCACACTCGTCTGCCTCCCCGACATGGGCCCGAGCCGGTTGCGCGCCGTGCTCGACCGGTGGCCCGACCCCGGCACCGCGCTGGCCGCCGTCCGCGCCGGCAAGGCCGGCGTCGCCCTCGCACGCCACGCACGGCTCGTTCGCACCGACGAGCGCGAGGCTCTGGCGCGTCGTTGGGCACGCGCTGCATGCGCTCTCGACCTCGCGCCGGAGCTGACGCGCCGGGGCACCGCGGTCGTGCGCGACGGCCACGCCGGCTACCCGATCGGCGATGAGGTTCCCGACCGGCCCGCGGTGCTGCTCGTCGAGGGGGCCGCGCCGGACGTCCTCTGCCGGCCGCGTGTCGCAATCGTGGGAACCCGCTCCGCCTCCGTGCACGGCCTCGCGGATGCACGCGAGCTGGGTGCGTTCCTGGCCCGGCGCGGCGTCACCGTCGTCAGCGGCCTCGCCATCGGCATCGACGGCGCCGCCCACCTCGGGGCGCTGGATGCCGGGGGCGGGGTCGTGGGCGTGGTCGCAACCGGCCTCGACGTCGTCTACCCGCGCCGGCACGTCGTGCTGTTCGAGCGCGTGCGCCGATCCGGGGTCCTCCTGAGCGAGGCCGGGTTCGGCGCGCAGGCCAACCGCTTCCGGTTCCCCGTTCGCAACCGCATCATCGCCGCGCTCGCCGACGTCGTCGTGGTCGTGGAGGCGACCATGCGCGGCGGAGCTCGCATCACCGCCGATTACGGGCTCGAGTACGGGCGGCCCGTCCTCGTCGTGCCCGGCTCGCGGCGCAACCCGTCCGCCGAGGGCTGCAACGCGTTGCTGGCCGACGGCGCCCAGCCGCTCCTCGATCCCGACGACGTGCTCGTCGCCCTGGGTTTGACGCCCGGATCCCGCCGCGGTTGGGGAGCTCCACCGCCCCGCGCCGCGCCCGGGTCGGACGGCACGCGCATCCTCGAGGCGTGCGCGGGCGAGGCGGCCACCGTCGACCAGCTCGTGAGCCGCACCGAGGTCGCGCCCGAGGCGGTCACGGTCGCATTGCGCGCGCTCGAACGGCAGGGGTGGGTCGAGCACCGGCGGGGCTGGTGGTGGCCCCGATGATGCGCGCGCTATTCGCCGGTGAACTTCGGGTCGCGCTTCTGGAGGAACGCGACCATCGCCTCGGCCGTGTCCTTCGACGCGAAGTTCATCGCCTGCGCCGTGTCCTCGAACTCGAGCGCTTCGGCCATCGAAACCGAGAACGACTGGTTGAGCAGCCGCTTCGAGAGCGACAGCTGGATCGGCGGCAGGGCGGCAAGGCGCGCCGCCACCTCCGTCGTGATCTTCGCGAGGTCGTCGGCGGGCACGACGCGGTTCACGATGCCGATGCGCTCGGCCTCCGTTGCGTCGATGATGTCGGCGAAGAACACGAGCTCCTTCGCCTTGTGGAGGCCGACGAGGCGGGGCAGCAGCCACGAGCCGCCGAAGTCGACGTTGAGGCCCCGCTTCGAGAAGATCTCGGTGAACCGGGCGCGCTCCGAGGCGACGATGAGGTCGCAGCCCAGCGCCATGTTCAGCCCAGCTCCGGCGGCGACGCCGTTGACGGCGGCGATCGTCGGCTGCGGCAGGTGGTGGAGCCGCAACGCGGCCCGGCCGACCACGCGCATCTGCCGGAAGGTGGAGCCAATCCCGCCGGCGTCGACCTCGAGGTCCGGGTTGTTGCCCGGGCTGAGATCGGCCCCCGAACAAAACCCGTCGCCGGCGCCGGTGATCACGAGGACACGGTCGCTCGGCGTGTCGGCCACTTCGTCGAACACCTCGATCAGCTCGCGCCACATGGGGCCGTTGATCGCGTTCTTCTTCTCCGGGCGGTTCAGCGTGACCGTGACCACGCCGTCCGCTCGATCGACGATGAGCGTTTCCATGCGGCCGCTACCGTAGCGCCGTGGGCTTCAACCCGTTCCGCAAGCAGGTGCGTCGATCCTCTGACATCGTCATCGTCGTCGCCGCGCTCGTCGTGGTCGCCGCGCTGCTCGTGTGGGCGGTGCTCCCGCGCTGACCGGCACCCCGGGGCTCACCCCTCGAGGCGCATCTCCCGCGCGAACGAGGCGATGTCCCCCGCGACCTCGTGCAGCTCGCGTTCCGGAGCCCGCTCGTCGGTGACCCGCGCGCCCTGCATGCGGTCGAGACGGAACGAACGGCCGCCGCCGCGCAGCCGGCACCACGCCATGAGGTACCAGTGATCCTGCGATCCGGCGAGCCCGTACGGCTCCACCCGGCGGCGCTCGGTGCGCTGGCCGGACCGGTCGACGTAGTCGAGCTCGAGCACCTTGCGGTCGGCCACCGCGGTCTCGACCGCATGCATCACAGGCGTGACATCGAGGTGGCCCCGCTGTTGCAGCAGGTGGATGCGCGCCACGAGCTCGCGCGCGCCCTCCCGGTTCGCGGCCGACATCGCGGCGACGAGCTTGCGCAGCGCGGAGCGGGCGGCATCGCCGAACGGGATGGGGCCGCTCGCGGCGAGCGCCACTGCGATCGCGGTGGCCTCGTCGGCAGTGAAGTTCAGCGGCGGCAGGCTCATCGACGGATCGACGGAGTAGCCACCGCCCGGACCGGGCGTCGCCCAGATCGGGACGCCCGACTGCTGCAGCGACGAGATGTCCCGCTCGATCGTGCGCACGCTGACCTCGAAGCGATCGGCGAGGTCTCGCGCCGCCCGAGCCCGGGGTGCGGTGGCCCGCAGCAGCTCGACGATCGCGTAGAGCCGGTCGGTGCGGTTCACGGCGACAACCTGCCAGGATGGAATGTCGTACGCCATCCGGAGTTGAACCAGACATGACCCAAGGCCACAGCATCACCGTCACGCCCGCCGACCTGCACGTCGAGGTCTCGGTCGACGGCGTCAAGGTCGCCGAATCCGACCGGCCCGTGCTCCTGGAGGAGACGGGCCTTCCGACCCGCTACTACCTCCCTCGGGAGCACGTCCGCGCCGACGTGCTCAGCCCCACGAACACCGAGACCACGTGCCCGTTCAAGGGCCAGGCGTCGTACTGGAACGTCGAGGTCGACGGCGACGTCCACGACGACCTCGTGTGGAGCTACGAGACGCCGATCCCCCAGGCCGAGGGCGTGGCGGGACTGTTCTGCTTCTACAACGAGCGTGTCGACCTCGTCGTCGACGGCGTAGCGCTCGCCCGCCCCGAGACGCCGTACTCGCGTTAACCGGTCGCCGTCGCCGGGACGCTAGAACGCGCCTTCCAACACCTCGACGACGAGCTCGCCGTCGGGAGCACGCGTCACCGACGCCACATCGAAGCGCAGCGTGCGACGGTGCGCGTCGCGCTCGGCGAGCCAGCGGGCCGCGAGCGTGCGTAGGCGTCGCTGCTTGGTTGCCGTGACGGCCTCGACCGGCGCACCGAACCTGGTGCTGGCGCGCGTCTTCACCTCGCAGAAGACGAGCGTGGAACCGTGCCGAACGACCAGATCGAGCTCTCCGTCACGGCAGCGCCAATTGCGGTCGAGCACCTCGTACGCGGCGGCTTCGTACCACCGCGCCACGGCGTCCTCACCGGCGATTCCGAGTCGACGCCGCGGGTCGACCCGGCGGCGCGGGCCCGGGCCGGGCACCGCTACAGGTCCTTGCCCGCCAGTTCCTCGACGTTGACGTCCTTGAACGTCACGACCCGCACGTTGGCGACGAAGCGGGCGGGTCGGTACATGTCCCACACCCACGCGTCCTGAAGGTTGAGCTCGAAGTAGACGCGTCCCTGTTCGTTCTTCACGTCCATCTCGACGGCGTTCGTGAGATAGAAGCGTCGTTCGGTCTCGACAACGTACGCGAACATCGGGAGGACGTCGCGATACTCCTTGTACAGCTGGAGCTCGATCTCCGTCTCGTACCGCTCGAGGTCCTCGGAACTCACGGACTCTCCCGATCGCCGTCAGGGTCGCGGGCTCAGGCCCGCCGCTCCCTGACCTTGGCTGCCTTCCCGATCCGGTCGCGCAGGTAGTAGAGCTTCGCCCGGCGAACGTCGCCACGGCTCATGACCTCGATCCTGGCGATGATCGGCGAGTGGACGGGGAAAGTGCGCTCGACGCCGACGCCGAAGCTCACCTTGCGGACGGTGAACGTCTCGCGCGCGCCACTGCCCTTGCGGCGGATCACGACTCCCTGGAAGACCTGCACGCGCTCGCGGTTGCCCTCCACCACCCGGACGTGCACCTTCAGCGTGTCGCCGGGCGCGAAGTCCGGAATGTCGTCCCGAAGGTTGGCGCGATCGACAAGATCGGTTGCGTTCATCGTTCGCCTTCTCGAGGGGGTCGGCTCGGAGGGGAGGACCCCTGATGCTACCGGTCGGCCGGTCCCTCCGGGAACTCGTCGAGCAGCCGCCGCTCGTCGGCCGTCAGCGGCCGGGGCCCGAGAAGGTCGGGGCGGCGATCGAGGGTCCGCCGAAGCGCCTGCGCCCTCCGCCACCGGGCGATCAGGGCGTGGTCGCCCGACCGCAACGCTTCGGGCACCGGCCAGCCGCGAAAGTCGGCGGGGCGCGTGTACTGCGGGTACTCGAGCAGCCCGGCGCCGAACGACTCGTCGTCGCCGGACTCCGTGTTGCCCATCACGCCCGGGACGAGGCGGGCGACGGCCTCGATCACGACGAGCGCGGCGGCCTCTCCCCCCGCGAGCACGTAGTCACCCACCGAGATCTCGTCGTCGCAGAGGTTGTCGGCGACACGCTGGTCGACGCCTTCGTACCGGCCGCACACAAGCGAGAAGCCGTCCCGTTGCGCGAGCCGCTCCGCCATCCGCTGGTCGAAGCGCGTCCCGGCGGCCGACAGAAGGAACAGCGGACGCGGAGGCTCGACGGTCTCGACCGCCTCGAACAACGGCTCGGGCGTCATCACCATGCCCGCGCCGCCGCCGAACGGCGTGTCGTCGACGCTGTGATGAGGATCGCTGGTGTGCTCACGCGGATCGTGGACGCGCACGTCAACCAGGCCGCGCTCGCGGGCGCGGCCGAGCAGCGACGAGTGGAGCGGACCCTCGAGGTACGCCGGGAAGATCGTGAAAACGTCGACGCGCATCGCGTCGCCTACGACGAGCGGTTGACGTCGAGGAGCCCGTCGGGCAGGTCGACGACGAGGACACCGGCTTCCTGCTCGACGACGAACACGAACGGCACGAGCGCGCCGTCGTCGAGGACGAGGATATCGTGCGCCGGGTTCGCCTCGACCGCGGTGACGCGACCGAGCGAGTTCCCCTGCACGTCGCGCACTTCGTCGCCGACGAGCTCGTGCACCCAGATCCGTCCTTCGCCCGGGTCATCGAGCGGCTCGCCCAAGAGGGTTGCGCCGCGCAGCTCCTCGGCGCCGTTGCGATCGGTGACGCCCTCGAACCGGACCAGCCACCGGCCCTGGTGCGGACGGGCGCTCGCCACGACGAGCGTCCGGTCGCCGGCGTGGAGAACGGCGCCGGGCGTGGTGCGCTCCGGGCGGTCGGTGTGCAGCATCACGACGACCTCGCCCTTGAGGCCGTGCGGACGACCGACCCGGCCCAGCTCGAGGTCAGCCGCAGCCAACGGCCGGTTACTCCACGACGTCGACGTTGGCCTTGATTCCCTCGGCGGCGCCGGCGGCGCGGACGACCTGCCGGAGCGCCTGGATGACCCGGCCGCGCTTGCCGATGAGACGCCCCATGTCGCTGGGGCTGGCGTGCACGAGGAGCTGCACGTCGTCGCGCCGCTCCTCGACGTCGATCTCGACCGCCTCGGGCTCCTCGGCGACGTTGTGGGTCACGTGCTCGACGACCGCGCGGGCGCGTGCGCCGAGGATCCGGTTGCCTTCGGGCGCGATCTCGTCGTCGTACTCGTCCTCGTCGTCGAGCTCGTCGTCGAGAACTTCGTCCCGCTCGTTGATCGCGTCGTCACTCATCGCCCGACTCCTCGGTGGCGTCGCCCGCGCCCTCTTCGGCGGCGGGCTCGTCGGACGCGGCGGGCGCCTCCGGCTGGGACTCCGGCGTCGCCGCCTCCACTGACTCGGCCTTCTTCTTCTTCGCCGCTGCCTTCGGGTCGTCGAGCCGGCGGCGGGCGAGCTTCGTATCGACGCGGCCACCCTTCTCCGACTCGAACTGCGCCCAGACGCCGGAGACGGTCAGCAGCTTCTGCACCTGCTCGGTCGGCTGCGCGCCTTTCCGCAGCCACGCGAGGGCCTTCTCACCGTCGATGTCGGAGACCGAGGGGTCCTGGCGGGGGCGGTAGTGGCCGATGGTCTCGATGTTGCGGCCGTCGCGGGGCGAGCGCGAATCGGCGACGACCACCCGGTACGTCGGATGCTTCTTCTTGCCCATCCGCATGAGGCGGATCTTCACGGACACTGCGGGGAGTTCCTCTCGAGCTCGGTTCGGGCGTCGGAAGAACACCCGTAGGACGCACCAGGGTAGCGAGTCAGCGGCCGGGCACCGGGAGCCGCGGCATCTTGCCCTTCGCCACCGACCGCATCATCTGCTGGACCATCTTGAACTGCTTGAGCATCCCGTTCACGTCCTGAGTGCTCGTGCCGCTGCCGCGGGCGATCCGGAGGCGGCGCGAGCCGTTGATGACGGTCGGGTTGCGCCGCTCCTCGGGCGTCATCGAGCGGATGATCGCCTCGATCCGACCGAGCTGTGACTCGTCGAGCTCGGCGTCACGGGCCTCCTTCGGCAGCCCCGGCATCATGCCGACGAGGTTCTGCAGCGGTCCCATCTTCCGCACCTGCTGCATCTGGTCGAGGAAGTCCTCGAGGGTGAACTGCCCTTTGCGGAGCTTCTTCTCCGCCTTCGCGGCCTCCTCCTCGTCGAAGGCGGCCTCGGCCTTCTCGATGAGCGTGAGCACGTCGCCCATGCCGAGGATGCGGCTCGCCATGCGGTCGGGGTGAAACGGCTCGAAGTCGTCGAGTTGCTCGCCCGTGCCGGCGAAGAGAATCGGCTTGCCGACGACCTCCTTCACCGAGAGCGCGGCGCCACCGCGCGCGTCCCCGTCGATCTTCGTGAGGATGACGCCGTCGAGCCCGACCGCCTCGTCGAACGCCTCGGCAACGTTGACGGCCTCCTGGCCGGTCATGGCGTCGACGACGAGCAGCGTGTCGTGCGGCTCGACCTTGGCGCGAATACGGCGCAGCTCGCCCATGAGGTCGTCGTCGATCTGGAGCCTGCCCGCGGTGTCGAGGATCACGACGTTGCGGCCGGTGCGGTCGGCTTCCTTCAGCGCGGCCCGGGCCACTTTGACCGGATCGGTCGGCTCGGAGAACACCGGCACGTCGATGCGTTTCCCGAGCACGCGCAGCTGCTCGACCGCCGCCGGCCGTTGGAGGTCGGCTGCGACGAGCAGCGGCTTGCGCCCTTCGGCGACGAGATGACGTGCGAGCTTGCCGGCGGCGGTGGTCTTCCCCGACCCCTGCAAGCCGGCGAGCATCACGACCGTCGGGGGCTTCGAGCTCATCGCGAGCTTGCCCGTCTCACCTCCGAGCGTCGTAACGAGCTCTTCGTGGACGATCTTGATGACCTGCTGAGCGGGGCTCAGGCTCTTCGTGACCTCCGCGCCGCGGGCGCGTTCCTTGACCCGGTTGATGAACGACTTGACGACCGCGACGTTGACGTCGGCTTCGAGCAGCGCGACGCGGATCTCGCGCGCGACCTCGTCGACGTCCTTGTCGCTCAGGCGGCCGCGGCCGCGCAAGCGCTTGAAGATGCCGTCGAAGCGGTCGGAGAGAGCGTCAAACACGCCTTCACGCTATGCGAAGAGCGCGCCGACGAACTCCGCGGGGTCGAACGGCATGAGGTCCTCGGGCGCCTCGCCAATGCCGATCAGCTTCACCGGAATACCGAGGTCCACCTCGATGGCCAGGACGACGCCGCCCTTCGCCGTGCCGTCGAGCTTGGTCAGCACGACGCCGGTCACGCCGACGGCCTCTGTGAACTGACGCGCCTGCGCCAGGCCGTTCTGGCCGGTGGTGGCGTCGATGACGAGCAGGACCTCCTGCGGCGCGCCCGGCGTCCGCTCGGCGATGCGGCGGATCTTCTTGAGCTCCTCCATGAGGTTGACCTTGGTGTGCATGCGTCCGGCGGTGTCGACGAGCACGACGCCGGCGCCTCGCCCACCCGCCGCGTCCACGGCGTCGAAGACGACTGAACCGGGATCGGCGCCCTCCTGTCCGCGCACGACGTCGGCCCCGACGCGCTCCGCCCAGTGCGTCAGCTGGTCGGCGGCGGCGGCACGAAACGTGTCCGCCGCAGCCATCAGCGCAGCGTGTCCGTCCTCGATCTCGCGCTGGGCGAGCTTGGCGATCGTCGTCGTCTTGCCCGTCCCGTTCACCCCGACGAACAGCCACACCGTCGGGCCGTCCGGCGCGTGGTGCAGCGAACGGTCGACACCCGAGAGGTCGTCGACGATCTCGTTGCGCAAAAGGGTGACGAGCTGTTCGGGGTCGTCGACACGCTCCGCCGCCGCCCTCGCCCGCAGCTCGTCAACCAACCGGGACGTCGTCGCCACGCCGACGTCGGCGACGAGCAGCGCCTCCTCGATGCTGTCCCACGCCTCGTCGTCGATCGTGCGCCGCCCGGTGAGCGCGCCGAGCGATCGGGAGAGTGCGGCGCGCGTCTTGCCGAGCCGGTCGCGCAGGCGCGGCGGGCGTGGTGGCGCGGCGACGTCGCCACCGGGCTCGGCCGGTTCGGTCGGCTCGGCGGTCTCCTCCGGAGGGGGCGCTTCCTCGAGCCGCTGGGCGCGGCGCGACAGGCCGAGCCCGAGCCAGATGAGCGCGGCGGCGAGGACGAAGATGCCGATGAGGAGCACGGCGGCGAGGGTGGGAGACACGGCAGTCGCGTTCGTCGGGGCCAGTTAGCCGGCGGAGCCTACCGGTCGCCCCCGGCCGGGCCTTCCTCGGCGACGGGCGGCGGCGGATCGCCGCGGCGGTACGTGATCGTGTCGTGTGGCGTCTCGATCCCGGCCTCGTCGAGAGCCGCCTTGATGCGCGCCCGGAGCTCCCGCGCGACACGCCACTGCTCGAGCGGAAGGGTCTGGACGACGAGGCGGAGCTTCATGCTCTGGGCGCCGAGCTCCTCGATCCCCCAGACGTCGGGCTCCGTGAGGATCGCGTCACGCCAGCCTTCTTCGCGCCACATGGCGTCGGCGGTCTCCTTGATCACCCGGATGGCACTGGCGGCATCGGTGTCGCGGTCGACCTCGATGTCGAGCAACGCGCGCGACCACTGCTGCGACTTGTTCCCCACCCGTTTGATCTCGCCGTTGGGGACGTGCCAGACGACGCCCTCGACGTCGCGCAGGCGGGTGGTTCGCAGGCTCACGCCTTCGACGGTGCCGCTGACTCCACCGGCCGTGCCCCCGACGGTTCCGCCCACGTCGATGACGTCGCCCACGCCGTACTGGTCCTCGACGAGCATGAAGAACCCCGACAGGAAGTCGCGGACGAGGGTCTGGGCGCCGAAGCCCAGCGCGATCCCGAGCACGCCGGCGCCGGCGATCAGCGGCGCGAGGTTGATCCCGAGCTCGCTCAGCACGACCAACACCGCGATGCCCCAGATGACCGCGTTGGCGAGCCTTCCCAGCACGTCGGCCATCGTCTTCGCCCGCTGCGCGCGGCGCGCGCTGATCGCCCCGCCGGTGTCGATGAACCCGAACGGCGACTTCTTCGGCTTGTCGTCCTTGGCCTTTCGCTTGGGCGGCGTAGCCAGGATGCGACGAATGATTCGACCCACGAGGTGGGTCACGAGCCAGGCGACGAGCAGGATGAGCACGACGCGCACCGGCTTGGCGAAGGCGTCGGCGATCTGGGCCGCGCGCTCGTTGTCGCTCACCCGGAACACCGTCGAGCAGAGCCACGACCGCTCGCCGCGTGGCCCGCACACGTTGGTCTCGGGACTCGCCTGGAAGTGCACGGACGCCGCCGCCGGCAGCAGCGCGAAAGCAGACATGTCCGCCGAAGCTACCGCCGGCCCGGCCACCGAATCGGCCCGGCGTCACCGATCGGTCGGGTCAGGCGGGCGCCGGCTCCGCGTTCCGCATGGCGTCCTCCACCCGCTGGCTGACGACCCGGCTGGAACCGCCGGGCGGCATCGAGACCCCGTAGAGAAGGTCGCCCGCCTCCATCGTGCGCTTCTGGTGCGTGACGATGACCAGCTGCGCCTCGTTGCGGAACTCGTCGACGAGGTCGAGGAAGCGATGGAGGTTGACGTCGTCGAGCGCGGCCTCGACCTCGTCGAGCAGATAGAAGGGCGACGGGCGGGCGCGGAACACCGCGAACAGGAACGCCAGCGCGGTGAGCGAACGCTCGCCGCCGGACAGCAGCGACAGTCGACGCACGTTCTTGCCCGAGGGGCGCGCTTCGATCTCGATCCCGGTGTTCAGCACGTCGTCGGGCTCCGTCAGGAAGACCCGACCCGCGCCGCCGGGGAACAGCGTCGCGAACAGCGCGGAGAAATGCTCGCTCACGTCTTCGAACGCGGTCTGGAACACGCTCACGATCTCGCGGTCGACGGCCCGGATCACGCGCATGAGCTCGCGGCGGCTCTCCTTCACGTCGTCCAGCTGTTGCTGGAGGAACGTGTGGCGTTCGGCCAGGGCGTCGTGCTCCTGGAGCGCCAACGGGTTGATCGGGCCGAGCAGCCGCAGCTCGCGTTCGAGCTCACGCGCGCGGCCGGCCAGCGTCGTGCCCTCGGGGACCTCGGGCTGGGGCGCGTCGAGGGCGACCGCCGGCTCGCAGTCGAAGTCGGTCCGGAGCTTCTCGATCGCGTTGTCGAGCCGCATGCGCGTCTCGGCCTCGTCGATCTCGGCCCGGTTGAGCTTCTCGCGGGTCTCGGCGCTCTCCTGCTCGAGCGCGGCCCGTTCCGCCCGCAGGGCGTCGAGGCGCTCGCCCGACGACCGCGCAGCCTCCGACTGGCGCCGCCTCCGCTCACGCAGCCGGTCGTGGATCGCCTCGACCTGGGTCAGCAACGAGGTCAGGCGCTGCTCGACCTCCCGGTATGCGTGCTGCCGGCCGGCGAGCGCTGATCGCCGCTGTTGGGCTTCGGCGTGCTCGGCCGCATCGCGGCTCGAAAGCCGGGCGTCGACGCCTTCGAGCCGTCGGGTCAACACGGCCCACCGCTCGGCGAGCGTGGCGACGCGGACCTCGAGGTCACGGCGCATCGCGGCGACATCGGTCGCACGCCGATCGAGCTCGGCGATGGCGACGTCGCGCTCCGCCTGCGCGTCGCGGCGGCGAGCGCGGGCGGCATCGAGGCGCGCGACCGCTTCGGCGCGAGCAGTCTGCGCGGCGGCGCGCGCGGTCTCGGCGGCCGCGGCTTCGGCGGCGGCGGCTTCGAGCGCGGCCTGAGTAACCGCCGGCGCCGTCCCGCCTCCGAGGCGCCACGGAGCCGTACCGCCGAGCCGGTCGCCGTCGGTCGTGACGACAACCACGTCGGGATGCGCGAGCACGGTGTCGAGGGCAGCCCGCCATCCGCCCTCCACCAGCACGATGCCGGCGAGGAGCCGCTCGAGCACCGCGTCGAGGCCGGGACGGCGGGCGCGCGCGCACTCGACGAGCGGGCGCGCGCCGGCCGGCGCGGCCGACGGGGCGCGCCCACCGGCCGGGAAGGCTTCGGCGATGACAACGAGCGCGCGCGAGTCACCGCCCTTGACGCGCTCGAGTGCGCGTCGCGCGGTGTCACCGCCGTCGAGCACGACTGCTTGGAGCGCGTCGCCGAGGCCCGCTGCGACCGCCGCTTCGGTACCGGGGTCGATCTCGACGTGGTCGGCGAGCGGTCCGGCGGCGCCGTCCAGGTCGGCGAGCAGCTCGGCGCCGGTCCCGGCGCGCGCTTCGCCCAGCGCCATGTCGAGCGCGTCGACGCGGGCGCGCCGGCGCGCCGCTTCTGCTTCGGCCTCGCGCCAGTGCTCGTCGGCCTCGGCGAGCTGGGCCTCGGCCACGGGCACGCTCCCGCTTCCGTCCCCCTCGTCATCGGTCTGCGCCGCGCGCTCAGCCGCCAGCTCCTGCTCGGCCGCTTCGACCTCGGCGAGCTTCGGCTCGAGCGCCGACGACTCGTCGTCGACCTCGGCGAGCTCGCGTCGCAGCGCGTCGGCGTCGGCGACGAGCGTCTCGATCACGCCCTCGTCGGCGGCGGCGGTGAGCTCGCGCTCGAGGCCGCGCTGCTTCTCGGCCAGCAGGGCGCGCAGCCCACGCCCCCGCTCCCGCATCGTCTCGGCCCGCACGAGGGCTTCGGCGGCATCGTCGTGGCCGAGGGCGGTGAGCGAGTGCTCGATCTCGAGCACGTTGCGATCGAGCTCGCGCAATCGCGCCCGCACGAGCCGCTCCTTCTCCGCGTTCTCGTCGCGGGCGTCGTGCAGGCGCTCCAGGCGGGCCTGGCGCCCGGCGATCTCGTGGCCGGCGAGGTAGAGACGGATCGCGCGCAGCTCCGCTTCGACGCCGCCGTACCGGCGGGCGGCGTCGGCCTGCTTCTCGAGGGGCCGGAGCTGGCGGCCGACCTCGCGCACGAGGTCGTTGAGGCGGAGGAGGTTGCCCTCGGTGGCCTCGAGCCGTCGCTCGGCCCGCTCCCGGCGCTTGCGGAACTTGAGCACGCCGGCGGCTTCCTCGATGACGGCCCGACGATCGCCGGGTTGAGCGGTCAGCACCTCGTCGAGCTGACCCTGGCCGACGATGACGTGCTGCTGGCGGCCGATCCCCGTGTCGGACAGCAGCTCCTGGATGTCGAGCAGCCGGCACGTGACCCCGTTGAGCTGGTATTCGGATTCCCCGTCGCGGAACAGGGTCCGCGTGATCGTCACTTCCGTGAACTCGATCGGCAGCAGCCGGGCGCTGTTGTCGATGGTGAGCGACACCTCGGACCGTCCGAGTGCCGACCGCTCCGGCGTCCCGGCGAAGATGACGTCGTCCATGCGACCACCGCGCAATGTGCGCGGACCTTGCGCGCCGAGCACCCAGGCCACCGCGTCGACGAGGTTCGACTTGCCCGAGCCGTTCGGCCCCACGACGACGGTGACGCCGGGCTCGAACTCGAGCACGGTCTTGTCGGCGAATGACTTGAAGCCCCGCAGGGTCAGGGACTTGAGGAACACCCGGGAGGTTCTCCTTCGCGGAACTCAGGCAGCCGTCGGATCGTACCCACGAGGATCGCGCTCGTCGGGGACGCTTCCGTGAAAAATCGCGCCCTACCGCACACGAAACCCCTGCTCGCCGACCGGCGCCTCGTCGACCACGTCGACGCGGTCGACCCGGGCCCGCCGCGGCCCTCGACGGCACCACGCGAGGACCTCGTCGACGGCGCCCGGAGACCCCTCGAGCACGACCTCGACCTGGCCGTCGCCAAGATTGCGGACCCAGCCCGCGACGCCGGCCGCCTGCGCCTGGTCGCGGCACGACTCCCGGAACCACACCCCCTGCACCCGCCCGGCGACCGAGACGCGGCGCCGGACCCGATCAGCGGCCACGGTCCGTCAGACCTGACACGCCTCGCAGAAGAACGTCGACCGCCCACCGATGCGCTGGCGCACGATCGGCTGGCGGCAGCGCCGGCACGCCTCGCCCTCGCGGGCGTACACCTTGTGGTGCAGCTGGTACTCGCCCGGCTTCCCGTTGAGGTCGACGTACTGCTCGTCGGCCAGCGAGGAGCCGCGGTACTTGACCGCGTCCTGCAACGTCTCGACCATTGACCGATACAGCCGGCGGATCTCCTCGCCCGAGAGCGAATCGCTCATGCGGTCCCAACGCAGTCCGGCGCCGAAGAGGATCTCGTCGCTGTAGATGTTGCCGATGCCGGCGAGGAACTTCTGGTCCATCAGCAGGCTCTTGAGCTTCATGTGCTTCGACGCGACCAGGCGACCGAAGTTGTCCCACGACATGGCGTCCTCGAGCGGGTCGATGCCGAGGTGGGAGAGCTCCGCCACCTCCTTCTCGACGCCGTCGAGCTCGGTGACGAACATCTCGCCGAACGTGCGCGGGTCGATGAAGCGAAGCTGACCGCCCTGGGTGAACGTGATCACGACGTGCGTGTGCTTCGCGGTCGTCTCGCGCGTTCCCTTGGCCCGAATGAGCTGTCCGGACATCCCGAGGTGGATCACGAGGACGTCGCCCCCGTCGAGCCTCGCCAGGATGTACTTGCCGCGCCGTTCGATCCCGGTGATCTTCTTGCCGACGAGCCGGTTCGCGAACTGCTTCCGGTTGTGATGCCGGCGGATCGACCGCATGCCGTCGGCGTCCACCGCCTTGACGCGCTTCCCCACGATCTCGCGTTCGAGGTCGCGGCGAACGACTTCGACCTCAGGCAACTCCGGCATCGTCTCCCTCCGGTCGGGACGCTTCGGCCCCTGTCGTGACCGCGTGCCCGTCATTGCCCGGGTCCGCGATCTCGCGGAGGTAACGCCAGGCGACGCGTGCCGCCGCTTGCTCCGCGTGCTTTTTCGATCGGCCCTCACCCGTTCCCCACGGCTCCCCGCGCAGCATCACGGTGGCGAAGAAGCGCTTCGAGTGGTCGGGCCCTTCGTGGCGCACCTGGTAGCGCGGGAGCTGGTCGAACGTCTGCGTCGCCAGCTCCTGCAGCCGGGTCTTGTAGTCGTGCCCGCCGGGGCCGGCCGCGCCCTCGATGATGCGCGACTCGAGCAGCCGCAACACGAGCTTGCGGGCGGCGTCCCATCCACCGTCGAGGTAGACGGCGGCGATCACGGCCTCCATGGCGTCGGCGAGGATCGACGGCTTGTCGCGTCCGCCCGTCGCCTCCTCGCCCTTGCCGAGCAGCAGCAGCCCGCCCAGCTGCGCTTCGCGGGCGACCTCGGCGAGCACCTCACTGTTGACGACCGAGGCGCGCAGCTTGGCCAGCTCGCCTTCCGGCATGTCGGGGTACTCGGCGACCATGTAGTCGGTGACGATCAGCCCGAGCACCGCGTCACCGAGGAACTCGAGGCGCTCGTTCGAAGACGTGTCGGGATGCTCGGCGCAGTACGAGCGGTGCGCGAGCGCCCGCTCCATCAGCTCGGGGTCGCGGAACTTGAACCCGAGCACGGCGTCCAGACCGCGCGACCTGGCGTCCTTCCTTCTCCGACGACGTCCGGTGCGCACCGTCAAGTCCCCAGCCGGACGACGACGTAGTCGACCGCCTCTTGCACGGTGCGCAAGTCGCCGAGGTCCTCGTCGTCGATGCTGAACCCGACGGTTCGCTCGCCGAGCTCTTCCTCGAGCGCTTCGACGAGCTCGATGAGCGCGAGGGAGTCGGCGTCGAGGTCCTCGGTGAAGCTCGATTCGAGCTTGATGCGGTCCTCGTCGATCTCGAGGATCTCGGCCAGCCGCTCGCGCAGGATCCGGTACACCTCGTCCGGGCCGATGGGGCCCTGCGCGACGTGGGTCTCAGCCGGCATCGACGGACTCCTTGAGCCGCCCCACCACGCCGGACTCGACGCATTCCTGCGCGACCCGAACCGCGTTGACGATCGCGCGCGCCGACGAGGAGCCGTGCGAGATGACGCACACACCGTCGACGCCGAGGAGCACCGCGCCGCCGGTCCGGTCGGGATCGAACACGGCCGCCGCCTCGAGCAGCAGCGGAGCGACGACCTTGCCCGCCTCCTTCGCCTCGGGCGTCGAGTCGAGCACGCCGAAGACGAGCTCGACCGCGGCGCGCAGCGCGCCCTCGAGCGTCTTGAGCACGACGTTGCCGGTGAAACCGTCGGTCACGACGACGTCGACCGTTCCGTGCATGAGGTCACGGCCCTCGACGTTGCCGTGGAAACCCGGCACCTTCTCGAGCAGCGAGAACGTGCGCTTCCGGAGCTCGTCTCCCTTCCCGGGCTCCTCGCCGTTCGAGAGGAGGCCGACGGTGGGCTCGTCCACGGCGAGACGGGTGCGCGCGTATTCGCGCCCCATGCGAGCGAAGTGGGCGAGCCATTCCGGGGTGCAGTCGACCGTCGACCCGCCGTCGATGAGCAGCTGGTGGCGGGTGCCCGCCGGCACCGGGATCGGCACCGCGATCGCGGGACGCGGGATGCCGCGCACCCGACCCATGCGCAGCAGCGCCGCGGCCATCGTCGCACCCGTGTTGCCGGCGCCGACCATGGCCTGGGCACGCCCCTCGCGCACGGACTGGGCGCAACGGACGAGCGACGAGTCCTTCTTGCGCCTGGCCGCGGCCGCCGGGTCCTCGTCCATGCCCACGACCTCGCCGGCATGCTCGACGTCGATGCCGGAGGAACGGCCGCCGGGAAGCAACGGCTCGATCGCGTCCTCCTGCCCGACGAGCAGCACGTCGACGCCGAGCTCGGAGACGGCGTCGAGCGCGCCGCGGACGATCTCGCCCGGAGCCTTGTCGCCGCCCATGGCGTCGACCGCGACGGTGATGCGCTGCGTGCCCACGTGCCCTAGTCGACCTCGATGACCTGGCGGTCGCGGTACCAGCCGCAGTTGTCGCACACGACGTGCGGCCGCTTCACGGCCCCGCAGTTCGGACACAGCGATCGAGGCGGCGCCTCCAGGCGCCAGTTCGCGGCGCGCCGGCTGCGGGTCTTCGCCCGGGGGGTCTTGCGCTTGGGTACGGCCATGGGTCGCCTTTCCGTCTCAGCTCAGGTCGAGTTCGGACAACGCCGACCAGCGCGGGTCCGGCGGCGGTGGCTCTTCGGTGACGGCGTCCGGCGCGCAGGGAGCACGACCGGTCGTCTCGCACGTCGGGGCGAGCGGCAGCTCGAGGAGCACGACGTCCCGCACGAGCTGCTCGAGGTCGATCACGTGGCCCTCGAGCGGGTACGTGTCGCCCTCGACCGGCTCGGGCTCGAACAGCTCGCCGACCTCCGGCGTGAGCGTGTGCTCCAGGTCGGTCAGGCACACGCCGCAGGTGCTCCGCCACACGGCTCGGACCGTCCCCCGCACGACCACCCCGTCGGAGACGCGCTCGAGCACCAGATCGAGCACGACCGGCTCGTCGTCGGGGACGCGGGCCGCCGACCCGGCCAGGGACTCCACCGGCGCCTCGAGGTGCACGGCACGGCGGGCAGCCGGGTGGGTCAGCAGGTCGGCGACGTCGATGCGTAGCGCCGGGTTGTGGGCCGTCATTGTGGCGAGGGGCAGAGAGGAAGAACTGCGGCCCGGCGTCGCCCCGCAGGACGTCGAAGCCGCACCAGGTTACCAGGCGGCCCCGTTTTCCAGGATCTGTCAGATGGGCGAAACGGGCGTTATCGGGCGTCCTGGTCGAAGAAGGTGTCCTCCAGGTCCGCCTCGACCTCGATCGAGACCGGCAGCTCCTCCATCTCCGGCTCGTAGTCGGAGTCGGATTCGTCGTCGGGCTCAGCGCCGGGCTCGGGCTCGATGACGACCTGCAGGCGCTCGCGGCCCTTCTGGACCGAGTGCATCGTCCGCTCCAGCACGACCTCGAAGGCGGCGAGCTTCTGGTCGACGTAGTCCTCGGCCTCGTGGCGGAGCTGGCGGCCCGACGCCTCGGCGTCGTCGACCACGGACTGTGCGACGCGGCGGGCCTCGCGCACCACCTCGGTGCGATCAACCATGCGCTCGGCGCGGACGCGCCCTGCCTCGATGATGTCGTCGGCCTCGCGACGAGCTTGGCTGAGGAACTCCTCCCGCTCCTTGAGCAACCATCGCGAGTGGCGCAGCTCCTGCGGCAGCGTCGCGATCGACTCCTCGAGCAGCTCGAGGAACTCCTCGCGGTTGACGAGCACCGACGCCGACATCGGCATCGATCGGCCCGCCTCGACCAGCTCCTTGAGGCGCAGGAGGATGCTCTCGACGTCGTACGCGGCCTGGTCGCTCATTTCATTCCTCTGTCGCCGTCGCAAGCTCCGGCTCCTGCGGCGACGGTCGGCAAAGCCGCCGTCACCGCGGGTCGTCCCCGGCGCGGGCCGCGCGGTCCCCGAACCGCTCGACCAATCGCTTCGCGACGGCGGGCGGCACCATGTTGGTCACGTCGCCGCCGAAGCGGGCGACCTCCCGCACGAGGCTCGACGACAAGAAGGAGTACTGCGGGCTGGTGGAGATGAAGAAGGTGTCGATCCCCGACAGACGCTCGTTCATCTGGGCCATCTGGAGCTCGTAGTCGAAGTCCGACATCGCCCGCAGGCCCTTCACGATCGCCTGGGCGTCGTGCTCCTTGGCGTAGTCGACGAGCAGGCCCTTGAACGAGCCGATGTGGATGTTGGGGAGGTGCGCGGTGGCCTCCCGCAGCATCTCCTGGCGCTCCTCGAGCGTGAACAGGGACTCCGACTTCTGCGGGTTGCGGATCACGGCCACGAGGACGTCTTCGAAGTGGCGCGCCGTCCGTTCGATGATGTCGAGATGACCGTTCGTCACCGGGTCGAACGATCCCGGGCACAGTGCTCTCGCCACGCCCTGTGACTCCCCTGCTCTGTGAGGTCTCTCAACCCGTCGACGTTGTGAGGACGGTCACGAGCGTATCGCCGTACGCCCGTTCCCACGTGGCCTTCCACGCCTCGGGTGCCGGCGCCCGCCCGCCGTCCGACGGCCGCTCGACCACCACGGTGGCTCCCTCCGCCAGCCACCCGGAGCCGTCGAGGCCGCTCAGGACCCGGCCCAGCTCGGCCGACGACGAGGCGTAGGGCGGATCGAGGAACACGAGATCGAACGGCCGCTCGACCGGTGGCTTCCCGGCCAGGAACGTTGCGACGGTGCTCCCCTGCACGCGGGCCTGTCCGCGCAGGCGCGTGGTCGCGAGGTTGCGGCGCATGGCGGTCACCGCCGCGTGGTCGCGATCGACGAGCACGGCTCGCGCCGCGCCGCGCGACATCGCTTCGATCGCGAGCGCGCCGCTCCCCGCGTAGAGGTCGAGGACGGATGCGTCCACGAGCCGGTCGGGCCCTAGCGCGCCGAAGAGTGACTCCTTGACGCGGTCGGTCGTCGGGCGCGCTGCCCCGCCCTTGGGCGCGACGAGCGCCAATCCGCCGGCGACGCCGGCGATCACACGAAGTCCTTCCCGTCGCGAGCTCCGTCGCGTGCGCGCCATCGCCGATCGACTCTGTCAGCTCTTGAAGAGGAACTCGACCGCGTCGCCGAGCATGTCCTCGACCTCCTCACGCAACTGCGCGTGCTCCGACAATGTCGGATCGACGTCGAGGATCTGCTCGGCGACGGCGCGCGCCTCCAGGACGATCGGCTCGTCGCGCGGGATCCGTCCCAGCTTGAGATCGCTGAACCCGGCCTGACGTTCGCCGAACACCTCCCCCGCGCCGCGAATCTCGAGGTCGCGCTCGGCGAGGAGAAAGCCGTCGGTCGACCCCGCGACTGCTTCCATGCGCGCGTCTGCTTCGGGGGTCGACGGATCGGCGAACAGGAAGCACCATGATTCGCCGCCGCCGCGTCCGATGCGGCCGCGCAGTTGATGCAGCTGCGAGAGGCCGAAGCGGTCGGCGTCCTCGACGATCATGACCGTCGCGTTGGGGACATCGACGCCGACCTCCACCACGGTGGTGGCCACGAGCACGTCGACGTCGCCGGCGCGGAACGCGTCCATCACCGCTTCCTTCTTGCGCGCCGGCAGCTGCCCGTGGAGCAGACCGAGGCGAAGACCCGCGAGCTCCTCCTCTCCGAGACGCTCGAGCTCCTCGGTGGCGGCCTTCGCCTCGGTGCGCGCCGATCCTTCGACGAGCGGGCACACGACGTACGCCTGCCGGCCGGCTTCGACCTCGGTGCGCAGACGCTCGTAGGCGGTGGTGCGCTCGAGCGGACTGGGCCCGATCACGTGCGTGGTCACGGGCGTGCGTCCCGGGGGCATCTCCCGCAGCTCGGACTTGTCGAGGTCGCCGTAGACGAGCATGGCGGCGGTCCGGGGGATGGGCGTGGCCGTCATGACGAGAACGTCGGGCCCAGTGGCGAGCGTCCCGGAGGGCGGAGCCGAGGATTCCCCTGATCCCGGCTCCGAGCGAGCCTGCGAAATGTGATTGTGTCCTTTGCCGCGCAGGAGCGCCCGCTGCTCGACACCGAAGCGGTGCTGCTCGTCGATCACCGCCACGCCGAGACGGGCGAACTCGACCTCGCCGTAGATCAACGCGTGCGTGCCGACCACGATGTCGACCTCGCCCGCGTTCAACCCGTCGGCGATCCGGCGCCGGTCGGGAGCGCCGGTGCGATTGGTGACGAGCTCGACGCGCACCGGCCGCTCGCCGACCAACGTCGCCTCCGACGGCACGGTGAGGTCCTCGAGGAGGCGGCGCGACGTGAGGTAGTGCTGCTCGGCCAGCACCTCGGTGGGCGCCATGAAGGCCCCCTGGTAGCCGCCCTGCACTGCAACGAGGAGCGCGCTGAGCGCGACGACGGTCTTCCCAGAACCGACGTCGCCCTGCAGCAGACGGTGCATCGGCGCGGGCGACGCGAGGTCCCGGAAGATCTGTTCGATCGCCTGTCTCTGATCGCCGGTGAGAGCGAACGGCAACGCGCCGTGGAACGACTCCACGAGATGGCCGTCAACGGCGTGACGGATCCCGGTCTGCTCCTCTGCGAGCGCGCGCTTGCGCGCCACGAGCCCGACCTGCATGCGGACGAACTCGTCGAACTTGAGCCGTTCGGCGGCGCGGCTGTGGTCGGCGTGCGCCTCCGGCCGGTGGATCCCCCGGTATGCACGCGTCCGGTCGACGAGCCCGCGCTCGTCGAGGAGCTCGGTGCCGAGGGGCTCGGCGAAGCCGCGCGGCTTGGTCTTCTGCAGGCAGGCTGCGACGAGCTTGCGGAGCTGCCACGTGAACACCTCCGCCTTCCCCGACTGCGGATACACAGGCACGATCGCGCCCGTGTTCTCGCCGACGCGATCGAGGATGTCGACGATCGGGTTGGTCATCTGCAGCCGGGACCGCCGGTATTCAACCCGTCCGAAGAACGCGGCTTCGGTTCCCTCGGGCAGCTGCTTCTCCCGCCAGCCCTGGTTGAAGAACACGACGCGCAGGTAGGACGAGCCGTCGAACACCTCCCCTTCGACCATGGCGCGGCCCTGGCGCGTCCGGAAACCCCGGATCTTCTTGACCTCGGCGAACACGGTCGCCTCCTCGCCCATGGTGAGCTCGGCGATCTCGGCCCGCTTCGTGCGGTCGTGGTACCGGCGCGGGTAGTGCTGGAGGAGGTCCAGGACGGTGCGGATCTCCATCTCGGCGAGCGACGCCTCGAGCTTCGGGCCGACGGCCTTCAGCTCGGTGACGGGATGCGCGGCAAGCTCGCGCAGCGTCAACCCGTCCGGCCGGCCCACACCTACTCGACGCCGACGAGGTAGGTGTACAGCGGCTGCCCGCCTTCGTGGACCTCGATCTCGAGGTGCGGATACGCGAGTGCGACGTGCTCCTCGAGGCGCGCCGTTTCGGCGGTGACCGACTCCGCGCCGGCGAGGACCGTGAGCAGCTCACTCTCGTCATCCACGAGCCGGTCGACGAGCCTGATCGCGGCGTCGGCGGCCGTCTTCTCGACCACCCACACGCCGTCGCGGCTGATCGCGATCCAGTCGCCCGCCTTGATCGGCCCGGCGTCGCCCGCGCCGTCGCGGACCGCCTGGGTGACCTCACCCGTTCGCACCCGTTGGACGGCTTCGGTCATCGCGGCTGCGTTGGCTTCGACGGTCGCCTGCGGGTCGTACGCGACCAACGCGGCGAGCGCTTCGACCACGGCTTGGGTCGGCACCACCTCGACGCGGCGCGCGGTGAGCTCGTGAACCTGCTCGGCCACCGGGACGATGTTCTTGTTGTTGGGGAGGACGATCACCGAGTCGGATGGGCTCCGCTCGATCGCGTCGAGTATCTGCGCCGTCGACGGGTTCATCGACTGGCCGCCGGCGACGACGGCGTGGACGCCGAGGCTGTTCAGCAGCCGTCGCACGCCTTCGCCGACGCCGACCGCGACGACGGCCGTCGTGCACCCTTGCGTAGCGCTCGCGGTCATGACCGCGGCGTCAGAGGTCGACTCGGCCGAGGTCTGGTCGCGCACCCACTGCTCCTCCTCGACCTGGTCGAGCAGGTCGGTGACGCGGATGCTCCGGGGTCGCCCGGCCTCGATGCCGGCCTCGATCGCGGCGCCGACGTCGTTGGTGTGGACGTGACAGTTCCACATGCCGTCCCCACCCACGACGACGATCGAGTCGCCGAGTGACGCCCAGGTGTCCTTGAAGGCGGGGATCGTCGAGTCCTTCGCTTCGAGGAGGTACATGACCTCGTACCGAAGCGACGACGCGTCGTCGCGGTGCATGTGGGCTTCGACCGCGGGAGGCGTCGTCACCACCTCCGGCTCCGGCAGCGAGCGGCCGTCGACCACCGCCAGGAACGCGTCGATCATCAGCGCGAACCCCTGGCCGCCCGCGTCGACAACGCCTGCTTCCTTGAGCACGGGGAGGAGCTCGGGCGTGCGCTCGACGGCTTCGCGGGCAGCCAGGCCGGCTCGGTCGAGTAGCGCGGCGAGCGACTTCTCTCCGCCTTCGTAGGCGGCCTCGACCGCCTCGGTCGCGGCACGCACCACGGTCAGGATCGTGCCTTCGACCGGCCGGAGCACTGCTTGGTACGCGGCGTCGGTCGCCCGCCGGAAGCCGGCGACAAGATCGGCGGCGGACGCCTCGTCGCGGTCGGAGAAGGTGTCGGCGAGCCCGCGCAGGATCTGCGAGAGGATGACGCCCGAGTTGCCCCGTGCGCCCATGAGCGACCCGTGCGAGACCGCATGGCAGATCTCGGCCATCCCGTCGGCCGAGTCGAGCTCCCCGACGACCGACTCGAGCGTGAGCGCCATGTTGGTGCCGGTGTCGCCGTCGGGGACGGGATAGACGTTGAGGCGGTTCAGCTCGTCCTGGTGGGAGCGCAGCGCGTCGCGATAGGTGACGACGACGCGCCGCAGATCAGCGGGCGCCAGCTCCTCGAGGGGACTCACGACCGGATGTTACTGCCGTCACATTCCGGGCCTTCCGGATGCCGTTGCTATCCTTGACTGTTCCCCGACCCGCTTCGAGGTGGTCCCGATGGCATCCGTGTGCGACGTGTGCGGCAAGAAGCCGCAGTTCGGCATGCGCGTGAGCCACTCGCACCGGCGCACGAAGCGGCGCTGGAACCCGAACGTCCAGCGCATCCGCGCCATCGTGGACGGTAGCCCCAAGCGAATCCACGTCTGCACGTCCTGCCTGAAGGCAGGCAAGGTGCAGAAGCCGTAGCGAGGAGCACCCGTGCAGGGAGTGGTCCGGACCTACGACCCCCAGACCCGCGAGGGCGTGGTCATGCGCGACACCGATCGCGAGGAGTTCACCCTCTCGCTCGACGCGCTCGACGGCTCGATCTTCCGCATGCTGCGCCAAGGTCAGCGGGTCGTGTTCGACATCGACGACGCCGGGTTGGCGACCAAAGTACGCATCGGTGCCGAGGTCGACATGGGCCTCCCCACCGCCGAGGTCTGACCGGTTCCGCGCCCGGCTTCAGTCGCCCCTGGTCGCCGCGGTGTCAGCGCCGCCGGCGGCCGCCGCCCGTGAGCGCGCCGTAGACGAAGAGCAGCAGCGTCGCGCCGACGAACGCGACGAGCAGCGAGTAGAAGCTGAACTCGTTGATGCCCTCGCCGCCGGCGGCCGAGAAGATGATGCCGCCGAGGATGCCGCCGGCGATCCCGATCAGGACCGTGCCGATGCACCCTGCGCCCTTCACGCCGGTGACGCCCTTCGCGAGCGCGCCGGCGATGAACCCGACCACGATCCACGACAGCCAGCTCATGACGTCCTCCCCGAACGGTGCGCGGCGGCGTCAACCTAGCCGTGTCCCCGCATGCACCGGGGGCTTCCGGGGTATACCGCGCGACGGTTCGGCCGGTTTGGGCGGTCGCCGGTAGGCTGTTCGAACCGTTTCCCCGCAAGGAGTCGGCGTCGTGTCCGTCACGTTGAACGCCCCACCCACTCGGAATCAGAGGCTCCTGGGGTGGGTGAACGAGATGGTCGCCCTCTGCGAGCCCGATTCCGTCCACTGGTTCGAAGGCTCGGACGAGGAGTACGAGCTGCTGAGCAAGCAGCTGGTCGAAGCGGGCACGCTCGTCGAGCTCGATCCGGCCAAGCGCCCCGGCTCGTACTGGGCGGCATCCGACCCGGGCGACGTCGCCCGCGTCGAGGACCGGACCTTCGTGTGCTCCGAACGCGAGGCCGACGCCGGGCCGACCAACAACTGGGAGGACCCGTCGGACATGCGGGCGCGCCTCCGGCAGCTGTTCGCGGGCTCGATGCGGGGCCGGACGATGTACGTGGTGCCCTTCAGCATGGGCCCGCTCGGCTCGCCGCTCTCCTACATCGGCGTCGAGATCACCGACTCGCCCTACGTCGCCCTGAGCATGCGCATCATGACCCGGGCCGGCACGCCTGCCCTCGAGGTGCTCGGCGACGGGGAGTTCGTACCGTGCATGCACTCGGTCGGCGCGCCGCTCGAGCCCGGCGAGGTCGACGTCGCCTGGCCGTGCAACAACGAGGAGAAGTGGATCGTCCACTTCCCCGAGTCCCGCGAGATCTGGTCGTACGGGTCGGGCTACGGCGGCAACGCGCTCCTCGGCAAGAAGTGCTTCGCACTCCGGATCGCGTCAGTGATCGCCCGTGACGAGGGTTGGCTCGCCGAGCACATGCTCATCCTCAAGCTCACCAACCCCGAGGGCGTGAGCCGCTACATCGCAGCCGCGTTCCCGTCGGCGTGCGGCAAGACGAACCTCGCCATGCTCATCCCGACGGTGCCGGGCTGGGAGGCGGAGACCATCGGCGACGACATCGCGTGGATGAAGTTCGGCGACGACGGCCGCCTGTACGCGATCAACCCCGAGTTCGGCTTCTTCGGCGTCGCGCCTGGAACCAGCATGGACACGAACCCGAACGCCATGTTGACCCTTACCAAGAACACCGTGTTCACGAACACCGCGCTCACCGACGACGGCGACGTGTGGTGGGAGGGCATGACCGCGGAGCCGCCGGCGCACTGCACCGACTGGCGGCGCGACGACTGGACGTCGGAGTCGGAGACGCCCGCCGCGCATCCCAACTCGCGGTTCTGCGTGCCCGCATCGCAGTGCCCGGTGATCGCCCCCGAGTGGGAGGACCCCAAGGGCGTCCCGATCTCGGCGTTCTTGTTCGGCGGCCGCCGCGCTTCGACGGTCCCCCTCGTGTTCGAGGCGCGCAACTGGCGCCACGGCGTGTTCATCGGGGCGACCATGGGCTCCGAGAAGACCGCGGCCGCGGTCGGCGGCCTCGGGCAGCTCCGCCGCGACCCGTTCGCGATGCTGCCGTTCTGCGGCTACCACATGGCCGACTACTTCTCCCACTGGCTGAGCATGACCGGCCGCACCGACGAGTCGCAGCTGCCGCGCATCTACGGCGTCAACTGGTTCCGCAAGGACGCCAACGGCAAGTTCCTGTGGCCCGGGTTCGGTGAGAACTCCCGCGTGCTCGAGTGGGTGTTCGACCGCTGCGAGGAGACGGCCGGCGCCGAGGAGACGGCGATCGGGTTCGTGCCGGGCGCCGGCCACCTCGATGTCGACGGGCTCGACGTGCCCACCGACGCCGTCGCAGCGGCGGTGCAGGTCGATCCCGACGAGTGGCGGGCAGAGGTGCCGCTCATCCGCGAGCACTTCGAATCGCTGGGCGACAAGCTCCCGACCCCGTTGTGGGACGAGCTGAGCGCGCTGGAGGCCCGGCTCGGCTAGAACGGTCCCCGTGTCAGGAAGGGGGAACCGCCGATGGCCGATCGCGTGATCCACGACGCCGACGCGCACCTCTTGGAGCCGCCGGACCTCTTCACCGAGCATGCCGACCCCGACGTACGCGACCGCATCGCCGAGCTCACCGTCGGGTTCCGGATCAACGACGACGGCACGAGCGAGAACGAGATCGTCGAGCACTTCCGCCGCCGCCACGGCGATCCCGAGTTCCGTAGCCACGACGAGGAGCAGATCTGGCTGCGCAAGAACTTCGAGGCCACGGGCTCCTTCATCGCCGAGGACCGTCCCGCCGCCATCGACATGCTCGGCGTCGCCAGCCAGCTCATCTTCAACACGTTCACGAACAAGACGCTGCAACGCGTGGAGCACGGCGACGATCTCGATCTGGCGTACGGCCTCGCCCGGGCGCACAACCGCGCCGTCGTCGAGTTCTGCTCCGTCGACCCCCGCCTCCTGCCGACTGGCTACGTGCCGCTCGCCGACTTCGAACGGTCGGCCGCGTTCGCGGGCGAAGCGCTCGAGATGGGCTGCAAGGCGTTGCTGATCGCGTCGGCGTGCCCGCGCCATCACTCCCCGAGCCACGTCAGGCTCGACCCGGTGTGGGCGCAGGCGCAGGAGGCGGGAATCCCGATCGTGTTCCACGTCGGCGGGGGCGGACGGCTCGTCGACCCGATGATCTTCGAGAACGGGCTGCCGCCCGTGCCAGACTTCCACGGCGGCGACGGCAACTTCCGCTCGGTCGACTACATCGCCATCCAGTACCCGGTGATGCAGGTGCTCGGCACGCTGATCATCGACGGGGTGCTCGACCGCTTCCCCACCCTCCGCTTCGGGGTCATCGAGCAGGGTGGTACCTGGCTCCCGGGGGTCATGCGAACGCTCGACTCCGCCGCCGATGCCTTCCGCCGGAACGAGGAACGCCTCCAGCAGCTCGAGCTCAGGCCAAGCGAGTACTTCACCCGCCAGGTGCGCGTGACGCCGTACCCGCACGAGGACGCGGGGTGGATCATCGAGCAGTCGAGCGAAGACATCTGCATGTTCTCGTCCGACTACCCCCACGTCGAAGGCGGCCGGAACCCGCTCGGGCGCTTCGAGCGGAGCCTCGCGCCCGTGTCGGAGCACGCCAGGCAGCGGTTCTACTGCGACAACTTCGTCGACCTCATGGGCGCGGGCCTCCCGGCCACGGTGCAGATCGGATAGCAGGCGGCCGAGCGGCCGCACCGGAACCCGGCGCTACCATGCGCGCCCGAGCCGGTTGCACAGGGGGCGCCGCATGTCAGTCACCGCGTACGTGCTCATCCAGACCGAAGTCGGCAAGGCTGTCAGCGTGGCCGAACAGGCCCGCAAGATCACCGGAGTCCTGTCGGCGGACGACGTCACCGGCCCGTACGACGTGATCGTCAAGACGGAAGCTCCCAGCCTGGACGAGCTCGGCGCGATGGTCGTCTCGCAGATCCAGTCGGTCGAGGGGATCACCCGCACGTTCACGTGCCCGGTGGTGAACCTCTAACTCCTCGTCGATCTACTCGTCGCGCTGGCGGCCGGCGCGCTTGGCCCGCCGCTCGTGGCGCGCGAACGCCAGCTCGATCAGGCGGTCGAGCAGCTCGGGGTACGTGACGCCTGATTGCTCCCAGAGACGGGGGTACTGGGAGACCCCGGCGACGAACCCCGGGATCGTGTTGATCTCGTTGACGAGGAAGCCGCGGCCCCCACTTCCGTCGGGGCGCTGCTCCTCGAAGAAGAAGTCGACGCGCGCCATTGCCTCGCACCGGCATGCCTCGAACGCGCGCGCGCCCAGCACGCGCACCTCACCAGTCAGCTCCGGCGTCAGCGGCGCCGGGATCAGGAGCTGCGCGTCGTCGCGCTCGTACTTGTCCGCATACGAGTAGAACTCGTCACCCGGCACGACCTCCCCCGGCACCGAAACCTCCGGCGGATCGTCACCGAGGACCGCGACCTCGACTTCCCGTCCGTCGATCGCCTCTTCGACGATCGCCCACTCGTCGAAGCTCAGGGCCAGGTCGAGGGCGGCGTCGAAGCTCGCACGGTCGCGTGCTTTCGAGACACCGACGGAGGAGCCGAGGTTGGCGGGCTTGACGAAGCAGGGATATCCGATCTCGGACTCCACCTGAGCTGCGAACGCGACCCGATCGTGGCCGTCCCGGAACGACGCGTACGTCGCGATCGGAAGTCCGCACGCCGCGAACGCGCGCTTCATCATCACCTTGTCCATCCCGACCGCCGAGCCCACGACTCCGGCGCCGACGTACGGCAGGCCGGCCAGCTCCAGCAGTCCCTGGACGGTGCCGTCCTCGCCGTACGGGCCGTGGAGGAGCGGGAGCACGACATCGGCGTCGAGTGCCGAGCGCGCCGCCGGCTCGTCGAGCGCATCGTGCTCGCCTCTCGCCACCAGGTCACCGAGCTCCGAGACCGGCTCGCCCTCGACGGGCAACGCGGCCGGCAGCGCCCCGGATCCTTGCTCGATCATCCGCCGTGCCTCGTCGGCGAAAAGCCATCGTCCGTCGGTCGTGATCGCGACGGGGAGCACCTCGTAGCGGGCGGGGTCGAGCGCTCGTGCGACCGCGACGGCCGTGACGCGCGAGACGTCGTGCTCGGCGGAGCGGCCGCCGAAGAGCAGGAGCACGCGTACTCGACGGTGTGACGGACTCGAAGGGCTCATCAGACCACCTGGAACACTGCCCGGATCCCGAGACCCATGAGGAACAACCCGACGAGACCGTACAGCAGCTCGGTTCGTCCCCGCATCGACTCGCGGTACTGGAACGCCAGCCCGACCGTGATGAACACGAGGAACCCGTAGAACATGTGAATGCCGGGCGGCTTGTACTTGTACGCGGCGACGAGTGCAGTGCCGACGACGACGTCGAACAGGAAGAGCGCCTCGGCGACGATCGTCAGGATCCACACCCAGCGCCCGCGCCAGCGCGTGACGCGCCACGCGACGAGGCACACGATGCCTGCGATCGCGTTGGCCACGACCGCGACGAACCCGACCCACTTGTGCGTGTCGAACAGGACCGTTTGGATCGCCGGCTCCTCGAGGCCTCGAGCGGCGGCGTCAGAGGGCGGAGTCGTCTGTGGGGTCGGCCGCGAAGGAGGTCTCGTCGCCGCGCAGGAGGTTCTTGAGCACCTTGCCGGCGGGATTTCGAGGGAGCGGCTCGTCGCGCATCTCGACGTACTCGGGCACCTTGAAGTTGGCGAGGCGTTCGGAGCAGTGGGTGCGGAGGTCCTCGATCGTGGCCGACGAACCAGGCTTCAGCTGCACGACCGCCTTGACCTCCTCACCGAGCACCTTGTGCGGAACCCCGACGACGGCGGCGTCGACGACGTCGGGATGCTCGAACAGCACCTGCTCGACCTCGACGCAGTACACGTTCTCGCCGCCCCGGATGATCATGTCCTTCGCCCGGTCGACGAGGTACAGGAACCCGTCGTCGTCGAAGCGGCCGATGTCGCCACTGCGGAACCAGCCGTCAGGGGTGATGGCCTCGGCGGTTGCCTCCGGTCGGTTCCAGTACCCGCGGCGCATGATCGTCGGCCCGCGCAGCCAGATCTCACCCGTCGCGCCGGTGGGCACGGGCCCTCCGTTGGGGTCGACGACGCCAATCTCGACAGTCGGCGCGGGGCGTCCGACCGAGTCGGGGTGGGCGCGGTAGTCGTCACCGGTGTTCGAGGTGGCCACGGACGCGCTCTCGGTCAGGCCGTACGCGGTGGCGAGGGTCTTGCGCACCTTCGGGAACCGCTCGTGGATCCGCTGCACCAGCTCGGGCGCGGCCGGCGCCCCGCCGTAGCTGACGCGCACGACCGTCGAGAGGTCGTAGTCGTCGAAGTGCGGCGACTCGACGATCCGCCACATGATCGTGGGGACCCCACCGAAACTCGTGATCTTCTCGCGTTCGATGGTCGCCATCGCCGCGTCCGGATCGAACCGGCCCGGGGGCATCAGTACGAGCTTGGCTCCCGACGCGTAGCTCAGCATCATCGTCGAGAGGCATCCGGTCACATGGAAGAGCGGCACGACGAGCAGAGTGGCGGACTGCACCTTGCTCGACAGCTCGGGGGCAGCTTCGCCGCCGCGGCTGGCGTTGGCGATGCCGAGGCAGAAGATGTTCTGGAGGTTCGCGATCGCCTGTCGGTGCGTGAGAGTGGCGCCTTTCGGCCGACCGGTCGTTCCCGACGTGTACAGGATCGCGAACAGGTCGTCTTCGTCGACGCCGGCGTCGGGCAGCGTCCCCGGGTCGTCGCCGCGCAGCAGTTCGTCGCCCGGCCGGGCAACGCCGTCCGGTTCGTCCAAATCCGTCACGAACACGTGCTCGAGCTCCGGCAGTGCGTTGACGCGATCGCGGACCGCCTGCCAGCGCTTCGGGTCGCAGAACAACAGCTTGGCGCCCGAGTCGCGCAAACCGAACTCGAGCTCGTCGGACTTCCACCACGCGTTCAACGGCACGACCACCGCGCCGATCGCCGCCGCCGCCCACCACAGCACCACCCACTCGACGTTGTTCGCCGACAGCATGGCGACGCGGTCGCCGTGGCCGACGCCCAACTCCACGAGCGATGCGGCGACGCGACGAACCAGCGCGTTGTGCTCGTCGTAGGTCAGTCGACGATCGCCCTGGACGAGGAAGTCGACGCCGGCGCGCCCGTCCGCCATCGTGATCAGCTCGCCCAACGAGTGCAGCCGGTTCTTGTACACCTGCAGCGGGACGCCGAGGACGTCGTCGGTGACGATCTCGAACGCGCCGCCCGGTCCCGTGAGCTCGGCGAGGGCCGGGTCCTCGAACCCGGCGGTGACCTTGTTGACGGTCATCGAGGGTCGGGGGTCCTCGCCGGCGCGTCCTCGTGTTGGATCACGTCGAAGGACCAGAGCTCGCTGCCGGTGCCGACCGGCCCGTCGCTGCTGTGGGCCTTGTGACCGTGCTGGAAGGCGGGGCTGTCGACCCACGCCTGGAACTCGTCCTCGGACCGCCAGCGCGTGTAGACGAGATACACGTCTCGCCCGTCGGTCGGGCGCATCAGCTCGAACGTCTCGAAGCCGGGGGCCTTCGACACCTCCCCGGCGCGGGCGGCGAACCTCCGCTCGAACTCCTCGACCCGCTCGGCCGGCACGGTGATGGCATTGATTCGGACGACGCTCATGGTGTCTTTCTACCGTCTCCGCGGCATCGGCGGATCCGCCCCCGCCTCGCCGCCGGCGGCGGGCCTCGAGGGCCGGCGGGTGAAAGATGCTGATGGAAGGGTCTGGTAGGACCGTCCGGTTCGTGGTTTACTCGTCCCCAGCGAGGGGAAACATCCGATGCGCAACCCCTTCGGGGATGCGCGAAGATCGCGGTGATCCCGGTCTCGTCCGGGAGCCCAGTTTGGTGAGTCGGCGGGCCGTCCCTGCCCCGGTCCGTCGACTCGCCTTTTTTTGTCCCCTTTTCTCCCGGCGCCTCAGCCCTGTTCGCGGAGGAAGCGTTCGATCTCCGACGCGAGCTCGTCGCCGCTGGGGATCTCGCCCGAGTCCTCCGAGGCTTCGATGTTGCGCACCATCTCGGCGACGTCGGGCCGCTCCGACAAGCCCTCCTCGACCCGCCCGAGGTACTCCTCGACCTGGCTGTCGAGCGCGGTGAGATCGGTCTCTACGCCGGCAAGCTCGCGCACCCGTGACAGCAACGCGCTGATCGCAGGCGGCGACGGGGTCGCCGCCACGTAGTGCGGCACCTGGGCCCACAGCCCGAGCCCGGGAATTCCCGCGTCGCCGAGTGCAACTTGGAGCGCGGTCTGCGCGCCGGTCGGACCGGTGTAGTCGGCGCGCCACGCGCCGACCTCCTGCGCGAGCGAGCGGCTCGTCGCCGTCGTGAGCACAGACACGGGGCGTCGGTGCGACACGAGCGTCGGCATGCCCCCGAGGCCGACCATCATGCTCACGCCGAGCCGCTGCGACATCTGCACGAGCTCCTCGCTGAACGCGCGCCAGCGCAGCGACGGCTCCGGCCCGGAGCAGAGGACGACGTCGCGCCCCGCCCTTCCCGCGACCAAGTCGACCGCGGGCCACTTGATCTCTCGGGTCGCGCCGTCGACGAGATGGACGGAAGGCCGTGTCTGCTGGAGATCGACGAGATCCGTGAGGTCGAAGCGGCCGAACGCGGCTGCCGAGTCGAGCTGGTCGCTCAAGACGGCCGCGGCGCCGGCGCCGGCCAGTCCGGCGTCGACCCAGCCCGACAACGCGACCACGAGCACCGGATCGCGTAGATCAGGCCATCGATCGATATCCAACAAATCTCTCTCCTGTCGCCGTCGCAAGCTCCGGCTTTGCGGAACGGTCGGCAAAGCCGCCGTCTCCGCGAACACCTTACGGGCGTTCGCTCGCGGGCGCGACCGGCTCGCCCGATAGATTCTCGGCGGCGACGGCGTCAGGAGGAATTGATGCGCTTGCGCATCTTCACGGAGCCGCAGCAAGGCGCGACGTACGACGACCTGCTCGCAGTGGCCCGCACCGCAGAGGAGCTCGGCTTCGATGCGTTCTTCCGCTCCGACCACTACCTGCGCATGGGCGACGGCGACGCCGGGCCCGGCCCCACCGACGCGTGGATCACCCTCGCGGGCCTGGCGCGAGAGACGTCGCGACTGCGTCTCGGAACGCTTGTCACGGCGAGCACGTTCCGGTTGCCCGGTCCGCTCGCGATCTCCGTGGCGCAGGTCGACGCCATGAGTCGCGGGCGCGTCGAGCTCGGGATCGGCGCGGGCTGGTTCGAGGACGAGCATCGCGGCCACGGGATCCCGTTCCCGTCGACGCGAGAGCGGTTCGACCGGCTCGAGGAGCAACTGGCGATCATCACCGGCATGTGGACCGCGCCCGTCGGTGAGCGGTTCTCGTACCACGGCCGCTACTACGAGCTCACGGATACCCCGGCACTTCCGAAGCCGGTGCAGCAGCCGCATCCGCCGATCATCATCGGCGGCTACGGCACGAAGCGGACACCGGCGCTGGCGGCGCGCTACGCGCAGGAGTTCAACCTCCCCTTTCCGCCGCTCGACGTGTACGGCGAGTACGTCGAGCGGGTGAGGCAGGCCTGCACGGACGCGGGACGCGACCCCGCGACGCTGCGCACGACGGTCGCGCTCGTCGTGTGCTGCGGGCGGGACGAAGCCGAGTTCCGGCGGCGCGCCGACGCCATCGGCCGGGAGCCCGACGAGCTGCGCGCGAACGGCGCCGCCGGCCTGCCGGGCGAGGTCGTCGAGAAGCTGTCGGCGTTCGCGGCGGCGGGCGCCGAGGCGGCGTACCTCCAGGTGCTCGACGTGTCCGACCTCGAGCACCTCCGCCTCATTGCAGCCGAGGTCCTGCCCGAGGTCGGCGCACCGTTGGGGGCGGCGTGAAGTTCGGCGTCCACGCCGGGCTGCAGAACACGACGACCGACGAGCTCCGCGCGCTGTGGCGGCGGATCGAAGGGAACGGCTTCGACTGGATCTCGGTCTGGGACCACTTCTACGCCGCCGACGCGACAGGCGGCGCGGTGTGCCTCGAGGCGGTCGCCACGCACGCCGCCCTCGCGCTCGAGACCGAGCGCGTGCGCTGCGGAAGCCTCGTGTACTCGGTCGGCTACCGCCATCCGGCCGTGCTGGCGAACGCGATGGCCACCCTCGACCACCTGGCCGGTGGGCGCATCGTGCTGGGCCTCGGCGGCGGCTGGCACCAGGGCGAGTACGACGCGTACGGCATCCCGTTCCCACCCGTGCCCGTTCGGCTCCGCATGCTCGACGAGGGCATCCAGTGCATCCGCGCGCTGCTCACCGAGGATGTCGCCAACTTCGACGGCGAGTTCTTCCACTTGCGTGACGCCCGTTGCGAGCCGAAGCCGGTGCAGGAGCGGCTGCCGCTCTGGATCGGCGGCGCGGGCGAGAAGCTCACGCTCCGCACAGCGGCTCGGCACGCCGACGGCTGGAACGTGCCGTTCCTCGCTCCCGACACCTATCGCCACAAGGTTCAGGTGCTCCACGATCACTGCGATGCCATCGGTCGCGATCCGGCGACGATCACGAAGTCGGTGAACCTCGGGCTGGCGTGGCGGCAGGGCGACCTCGAAGCGCAGTTCGGGAACATCGCCGAGTTCGTGAAGCCGGGCGTGTTGATGGGCAGCGTCCAGGAGGTCGTCGACCGTATCGGCGAGTACACGGACGCCGGCGCCGAGTGGGTGATCCTGGCCATGCGGGCGCCGTTCGACGTCGACGGCCTCGACCGGTTCGCGGCCGAGGTGCTGCCCGCGCTGGGTTGACGTGGAACCGCGCGCCGCAGCCATCACCGACCGGCTCGGCGGCGCCACCGGACTGCGTTGGTTCCGCGCGCCGGGGCGCGTGAACCTGATCGGCGACCACACCGACTACCACGACGGCTTCGTCCTGCCGCTGGCCGTGGACCGTGATTGCGTCGTTGCTGCGCACCCGCGCGACGACGGGCGCGTCACTGTTCGCTCGGCCGAGGTCGAGGGCACAGTCGATATCCCCGCCGACGGCGCCGACGAGCCGGCGGTCGTCGAGCCGGTGTGGGGGCGGTACGTCGGCGGTGTCGTGCGGGCGCTCGCCGACGCCGGACGCGCGCCGGCGGGCATCGACGCCGCCCTCTCGTCGACCGTGCCGGTGGGCTCGGGCTTGTCGTCGAGCGCCGCGCTGGAGGTGGCGCTCGCGCTGGCACTGGCGGATGTGAGCGGGTTCCGGTGCCCGGCAACGGAGCTGGCGCGGGCGTGCCAGCACGGCGAGCACCTCGCCACCGGCGTCCCGAGCGGCGTGATGGACCAGCTCGTCGCGCTCCTCGGGCGAGCCGACCACGCGTTGCTCATCGACTGCCGGACGCTCGCCGCCGAGCCGATCGCGTTGCCCGACCAGCTGGCAGTGCTCGTGATGCATTCCGGGCTCCCCCGCACGCTGGCGGGGAGTGCCTACGCAGAACGGCGCGCCGACGGCGAACGCGTCGCCGCCCGGCTCGGCGTGCCCGCGCTTCGGGACGCGTCGTTCGACGCGGTGCGCGACGAGCCGACGGCCTGTCACGTCGTCACCGAGAACCAGCGCGTCCTCCAGTTCGCGGACGCTCTGCGCGCCGGGGACGCCGCCGCGCTCGGCCCACTGATGCTCGCCAGCCACGCCAGCCTGCGCGACGACTACGCCGTCTCGACCCCCGAGCTCGACCTGGCTGTCGATCTTCTCGTCGAGCACGGTGCGGCCGGCGCCCGGCTGACCGGCGCCGGGTTCGGCGGGTGCGTCGTCGCGCTGGTCCCGCGCGCACAGGTCCGTGCCGTGGCGAACAAGACGGTCGCCCGATACCGGACCGAGACCGGCCTCGACGCCGACGCCTTCGACGTGAACGCGGTCGAAGGCGCCGGCCGCCTCATCGCTCCGGTCGGCGCATGACGCTGCGGCTGTCGGCGGCGGACCGGCCGCGTCCCGGCTCCGCGCCGGTCGCACCGCACTCGGAGTTCGAGCCCGTCGCGACCGCGCGCCCGCTCCCCTGGTCGGCGGTCGAGCCGGGGGATGCATCCGTGGGCAGCGGCCGAATCGAGGTGTCGCAGTCGGGCCGTTGGGAGCGGTGGGCGGACGTCGACGGTGACCCCTCGTTCCCGGAGGCGGGGGCCCGCGCCGCGGCGGGGCCACCCACCGACGTGGCGTGGCGCAAGGTCGTGGTCCCCGAGAACTACGGCTTCGACGAGGAGCTCTCGCGCCAGTTCGCGCCCGTCTGGTACCGGCGTACGTTCGCCGACCCCCGACACGGCGGGCTGCCCGAGTCTCCGCCGCGCGTCCGACTCCGCTTCGCCGCCGTGGACTATCTGGCCGACGTATGGCTGAACGGCGAGCACCTCGGTCATCACGAGGGCGCGTTCGCGCCGTTCGGGTTCGACGTGACCGACCGGCTGGCGAAGAACAACACGCTCCTGGTCGCGGTGCAGGACCCGCTCGAGCCGCTGGACCCGTCGGCGCTGTTCTTCGATCAGCGCAAGCGCGTCATCAAGGGCACCCTGAAGTACCACGACAGCCGCCCCGGTGGCCTGCCGGGCCGCATGGTCGGCCCGCTCGTCGAGGGCGGCGACCCGTGGGTGTGGACGCCCGAATGGGGTCAATCGATGACGACGGCGGGCATCGTCGGGCCGGTCACGCTCGAGCGCACCGGCGACGTGTCGCTCGACGCGCTGTTCGTGACGCCGCTCGGTGAACGCACCATGCAGGTGGCGGTGGTGGCGACCAACCACTTGGCCGACGACGCCGCGACGCGCGTCGATCTCGAGCTGGCCGGCGAGCGGGCGCAGCTCGACGTGACCCTGCCTCCCGGGCCGGGACGTCTCGACGTGGTCATCGATCTCGACGGCGCCGACCTCGCGCGGTGGGAGCCGGCTGGCGAGGGATCCGGCGATCCGGCGGTGCACGAGCTCCGGGTCGCGCTGGCGACGCCGGACGGGCGCGCGCTCGACCGGCGCCGGACGCGCTTCGGCCTGCGCACAGCCCGCATCGTGACCGACGACGACGGGCATGCGCGACACCTCGAGGTGAACGGCCGGCCGGTGTTCGTGAAGGCCGTGAACTACATCCCGTGGCAACACTTCGCCGAGGTCGGCCGCAGCTTCTACGACCGCGACATGCGCATGCTGCTCGAAGCGCACTGCAACTCGGTGGGCGTTCATGCACACGTCCAGTCGCCGCACTGCTACGACGCGGCCGACGACGCCGGCGTTCTCGTGTTCCAGGACTTCGCCTTGCAGTGGTCCTACGACTCGGGCACCCGGACCAACCCGGGGTTCGTCGACACCGCCCGCCGCCAGATCGCGGAGATGGCGTACCTGCTGCACAACCACCCGAGCGTCGTCTACTACGCATGCCACAACGAGCCCGCCCGGATGTTCGACCCGCGCCGGGCCGACGACGGTCCCGAGACCGACCGGGGCGAGACGCACCTCGACGCCGAGCTCGACGCGACGTTGCAGGCCGTCGACACCGGCCGGCACGTGCACCGGGCGTCGGGCATCGGCGACGACGTTCACAACTACGCAGGGTCGCTGGCCGGCGGGACCCTCTACCGGGTGCGCGAGCGGCCGGCGTGGTTCGTCTCCGAGTACGGCTTCTGGACGGTCGGGCCGCAGGCCGAGAAGTTCGGCGATCGCGGATGGCCGCCCGAACAGGAGCAGATGCGTGAGTGGGTCAGCCGCCTGTCGTTCATCGGCTCGACGTGCGCGTTCGCGGGACTGCCGTCACGGTACGGGTCGCGGGACGAGTGGGCCGACGCGACGCAGGCGTACGGCGCGGCCCTGGCGAAGTACCAGACGGAGTGGTTCCGGGCCCACCGCGGCGATCCGTTCATGGGCTACCGGTGGCACTTCTGGGCCGACTGGTGGGGCTACGCGGGCGGCGGCCTCGTCGACGTGGAGCGCGTACCCAAGGCGACGTACCACGCGTTCCGGGACGCGAGCCGGCCGCGACTGCTCGTCGGACTGCACGACGCCTCGGTCGTCCCGACCGGGGCGCACGTCGTGCCCGTCGTGGCGGTGAACGACCGGCGCAAGGGATGGCGGGGCACGGCGTCGTGGGAAGTGGTCGAGGCAACGTCAGCGGTGTTCGCACCCGACTTCGACGGCGCCCGCATCGGCCTCCCCATGCCTCCCGACGCCGACGCCCGCGTCGCCGTGCCGCGATCGCGCGGTGCCGTTGTCGCGCACGGGGCGATCACCTTCGACGCCCCGCCGACCGCCGCCACCCCGGTCGGCGACGTGACCGTGACGCTCGAGCCGGGCGAGGCGCGCACGTTGATCCTCCGGTGGGACGACCCCGAGCTCGACGCAGCGACTGCGCAGGAGAACTTCGTGCACTTCCACTGCCCGGCCCCCGATGAGGATTACGGCCCCGGCCTCACGAACGTCTGAGCGCCTCGCAGAGCCTCGCGACGGCATCGGGCGTGCGGATGCCCCACCAGAAGAGGTCGCGGCCGTCGACGAGCCGGACGTCGGCGCCGCGAACGATCGCCTCCACCTCGTCGACATGGCGGTTCTTGAACGGGTACGGCTCCCCGGGGAGCACCACGAGGTCGGCGCGGCGCTCCGCGATCTCTTCCAGCGTCGTCTCGGGATAGCGCTCTCGTGCGCCGGCGAACACGTTCTCGATGCCGAGCAGCGCCAAGAGCGACGAGCCGTAGGTATCCGCGTTCGCCGTCATCCACGGCCGGCGCCAGACGAGAACCGCCGCCCGCCGTGCCACCCCCGGCGCCACGGCCCGCTGTTCGTCGAGCCACCGTTCCCAATCGGGTGTCCAGAACACCGCCGGGACATCGGCACCGACCGCGTCGCCCAACCCGACGACAGCGGGCCCGACGTCTGCGACCGACCGGGGTGACATCGAGTGCACGCGCAGCCCGGCGGCGGTGAGCGCGTCGGCGTCCTCGACGCGGTTCTCCTCGTCGTTCACGATCACCAGATCGGGCGCGAGGGCGACGATCGCCTCGACGTCCGGGTTCTTCGTCCCGCCGACCGTGGGCAGGTCGGGTTGCTCGCAGAACCGGGTGCACGCAACCGGATCCACGCCGATGGCGCGCAGCGTCTCGGTTGCGGACGGGACGAGGGAGACGACGCGCAGAGCCGTGGCTACATCCGCCCGAGGAGCGCGGTCTTCTTGGCCTCGAACTCCTCGGCGGTGATGTGCCCCTTGTCGCGCAGGGCGGCGAGTTGCTCGATCTGGTCGGGGATGCTGGCGCCACCACCGGCGGGCGCCTGCGGAGCCGACCAGCTCGCGGTCTCCTTGGCGTTGATCTCCATCTGGCGGTAGATCTCCTGCTGCACCCCGTCGGGGTGGCGGACGTCCTCGAAGTGCGACTGGCCCTCCCGGCCCGCCGACTCGATGTCGAGGTCGCCGGCGCCGATCACCCGCTCGAAGATCCGCTGGTCGAAGTTGATGTTGTTGATCCGCTCGAGCGGGATCTCGACGCCGTGCTTCGAGAGCATGCCGGTGCGGAAGATCACGCGGTCGTCGGTCACCACGAAGTGTGTGTACTGCCACTGGAAGTACTTGATCGCGAGCCAGCCGGCCCAGATGACGGCGAGGATCGCCCACGCCCACCCGGCGACCGTCTGCACGCTGCCCGACAACGTGAGCACACCGATGAGCGCGAGGAAGAGCGGGATCCCGGTGAGGATGTGCTTCGAGAAGTACCACCAGTGCGGATGGAGGTCGAGCGCGACCGTCTCGCCCTCGTTGAGGAGATGCCGCGGGTAAGGCATGGGTCGAGGTTACGGCGACGCGACCGGGCCGAGCACGCGATCCAGGTACGGGTTCCGGAATCGACCGTCGGGATCGAGGCGGGCACGGACGGCCTGAAACTGCGCCCAGTCGGAGTACCTGGGCGCGAGCGTCTCGGCCGTCTGGTAGTGCATCTTCCCCCAGTGGGGCCGGCCGCCGACGTCGTCCATGATCCCCTCGACGCCCCGGAAGTACTGATCGAACGGCATACCCGCCGACAAGTGGACTGCCAGATAGCCCGTCTCGCGCCCGCTCGCGGTGCTCAAAGGGATGTCGTCGGCCGCCGCGACGCGCAACTCGATCGGGAAGTTCACCGCCAAGCCCTCGCGCTCGATGAGATCGCGCACGCGCAGCAGCGTCTTGCCGAGCTCGGCGCGCGGGATGGCGTACTCCATCTCGACGAACCGCACGAGCCGCCGGCTGCACAGCACCCGGTGGCTCACGTCGACGACCTCGGTCTTGCCGATCCCGCCGGCGACGAGGTTCATGAGCTTCGGGATCGCCGCCGGGCGCCGGCGTCCGAGCGCGGCCGCGGCCCCGAACGCGTAGTTGGCGAGCAGGATGTCGTCGCGCCATGCCTTCCACGACGACTTGGTACGGAGCGGCTCGTCGGTCCGGTTGGCGACCTTGACCGTGGCCACGTCGGTGTGCGGGAACCAGTAACAGTCGATGTGCTCGTTGTGGTCGACGATGTCGTCGAGGTCGTCGACGAGCGAGTCGAGAGGCCGGGGCTTCTCGATCGAGTGCAGACGGAACGACGGTTGGCACTGGAGCGTCACCTTCGTCACCACGCCGAGCGCGCCGAGGCCGACGCGTGCGCTCGCGAACACCTCGGGCTCCTCATCGCGCGAGCAGCGCAGCACTTCGCCGTCGGCCGTGACGAGCTCCAGCGCGGTCACGAACGTGGCCAGGCCGCCGAAGCCCTTCCCGCCGCCGTGCGTTGCGGTCGCGATCGCGCCCGAGATCGACTGCCGGTCGATGTCGCCCAGGTTCGCGAGCGCCAGGCCACGCGTCTCCAGCTCGTCGTTGAGCTGCCACAGCGGGATGCCACCCTCGACGGTGACGGTGTTCGCGTCGCGGTCCATCGCGACGATCCGGTTGAGCCCCCCCAGACGCAGCATCCGGCCGTCGGTACAGGCGATGCCGGTGAACGAGTGTCCGGCGCCCACGACCTTGACCGTCTGTCCCGCTCGCTTCGCTCGCTGCACTGCCTCGACGACCTCGAGCTCGCTCGTGGGCGTCTCGACGGCCGCGGGGCTGCACTGCTGGTTGCGACCCCAGTTGCGCCAGCGGGCCCCGTCGCGCATCGGCCGAGAGCCTAGGTGCTCGGCGAAGTCCTAGCTCCAGCCCAGCTCGCGGAGGCGGGCGTCGTCGATGCCGAAGTGGTGCCCGATCTCGTGGACGACGGTGACCCGGATCTGGTGGGCGAGGTGCGCTTCGTCTTGTGACCGCTCGCACAATGGTCCCCGGAAGATCGTGACGCGGTCGGGCATCACCCCCGCGTAGTTGAGGGGCGAGCGGTTGGTGAGTTGTACGCCTTCGTACAGACCGAGGAGCGTGCCCCGTCGACCGCCGAGCTGCTCGCGCGTCGGCCAGTCCTCGACGACGACCACCACGTTGTCCATGTGCGCGGCCAGGTCGGGGGGAATGGAGTCGAGCGCGTCGGCGACGAGCTCTTCGAAGCGGACGCGCGACACGTGCATCAGAGGAAGCTACCCGAGGTCGCGAAGTCCCTTGACGGCGCGCGGTCGCGGTCGTATGTTCGCAAGCACCGGCGACAAGGGCACGGCACTGGTGATGTCCGCAAGGACAGCAGCCGGAATACGGGTCCGAGGAGTCGGTCGGCGACCGAACGTCGGAGCGATCCGGCGCCAGGGGCCGGGACAGAGTCGATGGGGACGCCCCGCCCGCCGGGGAGCCCCCAAAGGCAAATGTTCGAACGGGAGGCCCCGAGGAGATCGGAGCTGCGACGCAGCGAAGACTACTCGGGGCCTTTCCCATTTCCGCGTGTGCAGGTCGAGGGATGATCCGCGGTTCCTGTCGTACCCGATCGGTATGGTCCACGAGTGCGCCCTGACCAGTTGCGCGAGGACCCGTTGCTCGACGGCCTCGACGACGCACAGCGTGAGGCCGTCACCACGCGTGCCGTACCGCTCGCGATCCTCGCCGGCGCCGGCGCGGGCAAGACGCGCGTCCTGACCCGTCGCATCGCCTGGCAGGCCCGGCACGCGCACATCGACCCGGGGCACACGCTCGCAGTCACGTTCACGCGCAAGGCCGCGGGCGAGCTCGGCGATCGCCTCACCCGGCTCGGGGTCCGCCGCCAGGTCGCCGCGGGCACGTTCCACGCCATCGCGCTGGCGCAGCTCCGGCGCCGCTGCGAGGACCACGACCGGCCGATGCCGAAGCTGCTCGACCGCAAGGCGCGCCTCCTCGTGCCGATGCTGCCGGGCCGGGGCGGTGAGCGCGCGCTGCTCGCCGCCGAGGTCGCCACCGAGATCGAGTGGGCCAAGGCGCGCCTCGTCCGTGCCGACGGCTACCAGGCCGCCGCCGAGGCGGCACGGCGGGACCCGCCGCGGCCCCCAGCCGAAATCGCCGTGTACTTCGAGCGCTACGAACGCGAACGCCGCCGCCGAGGCCTCGTCGACTTCGACGACCTCATCACGTGGTGCGCGCACGCGCTCGAGACGGATGCCGAGTTCCAGGCCGCGCAGCGGTGGCGGTTCCAGCACGTCTTCGTCGATGAGTTCCAGGACGCCAACCCCGCCCAGTTCCGCCTCGTCCGCGCCTGGCTCGGCGATCGCGCCGACCTGTGCGTCGTCGGCGACGGCGACCAGGCGATCTACGGGTTCGCGGGCGCCGACCCGTCGTATCTCACCTCGTTCGGCGACCACTTCCCCGGCGCGTCCGTCGTGCGCCTCGACACGAACTACCGCTCCTCGCCGCAGGTGGTGTCGGCCGCGGCGGCGGTGCTGGAGACGAGCGGCGATCGAGCCGCCGTCCGCAGCTCGCGACCCGAGGGCCCGCTCCCGGTCGTCCGTTCGTACCCGAGCGACGAGGCCGAAGCCGAGGGTGTCGCGCGATCGTTGCGCCGCGACCACCCGCCGGGGACCCCGTGGTCGTCGGCGGCGGTGCTGTACCGGACGAACGCCCAGTCGGCGCTGTTCGAGGAGGCGCTGCGGCGCGAAGGCGTCCCGTTCCGGGTGCGGGGCGGCGGACGGTTCCTCGACCGCCCGGAGGTCCAGGTCGCGCTGGAGACGCTCCGCGAGCGGACCCGCGAACAGCCCGGCCTCCCGTTCGCGGGCCACTTGGAAGCCCTCACCGAGAGCACCGCCGACGCGTCCGAGGAACGCCGCGAGCACGTCGAGGCGATCGGCCGCCTCGGCCGCGACTACCTCGTCACCGACGGCGGGCACGGGTCGCTCGCCGGGTTCCTCGAATTCCTGCAGACGGCGCTGCGGGCCGGCGACGACACCGGAGCCTCGAGCGCCAATGCGGTGGAGCTGCTCAGCTTCCATCGGGCCAAGGGGCTCGAGTTCGACACTGTGTTCGTCGCCGGCTTGGAGACGGGGCTCGTGCCGATCGTGCATGCCGAGACACCGCAGGAAAAAGCCGAGGAGCTGCGTCTCCTGTACGTGGCGTTGTCGCGCGCCGAACGCGCGCTACACGTGAGTTGGGCCCAGAAGCGCACGGTGGGGATGCGCACCTACCGCCGTACGCCCAGCCCGTGGCTGGCTCCGATCGAGGCGACGGTGTCGGTGGCTCGCGCACCGGTGGGCGGCAGCGTGGCGCGCGACCAGCAGCGTCACGGGCTCGCCGCCGCCCGGGACCAGGTCGCCGGGGCGCGACGCCACTCCGGAGCCACGCGCGAGCGCCCGCTCGACGCCGAGGCGACCGAGCTCCTGGGCGCGCTCCTCGAATGGCGTCGCAACCTCGCCCGCGCGTCGGGCGTGCCGGCCTACGTGATCTTCCACGACACGACCCTCGAGGCCGTCGCACGCGACCGGCCGCAGTCCCGGGGCGACCTGCTGACGATCCCGGGCATCGGGCCGGTCAAGCTCCAGCGGCACGGCCACGCCCTGCTCGAGATGGTCGGCCGCCATCCCGGCTGACTCCCCGTTGACGGAGCCCGACGCCTCGGCCACGATGCGGGCACGGCACCGGCAGCGGAGTGACGCGATGGCTTGGTCGAGCTTCCCGGTCTTCCCCACCGACGACGGCTGGCCGTATCCCGATCTCCCGGGTGGATTCGACGATCCCGCCGCCGACGACGAGGTCGACCTCGACGCGCTCGAGCTCCGCGCCGACCCGCACGCGTTCGAGTGCCTGGACCCCACCGAGTACGAGCTCGTGGCTCGCCGGTTCGGGTTCAACGGCTCCGCCACGTCGATGAAGGACCTCGCCCACGAGCGGGGCTGGTCGCACACCCACACCCGCGACGTGCTGGGCGGTGCCATCGACAAGCTCCGCACCCGGCTCACCACCGACACGCTCTGAATCACCGCACCCGCCTTCGTCGCGGCGCGCTCAGCACTCGCTCCAGAGCCCGCGGCCGGCGCGCTTGGCGTCGAGCTCCTCGCGCAGCATCGTGCGGGCGTGCGCGTGATTGGGCTCGATGACGAGAAGGCGGGCGTAGCCGCGACGTAGCAGCTCGTCGTTGAACCGCTCGCCGTCGACGATGACGTACGCGAGGCGCCGGCCGTACCGGTCGCGTCGCTCGATGTCGTCCTCGAGCTGCACCGACCTTCCCGCCAGGTGCTCCCCCGTGAAAGCGGCTGCCTCGGGCCCGAAGCATTCGACCGGCTTGGTCGGATGATGGGTCTCGGGCGTGTTGATTCCCAGCAGCCGGACCGTGTCGGTGGCGTTGCCACCGCGCGCGACTTCGATCGTGTCGCCGTCGACCACGCGGACGACGGCCCATTCGGCGGTCGCGGCGTGGTGTGCTCGTCCGAGCCGCCAGCCCCCGAGTGAGGCGGCGGCGAGGATCACCACGACCACGACCCGGGAGCGGGTCATGCGGGGATCGTACCGGGGCGGTGTGACGGCGTCCGGGGTCAGTACTGCGCGAAGTACGGCTTCTCGGGCTCGCGCTTCTCGAGCAGGATGAACACGAGCCCGTGCGGATCGGCGAACCACGTGGTGCGCAGGCCGGCGATCTCGGCGGTCCCGCGAGTGAGGAAGTGCACCCCTTTGCTTTCGAGCTCGGCGCGCGTCTCGGCGATGTCGTCGCACACGAGCCCGACGTGAGTGAACCCGTGGTCCGTCACCGACGCGTCCTGCGGCCGGCGGTGGCCGGGCGCACGCGGGTACTCGATGATCTCGAGCACGCGGTCGCCGCCGTCCGGGAACCCGAGAATGGCGGCTTTCACGGCCACCGGGCTCGGAACGAGCTCGCCCATGTCGCGCTCGATGGCGTCCCCCTCGACGAGGTAGGGCGGCGAGAGGACGGTGAGGCCGAGCACGGACCGGTACCACTCCACGGCCGCCTCGACGTCCGGCACGCACACCGCCGTGTGGGCGATCGCGGTGATCACCCGGCCGACGCTAGGGGATGAGCGATCACCGGGGAGCCCGCCGCTAGCTTTCCCCGATGATGGCTCGTCGGGTCCGGCGTCTCGCGGTCGTCGTGCTCGTGCTGCTCGTGGTCGGGGCGATCGCGCTCGTGCTGACGACCCGCCCGAAGCTCGAGGACGCGCGAGACGGCGTCGACCGTGCGTGGACGCCGCTCCGGGGACCGCTGTCAGTGAGGTACGCCAAGCTCGCGGAAGCGAATACGCAGCTCGCAGCGGCCGGGGGCGGCGAACGGAACGTCTCCCGGGCTCTCGGACTCCGGCTGGCGCGTTGGGGCGAGCTGCGACGCGCCAAGGACGGCGAGGCCGACGCCGACGCCGAGGCCCAGACCGCCGACCAGCTCGAGGGGCTCGGCGCCCGGCTCCAAGCCGTCGCGTCGAGCTCCGACCGGCTGCGG